>MNCZ01000049.1 GCA_001914695.1 Gammaproteobacteria bacterium 13_2_20CM_66_19 | reverse complement strand
CCGCCATGAGCATCTTCCTCGCGATCCTGGTCGTCGGCTTCATCTACGAGTGGAAGAAGGGGGCGCTCGAGTGGGACTAGCGGTCGAGCGGGCGGGACTGGAGGCCCTGGAGGGTTTCGCGCAGCGCGGCTTCTTCACGACGCAGCTCGACACTCTCATCAACTGGGCGCGCACCGGGTCGTTGTGGCCGATGACCTTCGGGCTGGCGTGCTGCGCGGTCGAGATGATGCATGCCGGCGCCTCGCGCTACGACCTCGATCGCTTCGGCGTGGTGTTCCGGCCGAGCCCCCGCCAGTCGGACGTCATGATCGTCGCCGGCACTCTGGTCAACAAGATGGCGCCGGCGCTGCGCAGGGTGTACGACCAGATGGCGGAGCCCCGCTGGGTCATCTCCATGGGCTCGTGCGCGAACGGCGGCGGCTACTACCATTATTCGTACTCGGTCGTGCGCGGCTGCGACCGCATCGTGCCGGTCGACATTTACGTACCCGGGTGTCCGCCCACGGCCGAAGCGCTGGTGTACGGGATCGTGCAGCTGCAGAAGAAGATCGCCCGCACCAGCACGATCGCCCGATAGTCTGGCGAGGAGTGAGACAGCGCTTGAGCGAGCTCAACGAAGCTCTCGCCCTGAAGGTCGACGCGCGGCTCGGCGGCAGCGTCCGGCGCCGGCCCGCGCTCGCCCGCGAGCTGGCCTACGACACCGACGCGGGCTCGCTCCTCGAGGTGTGCCGGACACTCCGCGATGCGCCCGAGCTCGCCTTCGAGATGCTGATGGATCTGGCCGGCGCCGATTATCTGCACTACGGGCGGGAGGAGTGGCAGACGACGGATGCCACCCGCTCGGGCTTCAGCCGCGGCCGGATCGCAGAGGGCGGTGCGCCCGACCCGAACGCCCCCGGCCGCTTCGCGGTCGTCTATCAGCTGCTCTCCATCAGCCACAACCAGCGGCTGCGGCTCGCAGTCAGGTGCGAAGACTCCGCCGAGCCGGTCGTCGACTCGGTGGTGGACGTATGGGCGAGCGCCAACTGGTTCGAGCGCGAGGCCTTCGACCTGTTCGGCATTCTGTTCCGCGGTCACCCGGACCTGCGCCGCCTGCTCACCGACTACGGCTTCATCGGGCATCCCTTCCGCAAGGACTTTCCGCTCATCGGCAACGTGGAGGTGCAGTACGATCCCGACAGGCAGCGGGTCGTGTACCAGCCGGTGAGCATCACGCCGAGAGTGCTGGTCCCGAAGGTGATCCGCCACGACCACCGCTACGAGCCCGCGCTCAAAGATCCGCAGGTGCCGCGCTGATGGCCGCCACACCGCTCTCCGAGATCCGCAACTACACCATGAACTTCGGGCCCCAGCACCCGGCGGCTCACGGAGTGCTGCGGCTGGTGCTGGAGATGGACGGGGAGGTGATCCAGAAGGCCGATCCGCATATCGGGCTATTGCATCGCGGCACCGAGAAGCTCGCCGAGTCCAAGCCCTTCAATCAATCCATCGGCTACATGGACCGGCTCGACTACGTGTCGATGATGTGCAACGAGCACGCCTACGTGCTCGCGATCGAGCGGCTGCTCGGCATCGAGCCGCCCGAGCGCGCGAAATACATCCGCGTGATGTTCGACGAGATCACGCGCATCCTGAATCATCTCATGTGGCTCGGCTCCCACGGGCTCGACATCGGCGCCATGACGGTGTTCCTGCTGTGCTTCAAGCAGCGCGAGGAGCTCATGGACGTCTACGAGGCGGTATCGGGCACGCGCATGCATGCGACCTACTACCGCCCCGGGGGCGTGCATCGCGATCTGCCCGATGCGATGCCGAAGTACCAGGCGTCGAGATGGCGCTCGGAGAAGGCGGTCGCGCGTCTCAACGAGGCGCGCTCGGGCGGCATGCTGGACTTCATCCAGGCGTTCACTGCAGTCTTTCCCGCGGCCATCGACGACTACGAGACGCTGCTCACCGACAACCGTATCTGGAAACAGCGCACCGTGAACATCGGCGTGGTCCCGCCCGAGCGCGCCATGCAGCTCGGCTTCTCGGGTCCGATGCTGCGCGGCTCAGGCGTAGCCTGGGACCTGCGCAAGAAGCAGCCCTACGAGGTCTACGAGCGCATGGACTTCGACGTTCCGGTGGGTGTCAACGGGGATTGCTACGATCGCTACCTGGTGCGCGTCGAGGAGATGCGCCAGGCGAATCGCATCGTCCGCCAGTGCGTCGATTGGCTGCGCGCGCACCCGGGGCCCGTGATGGTCGATGACCGGAAGGCGTGTCCGCCGCGACGCGAGCGCATGAAGGATGACATGGAGGCCCTCATCCATCACTTTAAGTTCTTCACGGAAGGCTATGAAGTACCTGAGGGAGAAACCTACGCTGCCGTGGAGGCCCCGAAGGGCGAGTTCGGCATCTACCTGATCTCCGACGGCGCCAACAAGCCCTATCGCCTGAAGTGCCGCGCGCCGGGCTTTGCGCATCTGGCGGCGCTCGAGGAGATGTGCCGCGGCCACATGCTCGCCGACGTGGTGGCCGTGATCGGCAGTCAGGACATCGTCTTCGGGGAGATAGACCGATGAACGGCGAGCGCAGCAACATCGGTGTCGGCGGCACCGCGCTCGCGAGCAAACTATCGCTGCTCTCGGAGGAGACCCGCCGCGAGATCGATCACTGGGTGAGGAGGTTTCCGCCCGGCCGGCAGCGCTCGGCGTGCATCGCGGCGCTGCGCGCGGCGCAGGAGCAGAACCGCGGCTACCTCACGCCCGATCTGATGGATGCGGTGGCCGAGCACCTGCAGCTGCCGCCGATCCAGGTGTACGAGGTGGCGAGCTTCTACTCGATGCTCGAGACCCACGCTTGCGGCCGCCATCACGTCAGCATCTGCACCAACATCTCCTGCATGCTGAGGGGCGCCGAGGAGCTGGTGGCGCACGCCGAGGGAAGACTCGGCATCAAGCTCAACGAGAGTACGCCTGACGGGCGCATCTTCCTGAAGAGAGAAGAGGAGTGCCTCGCCGCCTGCACCGGCGCGCCGATGATGATGGTGGATCACGTGTTCCACGAGCACCTCACGCCCGAGAGGCTCGATGCGATCCTGGATGCCCTCAAGTGAGCGACCTCGAGAGCCAATACGCCGCCCGGATGAACCTCACGGTCTTCGAGCCGCTGAAGCTCGAGCGCTCCTGGACGCTCGCCACCTACCGCAGCATCGGCGGTTACGAGGTGTGGGAGCGGCTGCTGAAGGAGAAACCGCCGCGCGAGCAGGTCATCGACGCGGTGAAGGCGTCGGGGCTGCGCGGCCGCGGCGGCGCCGGCTTCCCCACCGGCCTCAAGTGGAGCTTCATGCCGCGCGCTTCCCCGGTGCAGAAATACCTGGTGTGCAACTCGGACGAGAGCGAGCCCGGCACCTGCCACGACCGCGACATCCTGCGCTACAACCCGCACTCGGTGATCGAGGGGCTCGCCATCGCCGGCTACGCCACGAATTCAACGGTCGCCTACAACTACATCCGCGGCGAGTTCCTCGGCGAGCCGGTGCCGCGTTTCGAGGCGGCGCTCGCGGAGGCCTACGCCGCCGGACTCCTCGGTAAGAATGTCCTGGGCTCGGGCATCGACTTCGACCTCCATACCTTCGTCGGCGCCGGCGCCTACATCTGCGGCGAGGAGACCGGGCTCCTCGAGTCGCTCGAGGGCAAGCCGGGCAAGCCGCGCTTCAAGCCGCCGTTTCCCGCGAATTTCGGCGTGTATGGAGCCCCGACCACCATTAACAACACGCTCTCCTTCGCCTCCGTGCCCACGATCCTGCGCAAGGGTCCGGCCTGGTTCGCCTCCCTCGGCCCCGCCAACTCCGGCGGCACCCTGATCTACTCGGTCTCCGGACACGTCGAGAGGCCTCGCAACATCGAGCTGCCGCTCGGCATCCCGTTCGCGGATCTTCTCGGGCTCTGCGGCGGGGTGCGCGGCGGGCGCAAGTTGAAGGCGGTCATCCCGGGCGGCGTCTCGGTTCCGGTCGTGCCGGGCGAGATCATGCTCAAGACCAACATGGACTACGACTCGGTGAAGGCCGCAGGCTCCGCGCTCGGCACCGGCGCGGCCATCGTCATGGACGAGACCACCTGCATGGTGCGGGTGCTCGAGCGCATCTCGCGCTTCTACATGGCGGAGTCCTGCGGACAATGCACGCCGTGCCGCGAGGGCACCGGCTGGATGAACCGGATGCTGAAGCGGGTGCTCGCCGGCCAGGCGCGGCGCGAGGAGCTCACGCTGCTGCTCGACGTGGCCAACCGCATCGAAGGGCACACCATCTGCGCCTTCGGGGATGCCTCGGCCTGGCCCGTGCAGAGCTTCCTCAAGCACTACCGGCACGAGTTCGAGTACATGATCGACCACGGCGGGCGGAGCCTCGCGAGCGACACGCTGGGGGCGCGGGCCGCTTAGCCGCGAACCGCGCAGACCGGACTACCATGGCAGACGATCAGGTCAACATCGAAGTCGACGGCGCCCCGGTCAAGGCGCGCAAGGGCGAGATGATCATTCGCGCCACCGACCGGGCCGGGGTCTATGTGCCGCGCTTCTGCTATCACGAGAAGCTCTCGATTGCGGCCAACTGCCGCATGTGCCTGGTCGAGGTGGAGAAGGCGCCGAAGCCGCTCCCGGCCTGCGCGACCCCGGTGGCGGAGGGCATGAAGGTCTTCACGAAATCGCCCCGCGCCATCGGCGCGCAGCGCGCCACGATGGAGTTCCTGCTGATCAATCATCCGCTCGACTGTCCGATCTGCGACCAGGGCGGAGAGTGCGAGCTGCAGGATCTCGCCGTCGGCTTCGGCCGCGACGTCTCGCGCTACCACGAGGGCAAGCGCTCGGTGCCGGACGAGAATCTCGGTCCCCTCATCGCCACCGACATGACGCGCTGCATCCACTGCACGCGCTGCATCCGCTTCACCGAGGAGATCGCCGGCATCCAGGAGCTCGGGATGATCGGCCGCGGCGAGCACATGAAGGTGCGCACTTACATAGAGACCACGGTCAATCACGAGCTCTCGGGGAACGTGATCGACCTCTGTCCGGTGGGCGCGCTGGTGTCCAAGCCCTACCGCTTCAGCGCGCGCGCCTGGGAGATGAACGCAGTCCCCCTGGTCTCCCCGCACGACCCGGTGGGCACGAACCTCTTCGGCCACGTGCTGCGCGGCCGGCTGATGCGGGTCGTGCCGCGCGAGAACGAGGCGATCAACGAGACCTGGATCGCCGACCGTGACCGCTTCAGCTACGAGGGCATCTACAGCCCCGATCGGCTGACGACCGCGCTGCTCCGCCGCGGCGCGAGCTGGGCCGAGAGCGACTGGGAGAGCGCGCTCGGCGAGGCGGCGGCGGGGCTGCGCGCGCGCGCCGGCGATCTCGGCGTCCTGGTGAGCCCCTCCTGCACGCTCGAGGAGCTCTATCTTGCGGCGCGCATCGCGCGCGGGCTCGGAACCCAGAATGTCGATCACCGCCTGCGGCAGCGGGACTTCCGCGACCAGCAGGCCGACCCGGTTTTTCCGGGACTCGGCATGGCGCTCGCCGACGTCGAGGCGCTCGACTCGCTCCTCGTCATCGGCGCGAACCTGCGGCGCGAGGTGCCGATCCTCGCGCACCGCCTGCGCAAGGCGGCACTGCGCGGCGCGCAGGTGGCGATGCTGAACCCGGCGCGCTTCCCGCATCTGTTTCCGGTCCGCGCACAACTCACCTCCGCGCCGGCGGATCTCGTCGGCGACCTCGCCGCGGTCCTCGCTGCCGCGGCCGCCGCGACCGGCAAGAGCGTGCCGCCGCAGCTCGCCTCTGCAGTGGGCGAGGCGCGCGTGACGGATGCGCACCGCGCCGCCACGCAGGCGCTGCTCTCGGGCGAGCGGCGCGCCGTCTGGTTGGGCGCGCTCGCCGCCCGGCATGCCTCCTTCGCGGACCTGCGCGCGCTCGCCGCGGCGCTCGCGCAGCTCACCGGCGCGACCCTCGGCCGCCTCGCCGAGGGCGGCAACGCCGCGGGCGCCTATCTTGCGGGCGCGATCCCGCACCGCCTGGCGGGCGCGCGAGCCGCGGCGCGGCCGGGCCTCACCGCGCGTGACATGCTGCAGCGGCCGCTGCGCGCCTATCTGCTCCTTGGCGGCCTCGAGCCCTCGATCGATGCGCTGGATCCCGAGAGCCTGCGCATGCTCGCGAAGGCCGAGCTCGTCGTCGCCGTGACCCCGTTCGCGAGCGAGGAGGCGAAGCGCATCGCGCGCGTGTTACTGCCGATGGGCACCTTCGCCGAGACCTCCGGCACCTACGTGAACTGCGAGGGGCTATGGCAGAGCCATCCCGGGGCGGCGGCGCCCGTCGGCGAGGCGCGCCCGGGCTGGAAGGTGCTGCGTGTGCTCGGGAACCTCCTCGGCCTCGAGGGCTTCGACTATCAGTCCTCCGAGGACGTGCTGCGCGAGGTGCGCGAGGCCTGCGCCGGGGTGAAGCCGGCGGGCTACCAGGGCTCCCATGCCGTGCCCCGGGCCGCGGACGCCATCGACGGCGCAGCCAGGCAGCCGCTCGTCGACGTGCCCATGTATCAGACGGACGCCGTGGTGCGCCGCGCGCCCTCGCTGCAGAAAACGCGCGAGGGCCGCACGGCGGCCGTGACGTACTAGGGAAGGGCGCGGGGGTGCACAACGGGATCGAGCAGCTCGCCACCACCTGGCAGTCACTGCCGGACTACGCGCGCTCGACAGCATGGATCCTGGTGATCACCGTGGCGCTGATCATCAGCGTGGCGCTCCTCACGCTCTGGGAGCGAAAGGTCATCGGCTGGATGCAGCTGCGCCGCGGGCCGAACCGCGTGCGGCTCTTCGGCGTCGCGCCGGGACTCGGTCAGCCCTTCGCCGACGTGCTCAAGCTGCTGCTGAAGGAAGTCGTGGTCCCGGCCAATTCCGACAAGTTCCTGTTCCGCCTCGCGCCCGTGATCGCGCTGGTGCCGGCATTGGCCGCCTGGGCGGTGATCCCGCTGTCGCCCGAGGTGGTGGTGTCGAAGGCCGACGCGGGGCTCCTTTACCTTCTTTCCCTCACCTCGATGGGCGTATACGGAGTCATCGTCGCCGGCTGGGCGGCGAATTCGAAATACGCGTTCCTCGGCGCGATGCGCTCGGCGGCTCAGATGGTGGCCTACGAGATCGCCATGGGCTTCGCGCTCGTCGGCGTGCTGATGGCGACCGGCAGCATGAATCTCGGCACCATCGTGCGCACGCAGGGGGGCGGCATCGGCTCCTGGAACTGGTTCTGGCTGTTTCCGCTGCTCATGGTGTACTTCATCTCGGGCGTCGCGGAGACCAACCGCGCGCCCTTCGATGTGGCAGAAGGCGAGTCCGAGATCGTCGCCGGCTTTCACGTGGAGTACTCCGGCATCGCCTTCGCGCTGTTCTTCCTCGCCGAATACGCCAACATGATCCTGATCTCGACGCTCACCGCGGTGTTCTTCTTCGGCGGCTGGCAGGGGCCGTTTGAGGGCTATCCGCGGCTCGGCGACACCTTCCTGGGACAGCCGAGCTTCCTGTGGCTGCTCATCAAGGTGTTCGTCGTGGTGTTCTTCTTCCTGTGGTTCCGCGCGACCTTCCCCCGCTACCGCTACGATCAGATCATGCGCCTCGGCTGGAAGGCGCTGATCCCGGTGACGCTGGTGTGGATCGGCGTGGAGATGCTGCTCGCGACGTACCGGATCGGGCCCTGGTCGCGCAGCTGGTTCCACTGACGGGGCGCATCGATGGCCGTTAATCCGCTCAAGACTTTCCTGCTGCCGGAGCTCCTCAAGGGACTCTGGGTGACGGCGCGCACCCTCTTTACGCGCAAGTACACCCTGAACTATCCCGAGGAGAAGACGCCGCAGTCGCCGCGCTTTCGCGGCCTGCACGCGCTGCGCCGCTACCCGAACGGCCAGGAGCGCTGCATCGCCTGCAAGCTGTGCGAGGCGGTGTGTCCGGCGGTGTGCATCACCATCGATTCGGACGTGGCTCCCGACGGCACGCGGCGCACCACGCGCTACGACATCGACCTCTTCAAGTGCATCTACTGCGGCTTCTGCGAGGAGGCCTGCCCGGTGGATGCCATCGTGCTGACGCGCATCCACGAGTACCACATGGAGCGCCGCGGCGAGAACATCATGAGCAAGGACAAGCTGCTCGCGGTCGGCGAGCGCTACGAGGCGATGATCGCCGCCGACCGCGCGGCGGATGCGCCGTACCGATGAGCACGCGCCTCGCACCACCCGCCGCGGGCCGCCGCCGATGCTGATCGAGGCGCTCTTCTACGTGTTCGCCGCGATCCTCGTCGCGGCATCGCTCGCGGTGATCACGGCGCGCAATCCCGTGTACTCGGCGCTGGCGCTGGTCATGTGCTTCGTCACCTCGGCGGCGATCTGGCTGCTGCTCGAGGCGGAGTTCCTGGCGGTGGTGCTGGTGCTGGTGTACGTCGGCGCCGTCATGGTGCTGTTCCTGTTCGTGATAATGATGCTCGACATCAACCTGGCGGAGCTGCGCCAGGGGTTCACGCGCTTCGCCTGGCTCGGCTGGCTCACGGCGCTCGCAGTGATCGTCGAGATCGTCGGTGTGGTGTGGGCGCGCGGCGGACTCGGCATCGACGCCAGCCGGGGCGCGCTTCCTGCGCCCGCGGGCTACAGCAACACGCTCGAGCTCGGGCGGGTGCTCTACACCCGCTACGCCTATCCGCTCGAGCTCGCCGCGATGCTGCTGCTGGTCGCGATCGTCGCGGCCATTGCGCTCACCATGCGCCAGCGCGCGGGGCTGAAGTACCAGGACGTCAGCCGCCAGGTGGCGGTGCGGCGCGAGCAGCGGCTGCGCATCGTGAAGATGGACGCGGAGAAACGCCCGTGATCACGCTGGCGCAGCTGCTGACGCTGTCGGCAATCGTGTTCTCGCTCGCGATCGCCGGGATCTTCCTCAACCGCAAGAACATGATCCTGCTGCTGATGTGCGTCGAGCTGCTGCTGCTTGCGGCGAACTTCAACTTCATCGCCTTCTCGCGCTATCTCTCCGACATCAACGGCCAGGTGTTCGTGTTCTTCGTGCTCACCGTGGCTGCGGCCGAGTCGGCGATCGGCCTGGCGATCCTGGTGGTGCTGTTCAGGGAACGCGGCAGCATCAACGTCGAAGATCTCAACACGCTGAAGGGCTGACCCGCCCCGCCATGAACCCCACGGTGCTGATCGCGATCCCGCTGCTGCCGCTCCTGGCCGCCATCGTCGCCGGCCTCGGCGGGCGGCTCATCGGACGTGCGGGCGCGCATTGGCTGACGTGCGGCGCGGTGGCGGCTTCCTGCGTGCTCTCGTTCCTCGTGCTGAAACAGATCTGTCTCGACGGCGTGCCGGTGTACGACGCGAAGGTCTACACCTGGCTCGTGAGCGACGGGCTGCACATGGAGGTGGGCTTCCTGATCGATCGCCTGACCGCGCTCATGATGGCGGTGGTGACCTTCGTGTCGCTGTGCGTGCACGTCTACACCATCGGCTACATGAGCGACGACCCGGGCTACACGCGCTTCTTCAGCTACATCTCGCTGTTCACCTTCTCGATGCTCATGCTGGTGATGGCGAACAACTTCCTGCAGCTGTTCTTCGGCTGGGAAGCGGTCGGGCTGGTGTCGTACCTGCTCATCGGCTTCTGGTACACGCGTCCGAGCGCGATCTTCGCGAATCTGAAGGCCTTCATCGTCAATCGCATCGGCGACTTCGGCTTCGTTCTCGGCATCGCCGGCGTCGTCTATTTCACCCAGTCGCTCGCCTACCGAGACGCGTTCGCCGCCGCCCCGAACATGGCGCAGGCGCTCATTCCGCTGAGCCGCACCTGGTCGGTGCCGGCGCTGACGCTCATCTGCATCTGCCTGTTCATCGGCGCCATGGGCAAGTCCGCGCAGGTGCCGCTGCACGTCTGGCTGCCCGACTCCATGGAAGGCCCGACGCCGATCTCCGCCCTGATCCATGCCGCGACCATGGTGACGGCCGGGATCTTCATGGTGGCGCGCCTGTCGCCGCTGTTCGAGTACTCGGATGCGGCGCTGTCCTTCGTGCTGGTGATCGGCGCCACCACCGCCTTCTTCATGGGCCTGCTCGGGGTGGTGCACAACGACATCAAGCGCGTGATCGCCTACTCGACGCTCTCGCAGCTCGGCTACATGACGGTGGCGCTCGGCGTGTCGGCCTACGGGGCGGCGATCTTTCACCTGATGACGCACGCCTTCTTCAAGGCGCTGCTGTTCCTCGCCGCGGGCTCGGTGATCATCGCGCTGCACCACGAGCAGGACATGCGCCGCATGGGCGGGCTCGCGAAGTACATGCCGGTCACCGCCGCCACCTGCTGGATCGGCGCGCTGGCGCTCGTTGGCACGCCTTTCTTCTCGGGCTTCTATTCCAAGGACGCGATCATCGAGGCGGTCGGGGAGTCCCATCGCTGGGGCGCGACCTACGCCTACTGGTGCGTGCTCTGCGGCGTGTTCGTGACCGCGCTCTACACCTTCCGCATGCTGTTCCTCACGTTCCACGGGCCGGAGCGATTCCGCGACGCGACTCACACGCATGAGGCGCACGTCGACGCGGGACGCATGATCGGCCCCGACGAGCCGACGCAGGTCCTCGACGACGGGCAGGCCCCTGGCGGCGATCACTCCGATCACGGGCACGGCGCCACGCCGCGCGAGAGCCCGGCGGTCGTGACGGTGCCGCTCGTCGCGCTCGCGATCCCCTCGATCCTGATCGGCGCGCTCACCGTGGGACCGGTGCTCTTCGGCCACTACTTCACGGGCTCGATTCTCGTGCTCGACCGCAACGACGTCTTGGGCGCGATCGGCGAGGAATTCGGCGGCCCGGTGCTGTTCGCGCTGCAGGGGCTCCTGGCGGCGCCCTTCTGGCTCGCGGCCGCGGGCGCCGTCACCGCCTGGGCGTTTTTCCTGCGCCGCCCGGCGTGGGCCGATCTCGCGGTGCGAAAGGCGCGCTGGCTGTACCGGGTGCTGACCGAGAAGTATTACTTCGACTGGTTCAACGAGCGCATTCTCGCAGCGCTCGCGCGTCTCATCGGCGTCGGACTGTGGAAGGGGGGCGACGAGGCGCTGATCGACGGCGCTCTGGTCAACGGCAGCGCGGCGACCGTGGGCTGGCTGGGGAGCGTCATGCGGCGGGTGCAGAGCGGCTATCTCTACAGCTACGCCTTCTGGATGATGATCGGCCTCGCGCTGCTGCTCGGTTGGTTCCTGGCGCACGCGCGGTTCTGAGGGCGGTCCCCACGATGCACGGCCTCCTGTCGATGCTCATCTGGCTGCCGGTCGGCGCGGGCTTGGGAGTCCTGCTGCTCGGGGATCGGAACATCCTCGCCGGACGGTGGTTGGCGTTACTCGCTTCGCTCGCCACACTCGCGCTCACCGTGCCGCTGTGGGCCGCCTTCGACGCCGGGAGCGCGCTGCCGCAGCTCACCGAGCGGCTGCCGTGGATCCCGCGCTTCGACGCCTGGTACGCGCTCGGGGTCGACGGCATCTCGCTGCCGCTCATCGTGCTCACCGCCTTCATGACCGTGCCGGTGGTGATCGCCGGCTGGACCGTGATCGAGACGCGGCCGGCCGAGTACTACGCCGCCTTCCTCATCATGGAAGGCCTGATGATCGGAGTTTTCTCGGCCACCGACGCGCTGCTCTTCTACTTCTTCTGGGAGGCGATGCTGATCCCGATGTTCCTCATCATCGGCATCTGGGGCGGACCGCGGCGTGTCTACGCGACCATCAAGTTCTTCCTCTACACCTTTCTCGGCTCGGTGTTCATGCTGGCGGCGCTCATCTACATGTACGTGAAGGGTGGCAGCTACTCGATCGCGAGCCTCCAGACGCTGCCGCTCTCCCTCGTCGAGCAGCGCTGGATCTTCCTCGCGCTGCTGCTCGCCTTTGCGGTGAAGGTGCCGATGTTCCCGGTGCACACCTGGCTGCCGGACGCGCACGTCGAGGCGCCCACCGGGGGCTCCGTGATCCTGGCGGCCATCATGCTGAAGATGGGCGGCTACGGCTTCCTGCGCTTCAGCCTCCCCATCGCGCCCGACGCGAGCCGCGAGCTCGACCTGCTGGTGATAGCGCTGTCGCTGATCGCCGTGATCTACATCGGCTTCGTCGCGCTGGTGCAGCAGGACATGAAGAAGCTGATCGCCTACTCCTCGATCGCGCACATGGGCTTCGTCACACTCGGTGCCTTCGTCGTCTACGAGATCGTGCGCAACACCCATAGTCTCCGCGGCGCCGGCCTGGGCCTCGATGGGGCGATGGTGCAGATGATCTCGCACGGTCTCATCTCCGGAGCGCTGTTCCTGTGCGTCGGCGTGCTGTACGACCGCATTCACAGCCGGCAGATCGCCGACTACGGCGGCGTGGTCAACACCATGCCGGTGTTCGCCTCCTTCATGGTGCTGTTCGCGCTCGCCAACACGGGGCTCCCGGGGACCTCGGGCTTCGTCGGCGAGTTCCTGGTGATCCTCGCCAGCTTCAATGCGAGCTTCTGGTACTCGGCGCTCGCGGCCGTGACGCTGGTGCTGGGCGCCGCCTACACGCTGTGGCTGGTGAAGCGCGTGATATTCGGACCCGTGACGAGCCCGCGCGTCGCGGCGCTCGATGACCTGAACGGTCGCGAATTCGTGGTGCTGTCGGCGCTCGCGCTCGCGGTGCTGGTCGTCGGGGTGTGGCCCGCGCCGCTGCTGAAGGTCATGCAGCCGAGCATCCATCACCTGGTCGCGCAGGCGATCGCCACCAAGATCTGACCTTGAGCGCCGTGCACGAAATGGTCCTCACCTGGTCGAGCGTCGCGGCCGCCGTGCCGGAGATCTCTCTCACGGCGGCGATCTGCCTCATCCTGCTCGTCGACGTGTTCGCGGGCGAACGCGGTCGCCGGGTCACCCCGACGCTGACGCTGCTCGCTCTCGCGGTGGGGGCCGCGCTTACGGTGCGCTACGGCCACGTCACGGAGCGCGCCCCGCTGTTCGCGGGCATGTACGTGGCCGATGAGCTCGGTTTCGTGCTGAAGCTCGCCGGGTTCCTCCTGGTCGCGGTGGCGCTCCTGTATTCGCGCACGTATCTCGAGAACCGCAGCATCCTGCGCGGCGAGTACTACGTGCTCGCGCTCACGGCACTCCTCGGCATCTTCGTGCTGGTGTCCGCCGGAAGCCTCCTGACCGTCTACCTCGGGGTGGAGCTGCTCGCGCTGTCGGTGTACGCGATGGTGGCCTTCGACCGCGACTCGGGCGTCTCCGCCGAGTCGGCCATGAAGTATTTCGTGCTCGGCGCCATCGCCTCCGGGGCGCTGCTGTACGGCATGTCGCTGATCTACGGGCTCACCGGCACGCTCGATCTCGCGGAGATCGCCGCGCGGCTCAGGGCGCCGAACACCGCGGGCGTGATCCTGGGGCTCACCTTCATCGTGGTGGCCGTGGCCTTCAAGCTCGGCGCCGTGCCCTTTCACATGTGGCTTCCGGACGTGTACGAGGGAGCCCCGACCAGCGTGACGCTCTTCATCGGCACCGCGCCGAAGATCGCCTACTTCGCGCTCGCTCTGCGGCTGCTCGCGCAGGGCCTCGCCGGCACCGCGAGCGAGTGGGTGCAGATGCTCGCGGCGCTCGCGGTGCTCACCCTCGTGGTCGGCAACGTGGTCGCGATCGTGCAGAGCAACCTGAAGCGCATGCTCGCCTACTCGACCATCGCCAACGTGGGCTTCATCGTGCTCGGCTTCGTGGCCGGGACGCCCGACGGCTACGCGGCGGCGCTCTACTACACGCTGGTCTACGTGCTGGTGGCGCTCGGCTCCTTCGGCGTGATCCTGCTCTCGAGTGCCAAGGGTTTCGAGGCCGACCTGCTCGATGACTACAGGGGCCTGCATCAGCGCGACCCGCTGCTCGCGCTCGCCATGATGATGCTGATGTTCTCGACCGCCGGTGTGCCGCCGTTCGTCGGCTTCTGGGCGAAGCTGCGGATCTTCCAGGTGCTGTGGGAAACCAACCACCTGTGGCTGGTGGTCATCGCGGCCGGCATGTCCGTGGTGGGCGCGTACTACTACCTGCGCGTGGTCAAGCTCATGTACTTCGACGAGCCGCCGACGGCGTTGCCGGCCGCCCAGCCGGCCGCCCGGCCGGCCGCGGGCGTGCGGCTGGCGCTGGGACTGAACGCGGCGGCGGTGCTGCTGCTCGGTGTTCTGCCCGGCCCGCTGCTGGATCTATGCGCGCGGCTGATCCATTGAGGGAAGGGATCCCATGAGACACGCATTCCGGTTCGAGTGGGCAGGGGGCGTCGCGCTCGCAGGCGTGCTGCTCCTGGCGGCCGTCGCGGCAGGCGCCGATTCCGCGCCGCGTTATCGTCTCGCTCACCAGGTATCGCTTCCGGGCGATGAGGGCTGGGACTACCTGACTCTCGAACCCGAGGGTCACCGGCTGTTCATCGCGCACGGCACGCACGTGCTGGTCGTCGACACCGGGAAGCTCGCGGTGGCCGGCAGGATCGCCGATACGCCCGGCGTGCACGGGATCGCGCTCGCCCCCGAGCTCAATCGCGGCTATGTCAGCGCCGGGCGCGCGGGGCTGGTCGTGGTATTCGATCTGAAGACGCTCGCGCGGCTGAAGGAAATCAAGACCACCGGGGAGAACCCCGACGCCATCGTGTACGACGCCGCCACCCGGCACGTCTTCACCTTCAACGGCCGCGGGCGCAACGTCACCGCGATCGATGCCGGGACCGATCAGGTCGTCGGCACCCTCGCCCTCGATGCCAAGCCCGAGTTCGCCGTGCCGGACGGCAGGGGCCGTCTCTACGTGAACCTCGAGGACAGGAACAGCCTGGCCGTGCTCGATGCGCGCAAGTTGAGCGTACTGTCGGTCTGGCCGATCGCCGGCTGCGAAGAGCCTTCGGGGCTCGCCTTCGATGCCGACCGGCGGCATCTCTTCCCGGTGTGCTCCAACCGGGTCATGGCGGTCGTGGATGCCGCCTCGGGGCGCGCGCTCGGCAGCGCACCGATCGGCGCGGGTGTCGACGCGGCGGCCTACGATCCCGGCAGCGGCCTCGCCTTCGCCTCGTGCGGCGAGGGGAACCTGACCGTGGTGCGCACCGGCGCCTCCGGCGCTGCTCAAGTCGTGCAGTCAGTCCCGACGCGGCGCGGTGCCCGCACGATGGCGCTCGATACCCGCACTCATCGCGTCTACCTCGTCACCGCGGACTTCGGCCCGCCGCCCCCGGCCAGCCCCGAGCAGCCCCATCCGCGGCCGGCGATCCAGCCGGGCACGTTCCGCTTGCTGGTGCTCGAGCCGGAGCAGGAGCCCGCCGCGAGCCCGCGGGGCGGGCGGGGCCCATGAGCCCCCCTCGGCGCGCAGCGCTCACGGCGCTCCTGATCGCGGGACTGGCGGCGCCGGCGCCGCGGGCCGCCGCAGCCGCCGCCGCGGAAGCCGACCAGGCGGCCAACGCGCTCGCTCATGAGATCCTGAAGCAGCTGGTCGAAATCAACACCACCGACTCCGTCGGCAACGTCACCACCGCCGCCGAAGCGACGGCGCAGCGCTTCCGGGACGCGGGCTTCCCCGCCGCCGACATCGCGGTGCTCGGTTCCAACGAGCGCAAGAAGAACCTGGTGGTGCGGCTCCGTGGCACAGCTAAGCACAGGCCGGTGCTGCTCATCGGCCACCTCGACGTGGTCGAGGCGCGGCGCGAGGACTGGAGCACCGATCCCTTCAAGCTCATCGAGAAGGACGGCTACTTCTACGGCCGCGGCACGCAGGATATGAAGGATGGCGATGCCATCATGGCGACGACGCTGCTGCGGATGAAGCACGAGGGTTTTCGCCCGAGTCGCGACATCATTCTTGCGCTCACGGCGGACGAGGAGGGCGGCTGCTGCAACGGCGTCGACTGGCTCATCCGGAATCACAGGGAGCTCATCGATGCCCAGTTCGTGCTGAACCACGACGGACACTCGGTCCGATCCGAGCACGGCGTGCCCAAGGTATTCGAGCTGGGCGCCACCGAGAAGGTGTACGGCGACTACCAGCTGACCGTCACCAACCGGGGCGGCCACAGCTCGCAGCCGCGACCCGACAACGCGATCTACGAGCTCGCCGCGGGGCTCTTGGCTCTCGAGAAGTTCCGCTTCCCGTTCGAGCTCAACAACGTCACGCGCGGCTATTTCGAGCGCATGGCCGCAGAGGCGACCGGCCAGGAAGCCGCGGACTACCGGGGCATTCTCACGGACCCGCCCGACGGCCAGGCCCTCGAGCGACTCATGCAAATCCCGACCGTCGCGGGCATTCTGCACACGACCTGTGTCGCCACAAGGCTCGAGGGGGGTCACGCCAATAACGCGCTGCCGCAGCGCGCCACCGCCAACGTGAACTGCCGGATCCTCCCCGGGCATTCTCAGGAAGAAGTCCGCCAGCGGCTGATCGAGGTCCTGGATGATGTGCAGATCACGGTCCGCTACGTCGCCGACAACGGGGAGATTTCCGACCGCGCCCCGGATCGGCGCGGCTACCCGCCGCCGCCGCTGGACGCCGAGGTGAAAAAGCCTCTGGAGGATTCGGTCGCCGCGACGTGGCCGGGCCTCAAGGTCATACCCTACATGCATGCAGGCGCCTCGGACGGGATCTACACCAGCGCCGCTGGCTTGCCGACCTACGGAGTCTCCGGAATTGCCATCGACCGTGACGACGAGCGCGCGCACGGGCGCGACGAGCGCGTCGGCGTGGCGTCCTTCTACACGGGCAACACGTTTTTCTACCGCTATCTCAGGAGCATCACGGCACGCTGAGCGGTCGCCGGGCGGTGCGCGGGTCGCCGGGCGGTGCGCGGGTCGCTGAGCGGGGAGAGGGTGGGCGCTCCGGTCCTGCCCTCACGACATGCGCCGCGAGATCGCGATCGTCGCGATCAGCACCACGGTGATGTTGAGGATCCACCACGCCATCTGCTTGTGATCCCGCCACAGGCTCGCAACGCCAGCGGCCTTGGCCGCGCCCGATGGGCTCGCGCGGGAGCGGGCAGCGCCCGACGCGTCGGCGGCTGCCGCACCGCCGCCGGCATCTCTCGCGCCCGGGGCGGCGAAGCGGGCGCTGAGAAGCTCGCGGATGCCGTCGTGGGCCACCACGACCTCGAGTGTATCTCCGGCACCGACCGCCGTCGGGAGCGGGGCGAACCACGAGCCGTCAGCGCTCGCCGTGGCGGGCGCGTTCCTGCCGGCGACGGACACCGTCACCCCGGTGGCAGGCAGAGGCGTCTGATCGGCGGCACGGCGCAGCCGGAGCGTCACGCCCGCGGGCGCGGCAGCCGCCTCGAGGATCGCGAGCGCCGAGCGTGCCACCGCGGTCGGCGGCCCGGCCCTGGAGTCCGCCTCGCGCGGCTCGCCAGCGCAGGGGAGTGACCCGCCCGCGAGCGCCATCGCCATCAGCCACAGCTTCGGTCCCGACACGCAGCGCATGTTAGCAGCTCGACTCCACGCCGTTTTCCAGCCCGCGAGCGGTGAGGCACGCGCCGTCCGGCGCGGCTCGCGAGGCCCGTGCATTTATAATGCGGAGCCAAGTGACCGGAGACAGCCCCATGACCGAGGCCGCAGCAACCACGAGCGCCGCGCCGCGCTATCAGAGCGGTTTCGGCAACCACTTCGCGAGCGAGGCGTTGCCGGGCGCATTGCCCGAGGGGCGCAACTCCCCGCAGCGCTGCGCCTACGGACTGTACGCCGAGCAGTTCTCGGGCACCGCCTTCACCGCGCCGCGCAGCGCCAACCGGCGCAGCTGGCTCTACCGCATCCGGCCCGCGGCGGTCCACGACGCCTTCCGCCGGATCGATGACGGGCGGATCACGAGCGCCTTCGGCGAGCTCGCGCCCTCGCCGAATCAGTTGCGCTGGGATCCGCCGCCGCTGCCGCGCGAGCCGACCGACTTCATCGAGGCCCTGGCCACACTCGGGGGCAACGGCTCACCCGACACCCAGACGGGCTGCGGCATTCACTGGTACGCGGCCAACCGCTCGATGCGCGAGCGCTTCTTCTACGACGCGGACGGGGAGCTGCTGATCGTGCCGCAGCAGGGGGGGCTGCGGCTCGCCACCGAGCTCGGCCTCATCGAGGTGCGTCCACTGGAAGTCGCCGTGCTCCCGCGCGGCCTGCGCTTCCGCGTCGAGCTGCCGGACGGCGCCGCGCGCGGCTACGTCTGCGAGAATTTCGGCTCCCCGTTGCGGCTGCCGGACCTCGGGCCCATCGGCTCCAACGGGCTCGCCAATCCGCGCGATTTCGCGACCCCGGTCGCCTGGTACGAGGACCGCGAGGGCGCGTTCGAGCTGGTGGCGAAGTTCGCCGGACACCTCTGGTCGGCGCGCATCGATCACTCCCCGCTCGATGTCGTCGCCTGGCACGGCAACCACGCCCCGTATCGCTACGATCTGCGCCGCTTCAACACCATGGGCTCGGTGAGCTACGACCATCCGGACCCGTCGATCTTTCTCGTGCTGCAATCGGTCAGCGATACGCCCGGCGTCGATGCGGTCGACTTCGTGATCTTTCCGCCCCGCTGGCTCGCCATGCAGGACACGTTCCGTCCCCCCTGGTTTCATCGCAACGTCGCGAGCGAGTTCATGGGACTGATCGAGGGGGTCTACGACGCCAAGGCCGAGGGCTTCGCCCCGGGCGGGGCGTCGCTCCACAACTGCATGAGCGGGCACGGGCCGGACGGGGCGACCTTCGAGCGGGCGAGCGCCGCCGACACCTCGCAACCTCGGCACGTCGAGGGCACCATGGCGTTCATGTTCGAGACGCGCACCGTGATCCGGCCGACGCGCTACGCGCTCGAGACCCCGCTCCTGCAGAGTGACTACCAGCGCGTGTGGCGGGATCTGAAGAAGAATTTCGCACCGGACGCGGCGGCGCCGCGCGGGCGGCGCGGCCGCTGAGCGCGCCTGGCGGTGCACCTCATGCGCGCGATCGACTTAAGCCACGACCCGAAGCGCAAGAGCTGGGTCAGCTCCGCCAACGCACCCGACGGCGACTTCCCGATCCAGAATCTGCCGTTCTGCGCCTTCCGCCGCGCGCGCAGCGCCGAGGAGTTCCGGGGCGGCGTCGCCATCGGCGACTCCGTGCTGGACCTCGGCGCGCTGCATGAGCTCGGCGTGCTCGACGGGCCCGCGGCGCACTCGCTCGGCGCCTGTGCCCGGCCGTTCCTCAATGCGCTCATGGGCCTGGGGCCCGAAGCGAGCTCGGCGCTCCGGGCGGGGCTGTCGGCGGCGCTGCGCACCGAGTCCACGCTCGCGCCGCGGCTGCGACCGCTCCTCATCCCGCAGGAAGCGGCGGAGTACCGCGTGGCGGCGCAGGTGGGCGACTACACCGACTTCTATGCCTCGATCCATCACGCCACCGCCGTCGGGAAGCTGTTACGTCCCGACAATCCGCTGTTTCCGAACTACAAGTGGCTGCCCGTCGCTTATCACGGCCGCGCCTCTTCCATCCGCGTGTCGGGCTACGACTTCGCGCGGCCCGCCGGACAGGTGCTGCCGCCGGGGGCGGCGCTTCCTGAGCTCGCCGCCACGCGCCGCCTCGACTACGAGCTGGAGGTCGGGGTGTTCGTCGGGCGCGGCAACGAGCTCGGCCGCAGCGTGCCGCTCCGGGAGGCCGAGTCGCACCTCTTCGGGCTGTGCCTGCTCAACGACTGGTCCGCGCGCGACATCCAGGCGTGGGAGTACCAGCCGCTCGGTCCCTTTCTCGCCAAGAACTTCGCCACCACGGTCTCGCCCTGGGTGGTGACGCTCGAGGCGCTCGCGCCGTTTCGCGTCCCCTGGAGCCGCCCGCCCGGCGAGCCGCCGCCGCTCGCCTATCTCGACGACGGGACGGAGCGCGGGTCAGGCGCGATCGACATTCAGCTCGAGGCGCGGCTCGACACCGCACGCATGCGCGCCGCGGGTCTCGCGCCGCAACGGCTGTCGCATGCGAGCTTCCGCGACTCGTGGTGGACCATCGGGCAGATGCTCGCGCATCACACGGTGAACGGCTGCAACCTGAAGCCCGGGGACCTCCTCGGCAGCGGCACGCAGTCCGGCCCGCTGCCGGAGCAGGCCGGGTCGCTCCTCGAGCTGACGAGCGCGGGCAAGCGACCGATCGCTCTCGCCGGCGGCGAGACCCGCACCTTCCTCGAGGACGGCGACCGGGTGATCCTGCGCGGCTGGTGCGAGCGGCCGGGCTATGCGCGCATCGGCTTCGGCGAGGCCGTGGGCACGGTACTGACGGCCTGATGCCCTCCGCGCCGCTGAAGACTTACCGCTATTACGACCTCATTCTCGGGGCGTACGTCTGCGTGGTGCTGTGCGCGAATCTGATCGGCCCGGCGAAGGTATCGACCGTGCAGCTGCCGCTGTGGGGACCGGTGACCTTCATGTCGGGGGTGCTGTTCTTCCCGATCTCCTACCTGTTCGGGGACATACTCACCGAGGTGTACGGCTACGCGCGCGACCGCCGCGTGGTGTGGAGCGGCTTCGCGGCGCTGGTGTTCGCGGCGCTCATGTCCGCGGTCATCGTGCACCTGCCACCTGCCGGTTTCTGGCGCGCGAAGCAGCCCGCTGTCGAGGCGATCTTCGGCAATACCCCGCGCATCATTTGCGCCTCGATCGTGGCCTTCTGGTGCGGCTCGTTCGTCAACAGCTACGTGCTGGCGAGAATGAAGCTGTGGACGTCCGGCCGCTGGCTGTGGACGCGGATCGTCGGCTCGACGCTCTGCGGGGAGCTGGTCGATTCCGCGCTCTTTTACACGATGGCGTTCGCCGGGGAGTGGCCCGGACCCGAGCTGCTCGACGTGACCGTCACACAGTACGTGCTGAAATCGGCGTGGGAGATCGTCATGACACCGGTGACCTACCGCATCGTCGCGTTCCTCAAGCGTGCCGAGCAGGAGGACTACTACGATCGCGGCACGAACTTCACGCCGTTCTCGCTCCGGGCCTGAAGCGCGTGGCGCGGCGGGGGTCGGTGGGGTGAGCTGCGGAAGAAAAAACGGCGGAAGCGCGCGACACCGCGCTCCCGCCGCTCACGGTCCGGTCAGATTACTTGCCGATCTGCTTGCTGACCTGATTCTCCTGCTGGTTCAGCGCCTTCTGCTCGGCCTTCGTGATGTGGCCGTGGTTCGTGCGCGCCATGGTGCGCTCTTCCTTGCGGATGGTCCGGTCCTCGCGGTGCAGCTGCGCCGCCTTCGCCTTGGTCATGTCGCCTTGCTTGACCTCCTGATGGATGCGCTTGTTCTGGTTCGCGAGGCGCTCGTTCACCTGCTCGCGGCGCGGGTGATTCTTCTGCCACTTGGTGTCGGTGTCAGCCTTGGCCACACCGGCCAGTGCGCCGAGCGACACGGTCACCACGGCCACGGTCAGAATGCTACGAATGGACTTGAACATGCACTTCTCCTCCTGAAACGGTTGGTCTGTGCGGTCGGTATTGAGCCGGAACCATCCGGCTTCTGGGCGTTAACAACGTCGCAGGTTCGGGAGTGCTGACGATCGTGACGGAAAGTTAATGCGGTCCCGACTGTGACGTGTGTCACGCAGCGCGGAGCGGCGCGCACGGGTCCGGAAGGGAATCGCGAAAGAGCAGGAAACGGAGTGCGCGCGGGGCGCGCGGCACCGATCATGCGCGCAGCGACTCAACGGAGGCAGGGCCGCACCGGAGCGGGAGCGAAATGAGGGGAGAACGATACGGAACAGCGCGCGCAGCGCGCATCGCACACGGCCTCGCAGGCGCACTCACGGTGTTGGCAGGCGCTGTGGCGGGCGCGGTGCACGCGCGGGATCAGTCCCGCGAGGACGCCTGGTGGACGGGACCGATGCTCGCGCCGTCGGCTGCGACCTTGCCCTCGGGACACATGCTGATCGAGCCGTACCTCTTCGACGTCATGAGCGACGGCCGCTTCGACGCCAACGGGACGCGGCAGCCGGCCCCGGGCGAGCACGACATCGGCTCGCTCACCTACATGTTGTACGGCGTGACCGACAGGGTGACCGTCGGCATGATTCCGCGCTTCGTCTTCAACGAGCCTGCCGGCGCGGCCAACAGCTCGCACCCGGGCGTCGGCGACCTGACACTGCAGGCCGGTTTCGGCGTGACGCGCTTCGAGGATGGTCACCGCACTCCGGCGATCGCGGTGGTGCTCGACGAGACGCTGCCCACCGGACGCTACCAGCGCCTTTCCCGTGCGAGCGACGGCTTCGGAGGCGGAGCGTACACGACGGCTCTCTCGGTCTATTCGCAGGACTACCTGTGGATGCCCAACGGGCGGATCCTGCGGGTGCGGCTCGATCTCACTTACTCGCTGTCCTCATCGGTCGGCCTGCACGATGCGAGCGTCTACGGGACGCCGGTCGGATTCAGCGGCCGCGCCTATCCCGGCAATTCCTTCACCGCGGATGCGGCCGCGGAGTACAGCGTCACGCGCAACTGGGTGCTGGCGCTCGACGTCGTGTATGAACACCAGGGCGACACGCTCGTGCGCGGTGAGGTAGCGCCGCCCGCCGGCGGGTCCGGCGGCGGCAGATTCAGCGCCGATTCCGCTTCCCTCTACGCGCTGCAGCTCGCCCCCGCGATCGAATACAACTTCAGCAGCCGGATCGGCGTGCTGCTCGGGGTGCGCCTGTTCGCCGCGGGCCGCAACACCACCTCGAGCGTGACGCCCGCCCTCGCCCTGAACATGGTGTACTGAGCTTCGAGTGCGCGCGGCGCGCGCGGGAACGGCGCCGCGCGCCACCGCTGAAACGGAACATAAGCTGCCGCCCGCGCAGATCGCTGAATTTCCGGGGAAAAGCAGCGGGCTCCCATCGTTCGCACGAGGGCGGTCAACGCCCCGGCTGGTTACCGCGTTTTAATGTCCGTCTCCTTGAACACCAGCGCCCGCGGGGCGTCTAATTCCAGTGCCGGGGTCCTCGAGATCGCGGCGGCACGACGGGGTGATGAGCTGTGAATACGGCGAACACGCGACGGATTCGGATCTGGGCAGCCCTGCTGCTCGGGGTGGCCGTAGCCGGCTCGCCGGTCATCACGTTTGCGGACGGCCATTCCGGAGGCGGCGGTGGTCATTTCGGAGGCGGCGGCCATTTCGGGGGTGGCGGGCATGGCGGCGGCCACATCGGGGGTGGCGGCGGCCACATCGGGGGTGGCCACTCCGGCGGCGGCCAGTTCTTCGGCGGCGGACACGTGACGGGCAGCGGCGGCGGAGGCCATTACGCAGGCGTCGCGGGCGGGCACTTCGCCGGGAGCGGAGGCCATTACTCCGCGCCTCATTTTGCGGGAGCCGCCACCGGCGCCGCCGCGCACGCTCCCGTGCACGGGGGCTTCCCGACCATGAGCGCCAACCACAGTGCGGGTCGCTTCGCGCCCGGCTCGGGCGGCTGGAACGGGTGGCGTGGCTGGGGCGGCGGCTACTGGCGCGGGGGCTTCTGGCCGCAGGTGTGGTTCAACCCGGGCTTTGCGTGGTTCCTGCCCGTGCTTCCCTACGGCTACGCGACGTTCTGGTGGGGCGGAATCCCGTACTACTACTGGAATAACCTCTATTACACGTGGAGCCCGGCCGATTACGGCTACGTCGTCACGGATCCGCCGCCCGTGGCCGGTAGTAACGCGAGCGACTCCTCGTCCGGGTACGGCGACGGCGGAAGCGGCGCGGACGTGTATCTCTATCCGCGCAACGGCCAGAGCGATGCGCAGACCCAGCAGGACCGCTACGAGTGTCACAGCTGGGCGGTGAGCCAGACGGGCTTCGATCCCACCCGCACGTCCGGGCAGTCATCGGGAAGCGCCGCGGACTATCGCCGCGCCATGATTGCCTGTCTGGATGCGCGCGGCTACAGCGCACGCTGACGCTGACTTCCTAATTTCCGACTTGCGTGGCGGCCGCAAACGTTCCCGGCGCGGTTGCGTTCTGCAGCATGATCGTCGCGCTGGTGCTGTCGGCCACCGCGATGTCGGGATGTCCGTCACCGTTCAAATCGGCAATAGTGACCGAGAGCGGCTGGCCAAAACCGGCGTAACTCGTGGCCGAGAGAAACACGCCCGGCTGCGCCGCATCCTGCAGCAGGACCGACACGCTGCCGGTCGGCGCGGGCCCGAGATTCGCGACCACGAGGTCGGGCTTCCCATCGCCGTTCAAGTCGCCGACCGCGACGTCAATGGCCCGGGCTTGGCTTGCGTAGGTCACCGGTGCGAGGAAGCTCCCGGGATTCGCCGCATCCTGCAGCAGCACGGAGACACCCGCTGATCCGGTGCCGTCCGCACCGGGACCGAAGTTCGCCACCACGATGTCCGGAAGACCGTCACCGTTCACATCCGCGGTCCTGACCGCCTGCGGCTGCGCGCCGGCGGGAAAAACCCTCGCCGCGAGAAAACTCCCGGGACTCGTGGCGCTCTGGTAGAAGACGTAAACGGCGCCGTTGTTGCCGCTCGCATCCGAGGTCGCGGCCACGACGTCCGGCTTGCCGTCGCCGTTCAGGTCGGCGACGGCGACCGATGGGGCGCTGGTGCTGCCGGTCGAGAGCAGGGCCGGCGCGAGGAACTGCCCGGGGTTGGCGGGATCCTGGAGCAGGACGATGGCGTTGCCGCTGGCGCTCGCGTCGGCGAGGACCAGGTCCGGGTGTCCATCGAGATTCACGTCGGCGATCACGACCTGGTTCGGAAGCCCGCCGGTCGTCACGGTGACCGCGGGCATGTAGCTGCCCGGGGTGGAGCCGTGCATGAAGACCGAGACGCTGCCGGAGGCGTAGTTCGCGATCACAAGGTCGAGCGATCCGGAGCGCGTCAGGTCCGCGACCGCAATGCTCGAGGGGTTGGTTCCGGTCGTCGGGTACGGCACCCCCTTCTGAAACGTGCCGGCGGTTGTCTTGTTGTCGAGAATGACGTTCGCGAAGCCCGGGTTCGTGGGATTACCCTGATAGGAGGTCGTGGCGACCAGCAAGTCCGGAACGCCGTCGCCGCTGACATCCGCGACCGCGATGGAGTTCGGGACGCTGACGGTCTGGATGCTATAGCCGGAGCCGTAGCCGCAGCTCAGGAGCGTACCGAGCAATGCCGTCACGCCGCCGACTGCCAGCGGCCGGACCGCCGCTCGGCCGTAGAGAGATCTCAACAAAGACTCGCTGTTCACTCCCTGCACCTCCGTGCCCGGCGCGCGCAACGGCCGCACGCGCAGGACCTCCCGTGTTCGCAGAACGCGCCCCCCTAAGCCGGGTTGACAGGTCCCGCGGGTGGCTGCGTTCCCCGAGCGTACACTGCCGAAAGGGGTGAGGAAACCGGGCGGTCGCATGACGGCGACATCGAAGAAGATCGCGTTCCTGTTCGACGTGGACAACACGCTCCTCGACAACGACGCCGTGCAGGCCGATCTCAGCGCCTATCTGCAGCGCGAGTTCGGCGGCGCCAGCCGCGACCGCTACTGGGCGATCTTCGAGGAGCTGCGCGCCGAGCTCGGATACGCCGACTATCTCGGCGCCCTGCAACGCTATCGCCTGGAGAACCTCGACGATCCGCTGTTGCTGCGCGTGTCGTTCTTCCTGATCGACTACCCATTCGGGGAGCGGCTCTTTCCGGGCGCGCTCGCCGCGCTCGAGCGCTGCGCGCGCCTCGGCACCACGATCATCCTCTCCGACGGCGACGTGGTGTTTCAGCCGCGCAAGGTCCAGCGAGCGGGCCTCTGGGATGCCGTGGGTGGCCGGGTTCTGATCTACCTGCACAAGGAGCTCATGCTCGACGCGATCGAGCGGCGCTTTCCCGCGGACCACTACGTCATGATCGACGACAAGCTGCGCATCCTCGCCGCCATGAAGCGCACCTGGCGCGAGCGGCTCACCACGGTCTTCGTGCGTCAGGGGCACTATGCGCACGATCCGCGCGAGCTCGACCAGCACCGGGCCGCGGACGTTACGCTCGGGAGGATCGGCGAGCTCGCCGAAGCGGGGTCCCCGGAAAATCAGGCGTCCTGGTTGGCGGCGCTCACCCGCAGCTCGCGTGATGTCTGATTTTCCGGGGTGCGAGCGGGGTCCCCGGAAAATCAGGCGTCCTGGCTGGCGGCGCTCACCCGCAGCTCGCGTGATGTCTGATTTTCCGGGGTGCGAGCGGGGTCCCCGGAAAATCAGGTGCCTGGCGCTACCGCGGGGCAGCGGTTAGGCTAGCCGGGGTCCCCACGAAATCGAGCGTCTTGATGGACGGTAGTCACCTGCCGTTCGGGTAATGCTTGATTTCGTGGGGTGCTTTAGCGGGGTGCCCCTGGGCACCCCCGAGCGCGAGGCAGGACATGTCGTCGGACCGTCCATGGCTGGACCGTCTTCGTGAGAGCAGTGCCGCCCTGCAGAGCGTGCTCGGAGCGCTGCTCGAGGCAGAGCGCCATTTCGCGCCTCCAGCTTCGCCCCTCGAGCGGCTGCGCCAGATCACCACCAGCCCCGAGTGGGCCTGGCTGCAGCCTCTCTACCGGCTGATCGCCGACGTCGATCACGCGCTGGCCTACGCCGACGACCTCCCCGAAAGCGAGAGCGCCGCGATCGGCGCGCACGCGCGGGAGCTCCTCGCCGGCGGTGGCGGGCTGGCCGATCAGCCGTTCCTCGAGCACTACCGCGCACTGCTGCAGACCGATCCGGCGGTCGCCATGGCGCATGCCGCGGCGTTGCGCGCGCTGCAGGCGCTGCCGCCCGAGCCGAGCAATCAGTCCGAGCGGCTGCACGCGCGCCATCAATGGAACGAGCGGCGGCGGTTTCAGCGAATGGGGCAGCGCGGGCGCGGAACGTCCTAGGATCAGTACGGCATCTGCGCGCCGCGCAGCCGGATCTGCAGCTCGTGCCGGCTGTAATCGATGATCAGCACGTCGAACGATCCGAGCAGATCCATGCCGAGCGTCAGGGTGGGCTCATCGGTCAGCTTCCAGTGCTGGAACAGGTACATGTCTCCGAAGGTGACGCGCACGCCGCGGATGGTGAGATGACCGAAGTCGATGTCGGGCATCGGGATGTTGTCCCCGCCCTGCACGTCGAGCGTCACGCCGATGACGTCCTCGTGCGCCACGTTGCGCGGCGGATGCCGCATGAGCGCATCGCGCAGCATCAGGTTGCCGATCGTGCCCTGGGCGCCGGTGTCCACGATTGCCTTGGCGCGCACCGACCCCACGTGCACGTCGGCGACCAGCAGGCCCCCGCGTATGAGACGCAGCGGCACCGCGGTGAAATCGCGGCCTGCACGCTCGCCATGCGAACGCGCGATCACGAGCCGGTCGCGACCGAAATCGGCATAGACGCGCATGCCGGTCAGTCCCTCGATGCCGAGCACGCCCTGGGCGCCGCCGAATACATCGCTAAGAATGGGCAGAACGGTCGGACCCAGCAGCAGCTCGCCCACCTCCATGTGATCGACGTGAATGGTGGGCACGCGGGCGGAGCCGGTGAACCCGGTGACCACCGTAGAGCCGTCCCCGGAGGGCAGCACCCCCATCAGCTGCGCGGTGTGCGCGGTGATCGCCGAGCGATTGGCGCCGGTGTCGAGCACCAGTCGATAGGGGCCCTTGCCGTCGATCAGCACCGGGGCCCAGATCCTGCCGATGCGATCGCGCCGCGTCGGAGCCACGAATTGGGGCTCGGTGGTCTCCACGATGATCTCGTTGAGCACCTCTTGATTGGGCGTGATCATCGCCGGCTCGGGTGGCGGAGCCGCCGTGGGCGGCGCGGGTGCGCCGCCCACGGGGTCCGGCGGCGTGTCGGCCGCCGGCGCCGCAGCGGTGGCGATTCCGAGGAGACACGCGACCAGCAGCACTGGGGAGCAACTGCGCACGGCGGAAAGTAGAGCACGGAGTGACGGGCGTCTCCAGGTGCTTCGTCGCATTCTGGCGCTCACCCGTCCCATCCTCGGGGGGCGCTTTTCATGCCCGGTCTCGACCATCAGCGGGGTATCGGGGCGGCCGCCGCCGCCGCCCGGGGGGTTTGGGGGCCACGCCCTGCCGTCTTCGGTACCATAAACCCCGTCCCGGAGTGAGGAGCCCAGCCATGCAGGAGACCCGCCCGATTGCCGGCCATGTCCACTGATCAGTCCGGCGCCGCCGCCCGGGCGGCTACGGGCGGGGAGCCGGCGGCTCGCGAGTTGGCGCGGGTCGCCCCGCTCGGCCATCTCGAGCGGCTCGAGGCCGAGAGCATCCACATCCTGCGCGAGGTAGTCGCGGGGTGTGAGCGGCCGGTGATGCTCTATTCCGCCGGCAAGGACAGCGCGGTGATGCTGCATCTCGCGGTGAAGGCCTTCTATCCGGCCGTGCCGCCCTTCCCGCTGCTCCACGTGGACACCACCTGGAAGTTCCGCGCGATGTACGAGTTCCGGGACCGCCGTGCGCGCGAGCTCGGCATGCAGCTGCTGGTGCACGTGAACGCGGACGGGCTGCGCGCGGGCGTAAACCCCTTCACCCACGGCTCCCAGCTGTACACCGACGTCATGAAGACCGAGGCGCTACGCCAAGCGCTCGACAAGTACGGCTTCGATGCAGCATTCGGCGGCGCGCGCCGTGACGAGGAAAAGAGCCGCGCCAAGGAGCGCATCTTCTCGTTCCGCTCCGCCGGACATCGCTGGGACCCGCGGCAGCAGCGCCCGGAGCTCTGGGCGCTCTACAACACCCGCAAGCGCCCGGGCGAGAGCCTGCGCGTGTTTCCGCTGTCCAACTGGACCGAGCTCGATGTGTGGCTGTACATCTGGCGGGAGGAGATCCCGATCGTGCCGCTGTACTTCGCGGCGGAGCGCCCGGTGGTCGAGCGCGGCGGGGCGCTCATCGTGGTGGACGATGAGCGCATGCCGCTCGAGCCAACCGAGCGGCCGGCGCCGAGAAGAGTGCGCTTTCGCACGCTCGGCTGCTACCCGCTCACCGCCGCCATCGAGAGCGAGGCGGATACGCTGTCCGCCATCATCCGCGAGACGCTGCTCAGCAGGAGCTCCGAGAGATGCGGCCGCGTCATCGACCACGACGCCGCGGCCTCGATGGAGAGGAAGAAGCGGGAGGGTTACTTCTGATGGAGCGCCCCGCCGAGCTTGCCGCCCGCGATCCCGCCGAGTACCTGCGCGCGCAGGAGCAGAAGGGCCTGCTGCGCTTCATCACCTGCGGCTCGGTCGACGACGGCAAGTCGACCCTCATCGGGCGGCTGCTGTACGAAGCGAGGCTCATACTCGACGACCAGCTCGCGGCGCTCGAGCTCGACTCGAAGCGCGTCGGCACGCGCGGCGGCGAGCTCGACTTCGCGCTGCTGGTCGACGGGCTCGCGGCCGAGCGCGAGCAGGGCATCACGATCGACGTGGCCTACCGCTTCTTCGAGACCGAGCGGCGCAAGTTCATCGTCGCCGACACTCCGGGCCACGAGCAGTACACCCGCAACATGGTGACCGGCGCCTCGACGGCGGATCTGGCGGTGATCCTGGTCGATGCGCGCAAGGGAGTGCTCACCCAGACGCGCCGCCACAGCGTCCTCGTGCAGCTGCTCGGGATATCGCGCGTAGTGCTGGCGATCAACAAGATGGATCTGGTGGCTTATTCGCGCACCACCTTCGAGGCGATCCTCGCCGACTACCGCACCTTCGCCTCGGGCATCGGACTCGCCGACGTCACGCCTGTCCCGCTGAGCGCAGTGCACGGCGACAACATCATCTCCCGCGGACCGAACATGCCCTGGTACCAGGGGCCGACCCTCATCGAGCACCTGGAGCGCGTCGCAGTGCGCACCGACGATGCCGGGGCGGCGCTGCGGATGCCGGTGCAGTGGGTCAACCGGCCGAACGCCGACTTCCGCGGCTTCGCCGGGCAGATCGTGAGCGGCACCGTGCGGCCGGGCGACCGCGTCCGCGTGCTGCCATCGGGGCGCGAAGCCCGCGTGGCGCGCGTCGTGACGGCCGGCGGGGACCTCGAGGCCGCCACCGCCGGGCAGTCGGTGACCCTCACGCTCGATGCCGAGCTCGACGTCGCGCGCGGCGATCTCATCGCCGCCGCCGACTCGCCCCCGCAGGTGGCCGATCAGTTCGAGGCGACCATCGTCTGGCTGCACGATGAGCCGATGCTCCAGGGGCGCGCCTACCTGATGAAGGCGGGCGCGCGCACGGTATCGGCGACCGTCAGCCCGCTCAAGCACAAGATCAACGTCAACACGCTCGAGCACACCGCCGCCGAGCGGCTCGAGCTCAACGACATCGGCGTGTGCGAGCTCGAGCTCGACCGGTCGATCCCGTTCGAGCCCTACCGCGAGAATCGCGCGCTCGGCGGCTTCATCCTCATCGACCGCCTCACCAACAACACCGTCGGCGCCGGGCTGATCCACTTCGCGCTGCGCCGCTCACAGAACCTGCACTGGCAGGCGGTGGACGTTGACAAGCAGACACGCTCGCGGCAGAAGGGACAGAGAGCCTGCGTGCTGTGGCTCACGGGACTCTCGGGCGCCGGCAAGTCCACCATCGCCAATCTGGTCGAGAAGCGCCTCACCGCCTCCGGCCGGCACACCTACCTGCTCGACGGCGACAACGTCCGCCACGGCCTCAACAAGGACCTGGGCTTCACCGCGCAGGACCGCGTCGAGAATATCCGCCGCGTCGCGGAAGTGTCGAAGCTGATGTTGGATGCGGGCCTGATCGTACTGGTGTCCTTCATCTCCCCGTTCCGCTCCGAGCGGCGCATGGCGCGGGCGCTGTTTGCGCCGGGGGAGTTCTTCGAGGTGTTCATCGACACGCCGCTCGCAGAGGCCGAGCGACGCGACGTCAAGGGGCTGTACCGCAAGGCGCGGCGCGGGGAGATCAAGAACTTCACCGGCATCGATTCGCCCTACGAGCCGCCCGAGAGCCCGGAGATCCACATCGAGACGATGCGGCTCGATCCGGACGCGGCCGCCGAGCGCATCGTTGCGCGCCTTATGGCCCTCAAAGTGACGGGCCCCGCGTGATCGCAGCCTCGCCGCAGCTGCTCGCCCGCGTGGCCGGGATCGCCCGGCGCGCGAGCGGCGAGATTCTCGAGGTGTATGCGGGCGGCGAGCTCGCCGCGACGGCAAAAGCCGATGCCTCGCCGCTCACCGCGGCGGATGTACGCGCGCACCGCCTGATCGTCGACGCGCTGCGCGAGCTCGCGCCCGACGTGCCGGTGCTCTCCGAGGAATCGGTGCACACGCCCTTCGCGCAGCGCTCGCTCTGGGGGCGCTACTGGCTGGTGGATCCGCTCGACGGCACGCGGGAGTTCCTCTCCCGCAACGGCGAGTTCACCGTGAACATCGCCCTCATCGAAGGGCACGCGCCCTCGCTCGGCGTGGTGCACGTCCCGGTGACCGACACGAGCTACCGGGGGCTCCCGGGGACGGGCGCGTGGCGGCAGAGGGGGGGCGGGGAGCCTGAGCCGATTCATGTGGCCGAGCGGACCGGCGCGCCGCTGCGCGTGGCAGGCAGCCGCTCGCACCGCGGGGACTCGCTCGATGCGTTCCTCGCACGCGTTGGTCCGCACGAGCTGCTCCCCCTCGGCAGCGCACTGAAGTTCTGCCTCATCGCCGAGGGTGGGGCGGACGTCTACCCGCGTCTCTCCCCGACCAGCGAGTGGGACACTGCGGCCGCGCATGCGGTGGTCACGGCCGCCGGCGGTACCGTCTGCCGCCTGGACGGCGCGCCCCTCGAGTACAACACGCGCGAGGCGCTGCTGAACCCCTCCTTCGTCGCCTTCGGTCCTCGCGATCGGGACTGGCTGGCTCTGCTCGAGCCCGTGCCATGAGCCCGCAGGCCTACATCATCGGCGCGGTGCGCACGCCGACCGGCAGAAAGAAGGGGAGCCTCGCGGGAGTGCACGCGGCGGACCTCGGCGCACACGTCCTCCGCGCGCTCATCGAGCGCACGGGGGTCGATCCGGCTCGGGTTGACGACGTCATCTTCGGCTGCATCGATCAGATCGGTCCCATGGCCGGCGACGTGGCGCGCAGCTGCTGGCTCGCGGCGGGCCTGCCCGAGGAGGTTCCAGGCATCACCGTGGACCGGCAATGCGGCTCGTCGCAGCAGGCCGTGCACTTTGCGGCGCAGGCCGTCATGAGCGGGACTCAGGACCTCGTGATCGCCGGCGGCGTGCAGACCATGAACCAGATTCCCCTCGGGGCGGCGATGACGGCCGGGCGCTCATTCGGTCACCCGGACCCCTTCAGCGGCTCTCGCGGCTGGCGCGAGCGCTACGGCACCGAGGAGGTGTCGCAGTTCCGCGCCGCGGAAATGATCGCCGCGAAATGGAACATCAGCCGCCGGGAGATGGAGGAGTACGCGCTGGAGAGCCACCGCCGCGCGCTGGAGGCCATCGGGGGCGGCTTCTTCAGGCGCGAGATCGCAGCCATCGGCGGCCTCGAGCAGGACGAGACGCCGCGCCTCGGCACGACGCTCGAGAAGATGGCGACGCTCGAGCCGCTCACGCCCGGCGGCCGCATCACGGCGGCCGTCTCCAGCCAGATCGCCGATGCGGCGGCCGCTGTGCTGATCGCCTCTGAAAGCGCGGTAGAGCGCTTCGAGCTCGAGCCCCGGGCGCGCATTCACCACCTCTCGGTGAGGGGCGCGGATCCCATCTGGATGCTGACCGCGCCGATTCCCGCCACGAGGCAAGCACTGGCGAGGAGCGGACTGAAGCTCGGCAACATCGATCTCTTCGAGATCAACGAAGCCTTTGCCTCGGTGGTGCTCGCCTGGCAGCGCGAGCTCGACGCCGACCTCGGGCGGGTCAACGTCAACGGCGGCGCGATCGCTCTCGGTCATCCGATCGGGGCGACGGGCGCGCGGCTCATGACCTCGCTCCTGCACGAGCTCGAGCGGCGCGGAGCTCGCTACGGCCTGCAGACCATGTGCGAAGGCGGCGGCCAGGCGAACGTGACCATCATCGAGAGGCTCGCCTGAGGGGCCGCTTGCCGCCGGTGGACGGGGGAGGAGCCTCAGAGCTCCTCGGGAATGATGCGCGCCACCATCGCGCCGATGTTGGTCCGGGTGCCCTGGCGGGCGGTGGCCCGGCGGGTGTACTCGTCGAAGATCTGGTAGTGGACCACGTGACGGAATCGGAGCTCCCGCTCCACCGGCCAATCGGTGAAGCTTTCCTCCGCGCGCCGGATCACCTCGGCCGCGCGCGCGGCTTCCGGTCCGAGACGCCGCGCCACCACGGCCTGGTACAGCGACCGACCGTTCAGCTCAGGGTGCTCGCGTTGCTCGAGCCAGAAAAGATCGAGCAGCTGGCGGCTCGCGTGACGCGCGTAACGACGCTCGGCGAGCCTGACAAACGGCATTCAGCCTCCGCAGCTCCCTAAAGCCCGGCAGGCTATCAGAACTTGAACGACGACAGCAGCAGGCTGGTTTCGGTCTGTGAAATCCCTTCGATCAGGCGGATGCGCGCGAGCGCGCGGTCGAAGGCCTCGAGGCTGTCGGCGCGCAGCTCCGCGACGATGTCCCAGCGGCCGTTGGTGCTGTAGAGCGCCGCGACCGACGGATCGCCGCGCAGCGCCTTGATCACCGCGTCCACCTGATTGCCTTCGACGGCGACGGTCATGAACGCGCGCATGCGCGGCTCCTCGACGTCGGGCTTCAGCCGCACCGTGTAGCCGAGGATCGTGCCGTTGGCGGCGAGGCGCGCCATGCGGTTCTGGACCGTGCCGCGCGCGACCCGCAGGGCCTTGGCGAGCGAGGCCACCGAGGCGCGGGCGTCGTTGCGCAGCAGGCCGATCAGCTGGCGATCGGTGTCGTCCATGGACTCACCTCCTCGGGTGAGGTGCTTATCAAAACGTCAATTGCCTCTGACATTATGATCAATACTATGCAACTTATGAACAGGTTTTTGGCTTTATTTTGGTTGTGGGCCGTCCGACCATGGTGACGCGCCCGGGGGACCCGCGAGCCCCGGCGCTCCGGCTGGAGACATGACCATGGTCGACTACATCGGTATCGAGCGCATTCGGCAGCTCGTCGCGCGCCGCGGAGCGGCTCGCTTCATCGAGGAGCTCACCTCCGAGATCGAGGCGGATTTTCTGCGCTGGAACGAGTTCGACAAGTCCGCGCGCCACGCGACGCACTCGACCGTCGGGGTGATCGAGCTCATGCCGGCATCCGACGGGCGGCTCTACGCCTTCAAGTACGTGAACGGCCACCCGAAGAACACGGCGGTGGGATTGCTCACGGTGACCGCCTTCGGCGTGCTCGCCGATGTTCACACCGGCTACCCGCTGCTGCTCTCGGAGCTGACGCTCACGACGGCGCTGCGCACCGCCGCCACCTCGGCGCTCGCCGCGCGGCGCATGGCGCGCGCCGACAGCCGCGTCATGGCGCTCATCGGCAACGGCGCACAGAGCGAATTCCAGGCCATCGCGTTCCATTCTCTGCTCGGCATCCGCGGGCTGCGCCTCTACGACACCGACGCCGGGGCCACCGACAAGCTCGAGCGGAATCTCGCGCGGCTCGCCCTCTCGGATCTCGAGGTGGTGCGCTGCGCCTCGAGCGCGGCGGCCGTGCAGGGCGCCGACATCATCACGACGGTGACGGCCGACAAGCGCAATGCCACGATCCTCACGCCGGAGATGATCACCGGCGGCGTGCACGTGAACGCCGTGGGCGGCGATTGTCCTGGCAAGACCGAGCTCCATCCCGACATCCTGTCGCGTGCGGACGTGCGGGTGGTGGTGGAGTACGGGCCGCAGACGCGCATCGAGGGCGAGATCCAGCAGATGCCCGCCGACTTCCCCGTCATCGAGCTCGCGCAGGTCCTCGCGGGCCGCGCGCCCGGGCGCGCGGGCGATCGCGAGGTGACGATCTTCGACTCGGTGGGATTCGCGCTGGAGGACTTCTCGGCGCTGCGCTACCTGCTGCGTATCCACCATGAGGAGCGCGGCGGGGAGCAGCAGATCGATCTGCTGCCGGACCTGGAGGACCCGAAGGATCTCTTCGGCGTCCTCGCGGGCGAGCTGGAGCCGTTCGCCGCTCAGCGCGGAGTGGCAGCGTGAGCAGCACGCGCGTGGCGACCCTCATCGGCGCGCCGACGGATGTCGGCGCGGCGGATCGCGGCGCGTCGATGGGCCCTGAAGCCCTGCGGGTGGCGGGACTCACCCGGGCGCTGCGCGAGCGGGAGCTCGAGGTCCTCGACCTCGGCAACCTCAACGGACCCGGCAACCCCTGGCAGCCGCCCGAAGACGGCTACCGGCATCTGCCGGAGGTGGTGCGCTGGAACCAGCTGGTGCACGAGGCGGTGTACGCGCAGCTCGAGCAGCAGCGGCTGCCGGTGCTCCTCGGCGGCGATCATTCGCTCAGTGTCGGCTCGATCGGCGCGGTCGCGCGCTATTGCCGCGAGCAGGGCAGGAAGCTGCGGGTGCTGTGGCTCGACGCGCATGCCGATTTCAACACGAGCGAGCTCTCCCCGAGCGGCAATGTCCATGGCATGCCGCTCGCCTGCCTGTTCGGCTTCGGGCCGGCCGCGCTCACCGGACTCTGCGGTGCCACGCCGGCGCTCGAACCCTCGTGGGTCCGCGAGCTCGGCGTGCGCAGCGTCGATGCCGGCGAGAAGCGCTTCCTCCACGAGCAGGGGCTCGAGGTGTTCGACATGCGCTACGTCGACGAGATGGGCATGCGTCAGACCATGGAGCAGGCGCTCGCCGGGCTCGACAGCGGCACGCATCTGCACGTGAGCTTCGACGTCGACTTCCTCGATCCCGAGATCGCGCCCGGAGTCGGAACCCGGGTACCGGGAGGTCCGACCTACCGGGAAGCGCAGCTGTGCATGGAGATGATCGCCGACACGCGGCGGCTGGGGTCGCTCGATGTCGTCGAGCTCAATCCCGCGTTC
>MNCZ01000052.1:48674-51789 GCA_001914695.1 Gammaproteobacteria bacterium 13_2_20CM_66_19 | reverse complement strand
TGGATCGACACGCCGTAGGCGCGGCCGTCGCCGAGCGCCGCGGGTACCTGATCGCCGAGCCACGAGAGATTGATGACCACTTCGCGGATGCCGGCGCGCGCAAGCGCGAGCAGATGCCAGACGATCAGCGGCTTGCCGCCCACGCGGACCAGGGGCTTCGGTAACGCATCGGTGATCGGGCGCATGCGCTCGCCGCGTCCGGCCGCCAGCAGCATCGCCTTCATGCGTAGGTCCCCGCGCCGCGCTCGCCGCCCGCCGCCTCGCGCGCGTTGGCGCGCGCGAGCTGCGCGACCGCGCGCTGCTCGATGAAACGCCCGAGCGCGGCGAGCTCCGCGTAGCGCGCGCAGGTGTCGCGCACATAACCCAGGGTGCGCGGCAGGTCCGGCAGGTAGCCGGGCTTGCCGTCGCGGTACCACAGGCGGCAGAAGATGCCGAGCACCTTGATGTGCCGCTGCACCCCGATCAGATCGAACCAGCGCAGGAACTGCCCCTCGCTCGCGCCGGTGTCGCCGCCCTGCGAGCCGAGCTCCCGGCGATAGCCGCTCACCCAGCTCACCACCCGCTCGCGCGGCCAGGCGATGTAGCAGTCCTTGAGGAGCGAGACCAGGTCGTAGCCCACGGGCCCGCGCAGCGCGTCCTGGAAGTCGATGATGCCGGGATTGCGCTCGCTCACCACCATGAGATTGCGGGCGTGATAGTCGCGGTGCACGAACACCTCGGGCTGCGTGAGCGCTTCCACGATCAGGAACTCGAACGCGCTCGCGAGCAGCTGCGTCTCCTCGGCGGCGAGCGCGAGCGAGAGATGCCGCGTCAGGAACCACTCCGGCATCAGCGCCATCTCGCGCAGGAGCTCGTTCCGGTCGTAGGGCGCGAGCTCCCCGCACAGCGGCCGGCCACGCACCTGGACGGCAGCGAGCACGGCGAGCGCATCCTGGTAGAGCGGCTCGGGGTCAGCGCCCGCCTCGAGCCGCTCGAGATACAGCGTCCTGCCGAGATCCTCGAGCAGCAGGAGTCCGCGCGCGACGTCGGTCTCGTGCACGTGCGGGACGTGCGCCCCGAGCGACGCGAGCAGCCGCGACACCTTCAGGTACGGCCGCACGTCCTCCTTGTCGGGCGGCGCATCCATCACGACGTAGCTGCCCCCGTTGCAGAACGCGCGCAAGTAGCGCCGGAAGCTCGCATCGCTCGATGCGGGCTCGATGCGCGCTACCTTCAGGCGCAGCTCGCGCGACAACCAATCCCTTATCAGCGCAACTCGCGCGTCGGTCTCAAGCATGTGAGAGTAATGGGGTTTCTGGGGCGCTCGAACCTGGAGGCGACATTATAATGCCGCCCTTCATGCGGGGTTCGAGCCCATTCCGGATCGTGATCGTCGTCTCGCTCGGCGGCGTTCTGCCGGCCGCCGCCTGGGCCGAAGAGCCTCCCTGCCCGACCCGGAGCGGGCAGCCGGGCACGCTCGCCGCGGCGAGCGGCGGCGTGGCGGCATCCGCGGGCGCGCCACGCGCGCCAGCACCCTCGGGTGGGGGCGGCATCGACCTGAGGAGCGATCGGGCAAGCTTCGGCGCCGATGGCAAGGCGACGCTCGAGGGGAACGTGCTCGTGCGTCAGGGCGAGCGCGAGATCCGCGCCGATGAGGTGCAGTACGACGCGCGCGACACCTCGTTGAGCACCGCCGGCCATATCGACTACCGCGATCCGATCGTGCACGTGAGCGGCGCCGGCGGCAGCTACTCGGCGTCAGCCGGCGCCGACTTCAAGTCGGCCGAGTTCGATCTGATCCAGCGCGCCGCGCGCGGCAGCGCCGAGGATATGAGGCTCACGCCGCAGGGCGTGTTCCGCCTGCGCGGAGTCACCTTCACGACCTGCCCGCCTCGCGACAGCAGCTGGGAGCTGAAGGCCAACACCATCACGCTCGATACGCGCGACCGGATCGGCACCGGCCGCGGCGCGCGGGTCGACTTCAAGGGCGTGCCCCTCGTGTATCTGCCGTGGGTGTCCTTTCCGCTCGGCAGCGAGCGCAAGAGCGGCTTCCTGTTTCCCTCCATCGGCAACACCTCCTACGGCGGGCTGCAGCTCGCGGTCCCCTACTACTGGAACATCGCGCCGAATGCGGACTTCACCTTCCAGCCCGTCGAGTACAGCCGCGCCGGCGCGGACCTCGGCGGCGATCTGCGCTTCCTCACGCACAGCCAGCGCGGCGAGATCGACTGGAACTATCTTCCCTACGACGGCTCCTTCCACGGCAGCCGCAACCGCGTACGGCTCACCGAGGTCGCCGAGCTCGCGGACGACCTGCGCCTCACGGCGAACGCGGAGAACGTGAGCGACCCCTTCTACTTCGAGGATTTCTCGCTGGGCCCGGAGGGCACCAGCACCGCGTTCGTCGAGCGGCGCGCCGCGCTCACCTACCGCGGCACGCACTGGCGGATCGACGGCGAAGCACAGCAGTTTCAGACCATCGACTACACGCTGCCGGTCAGCGAGCGGCCCTATGCGCGCGTGCCGCGCATCGCGGTGAGCGCCGACTACGGGCTGGGAGCGGCCGGACTCGTGCGCTACGGTTTCGACTCCGAGGTCGTCGACTTCCAGCGCCCCGCCGGGGCGATCGGAGTCACCGGCTGGCGGGCGGACCTGCGGCCCACCGTCTCCCTCGATCTCACCGGTCCCGGATACTTCGTGCGCCCCGCGCTCGCCTGGCGCGCGACCGGCTATCAGCTCGATCACGCCTCCCCCGGCCAGCCGCGCTCGCCCTCGCGCAAGCTCCCGGTCGCCAGCTTCGACACGGGCCTCCTGTTCGAGCGCGAAAGCGGCTCGCACGCCAAACGCAAGCTGACGCTCGAGCCGCGGATCCTGTACCTCGAGGTGCCGTACCGCAATCAGGGCCAGCTGCCGGTGTTCGACACGGCGCTGCCGGACTTGAATCCCGTCGAGCTCTTCCGCACCAACCGTTATGTCGGCGCCGACCGCGTGAGCGACGCCAATCAGGTGAGCGCCGGTATCACGAGCCGCCTGCTCGATGCGCGCGACGGGCGGCAGTTCCTCGCCGCCACCATCGGCCAGACCTACTACTTCGTGACCCCGCGCGTGACGCTGCCGGGCGAGATCCCCGCCACCG
>MNCZ01000052.1:2310-48374 GCA_001914695.1 Gammaproteobacteria bacterium 13_2_20CM_66_19 | reverse complement strand
GCCCGCCGGTACGTGAGCAGCCACGTGCCCGGGGCCGGCCAGGACACCGGGGTCTGGCTGCAGCTGGAACTCGCAGGCCTCGCCAGTGTCGGATCGGCATCCGACGCCTCGCTCACCGAGGTGATCCGGGGCTACGCACCCGTCGAAGCGACGGCTTTCAAGAACCAGGGGCCGCTGAGCGGCGTCTGGTGAGGAAATGACAATCGACATGCAGCGCACGTTCTCTTCAGCTCTGATGCAGCCCGCCTGGGTGGCGGTCGCGGTCCTCGCCCTGCCCGGGCAGGCGAGCGCGCAGACCCGCGAGCTCGCAACCCGCGGCGAGCTGCTCGACCGCGTAGCGGCGATCGTCAACGACGGCGTGGTGCTCAGCAGCGAGCTCGACGCCCAGGTCCAAGTGATCGGCGAGCGGCTGCGCCAGCAGAAGCTCGAGCTCCCGCCGCAGAACGTGCTGCGCCAGCAGGTGCTCGAGCGGCTGGTGCTGCAGGAGATCCAGATGCAGCGCGCCAACCGCGCCGGCATCAAGGTATCCGACGAGCAAGTGAACTCGGCGCTGCAGGACGTCGCGCGCCGCAACGGTCTCACGCTCTCGCAACTGCCGGACGCGCTCGCCCAGCAGGGCGAGGACTATGCCGCCTACCGCGAGGACCTGCGCCGGGAGATCACGCTCTCGCTGCTGCGCCAGCGCGACGTGCTGCAGCGAATCAGCGTCACCCCGCGCGAGATCGATCAGTTCCTCGAGAAGCAGGCCAAGACGCCGTCCGAGCGCAGCGAGTACAACGTCTCGCACATCCTCATCGCCGTGGCCCAGGAAGCGAGCCCCGCACAGCTCGAGCAGGCAGGCAAGCGCGCGACCGACGTGTATCAGCGCGCGAAGGCGGGCGAGGACTTCGCCAAGCTCGCGGTGGCCTATTCAAACAGCCAGACCGCCCTCGAGGGCGGCGCGCTCGGCTGGCGCAAGGGCAGCGAGCTGCCGACGTTCCTGACGGACGTGGTGGCGCGACTGAAGCCCGGCGAGTTGAGCGAGCCGCTGCGTACGCCGACCGGATACCACATCGTGAAGCTCAACGAGGTGCGTGGCGCGAGCGACAACAAGGCCGTGGAGGATCAGGTCCACGTGCGCCACATCCTCATGAAGACCAACGAGCTCGCCGACGATGCGACCGTGCGCGGCAAGCTCCTGGCGCTGCGCGAGCGGATCCTGAAGGGTGAGGACTTCGCCGGCCTTGCCCAGACCTCTTCCGCGGATCCGGGATCCGCCGCCGACGGGGGCGACCTCGGCTGGTCGGGCCCTGGCACCTTTGCGCCGGAGTTCGAGCAGGCGATCGCGGGACTCAAGGACAACGAGCTCAGCCAACCCTTTCACACGCAGTTCGGCTGGCACCTGGTGCAGGTGCTCGGCCACCGCCGCTTCGATAACACCGACGAGCTCAGGCGCCGCCAGGCCATGGAAGCGATCCGCGCGAGCAAGGCGGACGAGGAGACGGAGCTCTGGCTGCGTCGCATGCGCGACGAGGCGTTCGTCGAATATAAGTCGTAGCATAGCCGCGGGTGATCGCGACACCACGCATCGCACTGACCTCGGGTGAGCCGGCGGGCATCGGCCCCGAGCTGTGTCTGGCCCTGGCTCTCGAGGAGCTGCCTTGCGAGCTGGTGTGCCTCGCCGATGAGTCGCTGCTCGCCGAGCGCGCCCGGCAGTTGCAGCTCCCGGTCGCGTTGCGCCCTTACGCGCAGGCAAGCGGCGCGGCGGCCGTGTCCCACAAGGCCGGCACCCTGTCCGTCGAGCATCGGCCCCTCGCGCGAGCGAGCGTGCCGGGACGCCCCGACACCGCCAACGTGCCCTACGTGCTCGCGCTCCTCGAGCGTGCGGTCGCGGGCGCGCTCGCCGGAGAGTTCGACGCGATCGTCACCGCTCCGGTGCACAAGCAGATCATCAACGACGCCGGGGTGCGCTTCAGCGGCCACACGGAATTTTTCGCCGAGCGCACCGCGAGCCCCCGGGTGCTCATGCTCCTCACCACGGGGGAGCTGCGCGTGGCGCTGGCGACCACCCACCTGCCGCTGCGCGCGGTAAGCGACGCCATCACCGTCGACTCCCTCCTGGAAGCGGGCGTGATCCTCGCGCGCGAGCTCAAACGCTCCTGGGCAATCCCCGAGCCGCGCATCGCCGTGTGCGGCCTCAACCCCCATGCCGGGGAAGGCGGCTACCTGGGCGACGAGGAGCTGCGCGTGATCACTCCGGCCATCGAGCGCATGCGCTCCGGCGGCATCCGCGCGAGCGGGCCACTGCCGGCCGACACCGTGTTCGTGCCGCACCTTCTCGCGCGCTTCGACGCGGTGCTCGCGATGTATCACGACCAGGGGCTGCCGGTCGTGAAGCACGCGGGCTTCGAGCGTGCGGTCAACGTGACGCTGGGACTCCCGATCGTGCGCACCTCGCCCGACCACGGCACCGCGCTCGATCTCGCCGGCAGCGGTCGCGCGGACTCTCGCAGTTTGAGCGCCGCGGTCCGACTCGCGAGCCGTCTCGCGGCGCAGCGGCGCTGATGCCGCGCCTGCCGCGCGCCGCGGCCGCCGTCGCTGCAGGCCGCCGGCCGCCGCGCCGCAAGCGCTTCGGCCAGCACTTCCTCCACGACCCCGCGGTGATCCTGCGCATCGTGCGCTCGCTCTCGCCCCGGGTCGGGGATCATCTGGTGGAGATCGGGCCCGGGCGCGGTGCGCTCACCGCGGCGCTGCTCGAATGCGGCGACTGCACGCTCGATGCCATCGAGATCGACCGTGATCTCTCGGCGCTGCTGCGTGATCGCTTCGAGCCGCCGCGCTCCGTGCTGCACACCGCGGATGCGCTCGAATTCGACTTCACCGCCCTCTCGCGCGAGCGCGGCGGGCGGCTGCGGATCGCGGGCAACCTCCCCTACAACATCTCGACGCCGCTCCTGTTCCGGCTGCTGCACCACGGTCCCGCGATCCAGGACCTCCACCTGATGTTGCAGCGTGAGGTGGTGGCGCGGCTCGCCGCGCAGCCCGGTGACTCCGACTACGGCCGCCTCGCCGTGATGCTCGCCCCCCGGGTCGAGATCGAGCGGCTGTTCGATGTGGGTCCCGGCGCCTTTCAGCCGCCCCCCAGGGTCTGGTCCGCGGTGGTGCGCCTCACCATGCGGGCGGAACCGCCCTTCGCCGTGAGCCCGCACTATGGCGCGGTCGTGGCTGCCGCTTTCGCGCACCGCCGCAAGACCCTGCGCAACGCCCTCGCGGGCCTCCTCACCGGGGCCGAGATCGGCGCCTGCGCCGTCGACCCGGGCGTGCGCCCGGAGAGGCTCACGCCGCAGGCCTTCAACGCGCTGGCCCAGGCCCTCGACCGCACGCGCCGGTGAAGCTAGTCTTTCCGGCAGCGGCGTGCTGCAGGGGGATTCGTCATGGGCGTTTATCGTCGCATCCTGCTGGTCGTTGACCTGACGGAAGGCAGTCTCGCGATCGGACGCAAGGCGCAGGCGCTCGCCGCTGCCCTCGGCGCCGAAGTCGAGCTGTTGCACGTCGTGGAATTCGTGCCGGTCGAGCCGATGGGTGAAACCCTCATGCCCTCGGTACAAATCGAAGAAGAGCTGCTCGAGCGCGCGCGGCAGCGCCTCGCGGGACTCTGCGCCGAGCTCGGGCTGAGCGGCTCTCCGTGCTGGGTGGAGAGCGGCAATGTCAAATCCGAGATCGTGCGCGTGGCGCGGGACCGCCGTGCGGATCTCATCATTCTCGGCAGCCGCGAGCGGCATGGATTGTCGATTCTGGTAAATCTCACTGAGGACACGGTGCTCCACGCCGCGCCCTGCGACGTGCTCGCCATGCGGCCCGCGGCAGCTGAAAGCCGGTCAGTCCGGTAGAATGAGGTCCATGAGCCCCCCCGAGCACAAGATCCGGGTGGAGGTCGAGACCAGCTACCTGGACGAGCAGTCCGACCCGCGCGAGAGCCGCTACGTCTTTTCCTACACCATCACCATCCGCAACGAGGGGAAGGTCCCGGCGCGACTGCTGACGCGCCATTGGGTGATCACAGACGCCAACGGCAAGGTGGAGGAAGTGCGCGGCGACGGCGTGGTGGGCGAGCAACCGTACCTCAAGCCCGGACAGGGTTTCCGTTACTCGAGCGGCGCGGTGCTCGAGACCCCCGTTGGCTCGATGCAGGGCAGCTATCAGATGCTCGCCGACAACGGCGCGCAGTTTGACGCGACCATCCGGCCGTTCCGGCTCGCGATGCCCGGAATCCTGCAGTGACCCGCTATGCGGTGGGAGACATACAAGGCTGTGACGAGGAGCTGCAGACTCTCCTCGAGCGGCTGAAGTTCTCGGCCGATCGCGATCAAGTCTGGTTCGTCGGCGACCTCGTGAACCGCGGCCCCGACTCGCTCCTGGCGCTCCGCCGCGTGCGCTCACTCGGCGACAACGCAGTGGTGGTGCTCGGCAACCACGATCTGCATCTGCTCGCGGTCGCCCACGGCGCCCGCCGCCCCCGCCCGTCCGACACGCTCGAGGAGGTGCTCGCCGCCCCCGACCGGGACGCGCTCCTCGAGTGGCTCATCACGCGTCCCTTGGCTCACGCCCAGGGCGCCGATCTCATGGTGCACGCCGGCCTCGTGCCGCAGTGGACCGTCGCGGGCACCCTGGCGCTCGCGCGCGAGGTCGGGGAGGCGCTGCGCCACGACCCGCGGGCGCTCTTCGAGCACATGTACGGCAACGAGCCCGACCGTTGGGACGTGCGGCTCGCCGGCGTGCAGAGGCTCCGCTTTGCGATCAACGTGCTGACGCGGCTGCGCGTGTGCACGGCGGACGGGCGGGTGGATCTGGCGATCAAGGGCGAGCCGCCATCACCGCCTTCGCCTCTTCGGCCGTGGTTCGCGCATGCCGAGCGTGCGAGCCGCGAGGCACGCGTGATCTTCGGGCACTGGTCGGCGCTCGGACTGGTGCGCGAGCACGGCGTCATCGGCCTCGACACGGGATGCGTGTGGGGCGGCGCGCTCAGCGCCGTGGACCTCGACTCCGAGCGCGCGGTGATTTCCGTGCCGTGCACGGGCTATCAGCCGATTGGCGCTGACTGATTCGCCCGATCGCCGCTCGTGCGGGCATCCCGCCGCCCAAGGACGGCGTGGCTCTCCGCCGTCGGCGCCGCCGGACTTCAGGGCACCGGAGGACTGTTCGGCCCCCAGCTGACCAGCATTTGCGGAGTTTTCGAGGTGTACATGCGGGGCGCGAGCTCGAGCTCGATCGGCTTGCCGGCCGCCGGCGTGATCGGGATGACCAGGCGCTGATCCGCGCGCACGCTCAAGAGGCCGACCGAGCCGGGCGTGACCCGGAACGCGAGCCGCACCGGCCAGGCAGAGCCGGCGGCGGGCTTGAGCGTGATGCTGCCCGAGCCGCTGGCGGCGGCCAGATCCACCACCAGCGTGTTGCGGTTCCAGTACTGCGGGTATGCGCTCGCCGCGCCCGAGCCGCCCGACCCGACCGAGGCGCCCGCGCCCGCGCCCGCGCTGATGTCGAGCTCGTGCACCGGCGGCGCGGGCGGCGGTGGCGGGTGATGCCACGGCCAGTGCATGGAGGGCCAATGCATGGCCGGCAGGTGACTGCAGCCCCCCGCCGACAACAGCACCGCCACCGCGACCACGCGCGCCGCGGCGCCGCCGGCCGCGCCCCGAGCTCCCGACCCCGACCGCATCGCACCCTCCTCGCTCCAGCCTGGCTGCGCGTACCATAACGGAAAAGGCACGGAGGGCACATGGAATCCCTGCAGGCGTTCAATCTCGAGCAATGGATCGAGGCCAACCGCGCGCAGCTGCGGCCGCCGGTGGGCAACAAGCGCGTCTTCCGCGACGGCGACTTCATCATCATGGTGGTCGGCGGCCCGAATGCCCGCAAGGACTACCACGTCGACCCCGGGCAGGAGTTCTTCTACCAGCTCGAGGGCAACATGGTGCTCAAGACCATGCAGGACGGCCGCGCGGTCGATGTGCCGATCCGCGAGGGTGAGGTGCTCCTCATTCCGCCCAAAATGCCGCACTCGCCCCAACGGCCCGCTGACACCATCGGGCTCGTGATCGAGAGGGCCCGGCGCCCGGGCGAGCTCGATGGGTTCCAGTGGTACTGCGAGCGCTGCGGTCAGCGCCTGTACGAGGAGTTCTTCGCGCTCACCGACATCGAGAAGCAGTTCCCGCCGGTGTTCGACTGCTTCTTCTCGAGCCTGGACAAGCGCAGCTGCTCGCGCTGCGGCGCCGTCATGGAGCGCTCGTAAGGTGAACGCGCGCATCGAGCTCGGCGCGCGCGTGCTCGGCATCGACCTCTCGCACCCCGTGAGCGTGGCGGTGGCACTCGATTTCCGCGGCTCCCAGCCGCGTCACTTCGGTGCACCCCGGGCCAGCTCGCGCCCGTTCGAGGCGCCGGGCTTCCTGGGCTCGGTGGAGCGCGGCGCGAGCTGCAACTGCGAGACCCTCACGCTCATCCCCCACTGCAACGGCACCCATACCGAGTGTGTCGGGCACCTGACCCGCGAGCCGCTCGACGCGCACCGGGTGATCCCGGCGGGACTCCTGCCCGCCGTCCTCTTATCGGTCGACGCCGAGCCCGCGCCGGCCGAAGGCGAGGACACCGAGCCGGCCCCCGAGCGCGGCGATCGGCTCATCACCGCCCGCGCGCTCGAGGGCGCCTGGCCTGCCGCCACGCCGTTCGAGCCACAGGCGCTCCTCATCCGCACGCTTCCCAACACAGCCGGCAAGCTGACGCGCGACTACTCCATTGAGACGCCCGCGTACCTCACGCAGCAGGCGGCGCAGCTCCTCGTGCGGCGCGGCATCTGGCACCTCATCGTCGATGTGCCCTCGATCGATCGCGCCCACGACGAGGGCCGGCTCACGGCGCACCGCATCTTCTTCGGGTTGCCGCGCCGCTCGGTGGAGCTTGCCGCGGCCGCGCGCCCCGAGGCCACCGTCACCGAGCTCGCCTACATGGCTGACGAGCTCGCCGACGGCGCCTATCTTGTCGAGCTGCAGGCGCCGGCGCTCGGCGGGGATGCGGTCCCGAGCCGCCCGCTGCTCTACCGGATCTCTGAGCGCTCCTCGTGAGCGCCGACTCGACGCGCGAGGCTGCGCGGGCACGGGATGCCGCGGACCCGCTGCGCGGCTTCCGCGAGCGCTTCGCGCTGCCTCGCAATGAGCGCGGCGAGCCGCTCGTGTACCTGTGCGGTCACTCGCTCGGGCTCATGCCGCTCGCGGCAGCTAAGCTCGTCGAAGAGGAGCTCGAGGACTGGGCGCGCCTCGGCGTGATCGGACACGAGCACGCCCGCCGTCCGTGGGTGCCGTATCACGAGAATCTGAGCGCCGGCCTCGCAGCGCTCACCGGCGCGCACCTCTTGGAGGTGGTCGCGATGAACTCGCTCACCGTGAACCTGCACCTGATGCTCGCGAGCTTCTACCGCCCGGCGGGCCGGCGCACGCACATCCTGATGGAGTCGGGCGCGTTCTCCTCCGACCGCCACGCGGTCGCATCCCAGATCGCCTGGCGGGGCCTCGATCCCGAGGCGGCCCTGATCGAGCTCGCACCCGTTGCCGGCGAGGACACGCTGTCCGAGGAGGCGATCGACGAGTGCTTCGCGCGCCACGGGGAGGAGATCGCCCTGGTGCTGTGGCCGGGAGTGCAGTTTCGCACCGGTCAGGCGTTCGACCTCGGGCGTATCACGCGCGCGGCACACCGCCACGGCTGCGTAGTGGGATTCGACCTCGCGCATTCCATCGGCAACACCCTGCTCGCGCTCCACGAGACGCAAGCCGACTTCGCCGTGTGGTGCAGTTACAAGTACCTGAACGGCGGCCCGGGTGCGATCGGCGGCTGCTTCGTGCACCAGCGTCACGCGGACGCGCAGCCGCGCACCGCGCACTCGGGCGGCCTGCCCGGCGCGCGACTCGCCGGCTGGTGGGGCCAGGAAGAGCGCACGCGCTTCCTGATGGAGAGCGGGTTTCGCGCCGCTGGCGGCGCCGCCGCCTGGCAGATCAGCAACCCGCCGATCCTCGCGGCCGCCGCTCTGATCGCCTCGCTGGCGATATTCACGGAGGCGCGCATCGAGAGGCTGCGCGAGAAATCGGTGCAGCTGACCGGCTGGCTCGAGCAGTTGCTTCACCCACTCGCGGAGCAGGTCCACGTCATCACGCCGCGCGAGAGCGCCCGGCGCGGCTGTCAGCTGTCGCTGCGCATCACGGGCGGTGCAGCGCGCGGAGCGCGGGTGTTCGAGGCGCTCAGCGAGAGCGGCGTGGTGTGCGACTGGCGCTCGCCGGACATCATCCGCGTGGCGCCCGTGCCGCTCTACAACCGCTTCGAGGACGTCTGGCAGTTCGCTCGCACTCTGGGCGATGTGCTCCGGGGAGTGGCGTGAGCCGCGCGCGGCTGCCGCCCGTCAACATCGTCGGCGCGGGACTTGCCGGTGCGCTGCTGGCGCTGCTGCTGGCGCGGCGCGGCATCGCGGCGACGCTCCATGAGCGGCGGCCGGATCCGCGCCAGGCGGCGCCCGAGCGCGGACGCTCGATCAATCTCGCCCTGGCCGCACGCGGAATGCGCGCGCTCGAGCGCGCCGGGGTCATGGAGCGGGTGCGCCCGCTCCTCATCCCGATGCGCGGCCGCATGGTGCACGAGCCGACCGGTCAGACCGCGCTGCAGCCGTACGGGCAACGCGAGCACGAAGTCATCTGGTCAGTCGGCCGCGCCGACCTGAACCGCGTGCTCATCGAGGAGGCCGCGCGCCACGCGGGGGTCGAGGTGCGCTTCAGCCAACTCTGCCTCGGCGCGGACGCGCCGCGCGACCGGCTGCGCCTGCGCGATGAGGCGAGCGGCGCGGAGCGCGAGATCGCGCTCACGCCCACCATCGCCACCGACGGCGCCGGATCCGCGCTCCGTGGGAGCCTGGCGACCGCAGGACTCCTGAGCGTGCGCGAGGACTGGCTCGACCACGACTACAGGGAGCTTTCCGTGCCGCCGGTCGCCGGCGCTCACACGCTCGAGCCCTATGCGCTGCACATCTGGCCGCGCGGCGGCTTCATGCTGATCGCGTTGCCCAACACCGACGGCAGCTTCACCGCGACGTTGTTCCTGGCGCGGCGCGGCGAGAAGAGCTTCGCCGCGCTGCGCACGCCGGAGGCGGTCGCGGGCTTCTTCAGCCGCGAGTTCCCGGATGCGGTGCCGCTCATGCCGGACCTGCTCAGCCAGTTCGCGGGCCACCCCCAGGGCCAGCTCGGCACCGTGCACGCCACACCCTGGCAGATCGAGGGCCGCGTGCTGCTGCTCGGGGACGCCGCTCACGCCATCGTTCCCTTCCACGGCCAGGGCATGAATGCCGCGTTCGAGGACTGCACCGTGCTCGATGAGCTCATCGAGCACCGCGCGGAATGGGAGGCGGTGTTCGGGGAGTTCGAGCGGCTGCGCCGTCCCAACACCGAGGCCATCGCGCAGATGGCGCTCGAGAACTACGGCGAGATGCGCGATGCGGTGCTGGATGCCGACTTCCTGCGCCGCAGGCAGATCGCCCTGGGACTCGAGCGGCGCTTCCCCGATCGCTTCATCCCGCGCTACTCGATGGTGATGTTCCACCCGGAGATTCCGTACGCCGAGGCGCTGCGCCGCGGCGCGGTGCAGGCGCAGCTGCTCGATGAGCTCGATCGCGGTCCGGGCGTCGAGCCGGATGCCCGGCTTGCGGAGCAGCTGGTGCGCGAGCGCCTGCCGCCGATCGGCTGAGCCGACATATGGCAGGCCAACAACGGCCTGGACCCGGCGCTTCAGCGAAACGAATCGCTGGGCGTCCGCCGTGAGCAACTCCATTACGTCGATCATCCTCGACGCAATTGAGCCGATCGGTGACCCGCCGGTGGGTGATTGCCCTGATAGGGCATTCCTGAGTCCGCGGCTTGAGCAGAATTCACCATTTCTCGACTATGGGAAGTTCGGCAGGCTGGCTGCTCCGCCGGGTTTTCCGGCTGGAGGACCAGCCGAGGGAGTGCGGCATGTCCTCCGTCATTGGATCCGCGAAATTCGCCCCTGAAACGCTGAAGGCTGCCGGACTGGCGGACCCTGATCGCCGCTTCCGCCTGTTTGTCCAGGCAGTCCAGGACTACGCCATCTTCATCCTCGACGCCCAAGGGCGCGTTGCGACCTGGAACGAAGGGGCGGCACGGATGAAGGGCTACGGGGCAAAGCAAATCATCGGACGGCACGTGTCCGTGTTCTACCCGCGCGAAGACGTGGAGCGGGGCCTGCCTGAGCGTCTGCTGAAGACCGCTGAGGAAAAAGGGAGCGTCCAGCACGAGGGCTGGCGTGTCCGCAAGGACGGCTCTCGCTTCTGGGGAGGCGTCTCGATCACCGCGTTACGCGACGAGCGCGGAATGCTGGAAGGCTTCGGCGAGGTGACCCATGACCTGACGGAGCGCAAACAGGCCGAGAAAGTGCAGCAAGAGCTCTCTTGGAGACTGGTCGAGGCGCAGGATCGCGAGCGGAAGCGCGTTTCGCTCTCGCTGATCGACAGCGTGAGTCCGAGCTGCGCAGCATTGCTTACGGAACTCCATCAGGCAAAAAGCCACGCCGAGGGAGAGGTTTCCCAACGGATCGACAAGAGCATCGCATTGGCCGAGTCCCTGTCCCGCGAGATCCGAACCACTTCCTATCTTCTGTACCCGCCGTCGCTCGAGACCGATGGATTGCTGGCGACCCTGCGTGCTCACCTGGGGGGTCTCGCAAAGCAGAAAGGAATAGCCGTCGATATAGAGTTCCCCGCGCACGTGGACCGCGTGCCCCCGCCGGTGGGGGCGGCCCTCTATCGCCTGGTTCAGGAATTTTTTGCGACCATTTTCCGCGTCCCGGAACACTCAACCGCCAAGGTGCGCATCGCGGTCCAGGACCAACGCCTGATACTGCAAGCGGGTGCCGAGGGACACGGCATCTCTCAGGAAGCCCTGGCGGAAGCGGAGCGAGGAGTAGGCGAGATGGGCGTCACGATCGCGGGCATGCGGGCGCGCATAGCGCGGCTCGGTGGAAGCCTGGAAATCGATTCCAGCCCCTCCCGCACATGGATCAGTGCGACTGTACCAGTTCCCCAAAGTCCTTCGCATTGAGGGGTATTCGCGGATCGGATTTTCAGTGAGGCCGCGGCGCCTCGGGCGTAGCGCCGAGCTCAATCCCGCTGCGGCTGGGTGAATCCCCGGCACACCGCCGCGAGCTTGTTGCCGTCGGGATCGCGCACGTAAGCGGCGTAGAAATCGGCGCCGTAGTGCGGGCGAAGCCCAGGCGCACCCTCGGACGTGCCGCCCTGCGTGAGCGCTGCCGCGTGGAACCGATCCACCTCGCTCCAGGAGCGCGCCACAAGCGCCACCATCGTGCCGTTGCCAGCGCTCGCCGGGCGAGCGTCGAACGGCGGACAGAGCCACAGTGCGAGCTCACGCCCGGCTTCCTTGTCGTACACGCCCCAGCCGTGCCAGTCCTGCCACTCGGGCTCGGACACGTCGCAGCGCTCGAGCCCGAGCGCGCCGAGCACGGCATCGTAGAAGCGGGCGGCGCGCGGTGGGTCGTTGGTGCCGAGCGTGACGTAAGTGAACATGGGGCGTCCTTGCGGTGTCGGGCTTACTTTGGCGCCGACGCGGCGACCGGCCGCGGCGCGCTCAGTGATGGCGCGGCGCCTCGGGCGCGTAGCGCCGCTCGAGCGTCACGAACGTGAAGGGATAGGCGTGGTTCTCGTCCGCCGGATGCGCGCTGCATTCGACGTCGGCCCACTGGGTGGAATCGAAATCGGGAAAGAACGCGTCGCCCGGCACGTCGGCATGCACGTGGGTGAGGTAGATCCGGCGCGCCAGCGGCAGCACCAGCCGATAGACCTCGGCGCCGCCGATCGCAACGAGCTCCGTATGGACGCCGCTACGCGCGAGCGCCTCTTCCAGCGAGTGCACGGCGTCGACACCGGCGGCGTACCAGGCGCGATCCCGCGTCAGCACCAGGTTGGCGCGTTGCGGGAGCGGCCGGCCGATGGACTCGAAGGTCCGGCGTCCCATGAGCACCGCCTTGCCGAGGGTGAACGCCTTGAAGCGCTGCAGGTCCCTCGGCAGCCGCCAGGGGAGCGCGTTGGCGCGTCCGATCACTCCGTTCTGCGCCATCGCGACGATCAGCGTGATCAGCGGTTGCGCGGCGCTCATGGCCGAATTATTACAGGCGCGGCCGTGGCAAGGCCATTGGGGTGAAGCTGGTAACGGCGGTCGGATCTCGACTGCGGTCGGATCTCGACAGCCATCAGATCTCGACCGCGGTGTTGAGGACGACCACATCCCGGAAGGGCATGCGGAAGAACTCCGCCGCCTGGGTGCTGTATTGCTGCATGCGCGCAAACAGACGCCGCTGCAGCCCGCGCAGGCCCGGCAGCGGTCGCGCGCGCACTACGTGGCGGCCGACGAAGAAGGAGCTGTCCTCCGTGAACACGCGCAGCCCCCGCGCGCGGCATGCCTTGAGCGCTTCGGCCACATCGGGCGTCTCCATGAAGCCGAAGCGCGCGGTGACGCAGTGCACGCCGGGCACCACCTCCTCGATACGCAGCCGCTGCACCGGGTCCTGGCGCGGCGTGTCGGAGATCTCGACGTTGAGAATGATGACGCGCTGATGCACCACGCCGTTGTGCTCGATGTTGCGGATCAGCGCCGACGGCACGAGATGCGAGTTGCTCGCGAGAAACACGCCCGTGCCCGGCACACGGTGCACGCCCGTCACCAGCTTGCCGATCTCGCTGCGCGGCACCGCCATCTTCGCGAGCGCCGCGCGCAGCTCGAGCCGGCCGCTGCGCCAGGTGGTGAATATCAGGCACAGGGCTGCGCCGAGCGTCAGCGGGATCCAGCCGCCGTTCGGCACCTTGGTGAGGTTGCCCGCAACATAGGCGCAGTCGGTCACCAGCAACACGCTGAACAGGCCCGCCACCTGCCAGGTCGGCCAGTTCCACTGCGTCGCGGCGACGAACGCGCCGAGGATGGTCGTCACCACCATCGTGCCGACGACCGCCGCGCCATAGGCGCCTCCCAGCGCAGCGGATGAGCCGAAGCCGACGACGAAGGCGCACACCGCGATGAACACCAGCCAGTTCACGATCGGCACGTAGATCTGGCCCTGCTCGAGCGCCGAGGTCTGCAGCACGCGCAGCCGCGGCAGGAGATCCAGGTGCACCGCCTGGCGGGCCATGGAAAAGGCGCCGGAGATCGTGGCCTGCGAGGCGATGATCGCGGCCGCGGTCGCCAGGACCACCATCCACGGCAGCACCGCGGCGGATACCAGGTGGTAGAGCGGATGCGCGACGGGTCTGCCGAGCTCGAGCAGCAGGGCGCCCTGCCCGAAATAGTTGATCACCAGCGCCGGCCCCACCAGCGCGAACCAGGCGATACGCACTGGTCGCCGGCCGAACTGGCCCATGTCCGCGTACAGCGCCTCGCCTCCGGTGATCGCCAGGAACACCGCCCCGATGATCGCCAGCGCCACCGGCGCACGATGTACCAGCAGATCGATGCCGTGCAGGGGATTCAGGGCCAGCAGGATCTGCGGGCTGCGGACGATGGGAATGATGCCGATGACCCCGATCACCACGAACCAGAGCAGCATGATGGGCCCGAACAGCCGGGCCACGCTGGCGGTGCCGTGGCGCTGATAGGCAAACAGCACCATGATGACGATGATCGTGACCGGGATCACGCCACTCTTTAAGCCCGGGTTCAGCACCTCCAGGCCCTCGACGGCGCCCAGCACCGAGATCGCCGGCGTGATGAGCGCATCGCAGAAGAAGAACGCGGTGCCCGCGAGCGCCAGCCCCACCGCCACCTTCGCCCAGGTGCTGCCGGTGATCAGCCGCCGTTGGGCGAGGGCGAACAGCGCCAGGATTCCGCCCTCCCCCTCGTTGTCCGCCCGCATGATGACCGTGACGTACTTGAGGGTGACCGAGATGGTCAGGCTCCAGAAGACCAGCGACAGCACGCCGAGCACCACCTCGGCGTCGAAACCGCCGGCGGCATCGAGCGCCGACTCCAGCGCGTACAGCGGGCTCGTGCCGATGTCGCCATAGACGATTCCCATGGCGCCCACGACCGCGGACACGCTCAGGCGACGCTGCGGGTTCATGTAGTCTGCACGCGCTGCTGCGGCCCGCCCTCAGCGGCCCCGGGCGCGCCGCTCCCGGCTGCGCGGCGGCGGCGGGCGCGGCGGCGGCGGGCGCGGCGGCCACAGCATGGTGCCGCGGCAGCGCTCACGGCCGCAGCGGCACGCGAACACCTGGTCGATGTCTGGCGGGTCGTCGGCTTCGCGCTGAATCTGGTAGTCGTAGGTGAGCTCCTCGCCCGGCTCGATGGTGCGGATCGCATCGATGAACACCCTTCCGGCCTCGATCACCGATTCGCAGTTCGGCTCGCAGGAATGATTCACGAAACGCGCCTCGTTGCCGTCGACCCCGGCGTCGATCACGGTGTGCGCGTCGACGGTGAAGAGGAAAGTGTGGTTGTCGCCCGGCTCTTTGTGGTCGTAGCGGCGATCCGCCTCGGCGTGCGATATACGCTCGCCGCGGTACTCGACGATGCGCCTGCCGCGCGCGATGCGCGCCGTCGCGAACACCCCCAGGCCGTGCAGCGGCGACTCGCGCACCTCGATCGGCGGCGCCTCCTCTCGCGCATCCGGCCGGCTCACACGGCCACCGGCGCGCGGATCGGCGCATGATGCTGGTAGTCCGCGAACTCGAAATCCTCGTAACGGTAGTCGAAGATGCTCGGCGGGCGGCGCCGGATCGAGAGCCGCGGCGGCGCGAACGGCGTGCGCGAGAGCTGCAGCTCCGCCTGCTCCAGGTGGTTCAGGTACAGGTGGCAGTCGCCGCCGGTCCAGACGAGCTCGCCCGGCTCGAGATCGCACTGCTGCGCGAACAGGTGCGCGAGGAGCGCGTAGCTCGCGATGTTGAAGGGCACGCCCAGGAACGCGTCGGCGCTGCGCTGGTAGAGCTGACAGGACAGCCGTCCCGCGGCCACGTGGAACTGGAAGAACGCGTGGCACGGCAGGAGGCGCATGCGCTCGAGCTCACCCACGTTCCAGGCGCTGACGATGATGCGGCGCGAGTCGGGGTTGCTCCTGAGTTGCTCCACCGCGCGCGCGATCTGGTCGATGGTGCGTCCGTCGGCGGTGGGCCAGGCGCGCCACTGCCTGCCGTAGACCGGCCCGAGCTCTCCCTGCGCGTCGGCCCATTCGTCCCAGATGGTGACCCCATGCTCGCGCAGCCAGGCGACGTTGGTGTCTCCCCGCAGGAACCACAGCAGCTCGTAGACCACCGACGGCACGTGGATCTTCTTGGTCGTGACCAGCGGGAAGCCCTGCGCGAGATCGAAGCGCATCTGATGCCCGAACACCGACAGCGTGCCGGTCCCCGTGCGATCCTGCTTGCGCTCGCCCTCGGTGCGGATGCGGCGCATCAGCTCCAGATACTGCTTCATTGGGCGACCGCGAAGTTGCCGGACGGAGCGCGTGCGCGGTACGCCCACACCAGCAGCGCCGCGCCGAAAATGATCATCGGCGCCGACAGCAGCTGCCCCTCGGTGAGCCAGCCTCCGGCGAGATAGCCGATCTGCTCGTCCGGCACCCGGACGAACTCCACGAGGAAGCGCGACCAGCCGTAGACGAGCAGGAACAGCCCGGAGGGTGCGAGTCGCGGCCGCGGGCGAGCGGTGAACCACCACACCACGGCGAACAGCAGCAGCCCCTCGAGCGCCGCCTCGTAGAGCTGCGAGGGGTGCCGCACCTCGCCGTTCACGCGAAAGCCCCACGGCGCCGTCGTCACCTTGCCCCACAGCTCGCTGTTGATGAAGTTGCCGATGCGGCCGAAGAGAAGTCCCAGCGCCGGCAGCGGCACGGTGAAGTCGTAGACGTCCGCGGGGTGGCGGCCGCGGCGCCAGGCGAACAGCGTCAGCGCGACCGCGACCCCGAGCAGCCCGCCGTGGAAGGACATGCCGCCCTCCCAGATCCTGAGCGGATACCACGCATCGTTCGCCCAGAACGTCAGTCCGTAGAACAGCACGTAGCCGATGCGCCCGCCGGCTATCACGCCGACCATGGCGAAAAAGATGAGATCGTCGACGTCGGCTTTCTTCCAGGTCGAGCCGGATTGGGCTGCGCGCCGCCGCGCGAGCCACCAGGCGGCTGCGAACCCGAGCAGGTACATGATCCCGTACCAGTACACCTTGACCGGGCCGATGTGGAAGGCAACCCTGTTGAGGTTGGGATAGGTGATCATCGAGGCGCGAAGTTTAGCCGACGGCGCGCGTCACGCGGCAGAAGAACGCCTTGAGATAGCGGGTCTCGGGAATCGCAGGGTGCACCGGGTGGTCGGGTGACTGACCGCCCGCCTCCAGGATCTGCACGAAGTGCCCCGCGTGTCGCGCGGCGCTCTGGATGGCGCTCACGAGCTCGCCGGCGGCGAGATGGTACGAGCACGAGCACGACACCAGCAGCCCCTCGTCCGCGAGCAGGCCGAGAGCGAGCTGGTTCAGCTTGCGGTAGGCCGCCTGGCCCTTGGGTATGTCCTTCTTGCGCTTGATGAACGCGGGCGGATCGAGAATCACCACCTCGAAGCGCTCGCCCCGCTCGCCAAGCGACTTCAGGGCATCGAAGGCGTCGGCGTGCAGCACCTCGAGCGCGACACTGTTGCGCTCGGCGTTGCGCCGTGCGAGCTCGAGCGCCGCCTCCGAGGCGTCGACGCAGAGCGCCCGAGCCGCGCCATGGCGCAGCGCCGCGACCGCCCAGGCGCCGACATACGAGCACACATCGAGCACCCGGGCCCTCGAGCCGATATAGCGCGCGAGGCGCGCCCGATTGGCACTCTGGTCGTAGAACCAGCCGGTCTTCTGCCCGGCGGCGAGCGGCGCCGAGAACCTGAGCCCCGCTTCCACGACCTCGACTTCGGCCGGCACGTCGCCGAAGGCGGCTTCGGCGAACTGCGGCAGATGCTCGAGCTCGCGCGCGGCGGAGTCGTTCTTCCAGAAAAGACCCCGCGGGCTCGCGACGCTCCGTACCGCCGCCTCGATCTCGTGCTTGAGCGCCTCCATGCCGGCGGTCGCGATCTGGCCGACGACGAGGTCGCCGTAACGATCGAGCACGAGCCCCGGCAACAGGTCCGACTCGCCGAACACCCAGCGGCAGTACTGCGCCTTGCCGAGCTTCTCGCGCAGGACGAGCGCCGTCGCGAGCCGCCGCTCGATGAGCGCGCGGTCCACCGGCTGAGCCGCGTCGCGGGACAGGATGCGCGCGCAGATGAGCGCGTGCGGATTGACGCACACGTAGCCGAGGAACGCATCGCGCGAAGTGCGCAGCTCCGCCACCGCGCCGACATCGAATGCCGTGAGCGGCGTGCTGGCGGTGTCGATCTCGTTGCTGAACACCCACAGGTGCCCCGCGGCGAGGCGCCGATCTTCGCCGCGCTTCAAGCGCAGGACGCGCGCAGCGGGCTCGACGTGGGAGGCAGAGGGGTTCGACATGAGTCCGGGACGGATGAGGGGCACGGGCGAGTATACAATCGGGACTGGAGATCCGGATGAAAGTCAGCCACCTCAACCGCGACGGCACGCCGAAGTACACGAACCATCTCGCGACGGAAACGAGCCCATATCTGCGGCAACATGCTCACAATCCCGTCGAGTGGTATCCGTGGGGCAATGAAGCACTCGAGCGGGCACGCGTCGAAAAAAAGCCGATTCACCTGAGCGTGGGCTACCACGCCTGCCACTGGTGCCACGTCAAAAATGAGGAGAGCTTCGAAGACGAGGCCACCGCGCGCCTTCTCAACGAGCACTTCATCAACATCAAAGTCGACCGGGAAGAGCGTCCCGACATCGATCGCATCTACCAGATCGCGCAGCAGATGCTCACCCAGCGCAGCGGCGGCTGGCCGCTCACCATGTTCCTCACACACGACGATCAGCGGCCGTTCTTCGGAGGCACCTACTTTCCGAAGGAAGCGCGCTACGGGCTGCCGGCGTTCAAGGACCTGCTGCTCCGGGTCGCCGAGTTCTACCGGCAGCGCTCCGCGGAGCTGCGCCCGCAGAACGAGGCGCTCATGGCGGCCTTCGCGGATCTCAACCCGCAACCAGCGGGCCCCGACAGCGAGCTCACGGAGGCCCCGCTCGCGAGCCTGCGCGAGCAGCTCGCGCGCAGCTTCGATCCCCGCTACGGGGGTTTCGGCGGCGCACCGAAGTTCCCGCACCCGCAGACCATCGAGTGGCTGCTCAGGCGCTGGCCGGCGAGCGCCGGCGCGCCCGAGCCGGACCTCGAGGCCCGGCACATGGCGACGCTCACGCTGCGCCGCATGGCCGAGGGGGGTATCAACGACCAGCTGGGCGGCGGATTCTGCCGCTACTCGGTCGACGAGTACTGGATGATTCCGCACTTCGAGAAGATGCTGTACGACAACGGCGCGCTGCTCGCGGTGTATGCGCAGGCGGCGCTCGCCACCGGCGATCCATCGCACGCGCGCGTGGCCCGCTCGATCGCCGACTGGACGCTGCGCGAGATGCAGTCCCCGGAGGGCGGCTACTACTCGAGCCTCGATGCCGACTCGGAAGGTCACGAGGGGAAGTTCTACGCCTGGGACCGCGACGAGGTCCGCAAAGCGCTGAGCGCCGAGGAGTTCGCGGTGTTTGCGCCACGCTTCGGGCTCGACGGGGAAGCGAACTTCGAGGGGCGCTGGCACCTGCGCGTCGCCGCCGCCACCTCCGACATCGCCCGACAGGCCGGCCGCACGGAGGAAGAAGTCGAGGCGCTCCTCGCCCGAGCCCGCGCGAAGCTCCTCGGCATTCGCGCGCAGCGTGTACGCCCGGCGCGCGATGAGAAGATCCTGACCTCCTGGAACGCGCTCATGATCCGCGGCATGGCGATAGCCGCGCGCGCCCTCGCGGACGATGAGCTCGTGACCGCAGCGACCCGAGCGCTCGATTTCATCCGCACGCGGCTGTGGCGCGACGGGCGGCTGCTCGCGACCTACATGGAGGGCCGTGCGCACCTCAACGCCTATCTCGACGACTACGTGTTCCTCGCCGACGCGGCGCTCGAGCTGCAGCAGCTGCGTTTCCGGCGCGAGGAGCTCGATTTTGCGCAGCAGCTCATCGGGGTGGTGCTGAAGCACTTCGCCGACGAGGGGGCCGGCGGCTTCTATTTCACTTCCGACGATCACGAGACGCTCATTCATCGCATGAAGAGCTTCAGCGACGACGCCACGCCTTCGGGCAACGGTGTCGCCGCGAGCGTGCTGCTGCGCCTCGGCAACCTCCTCGGCGAGCCCCGCTACCTCGCGGCGGCCGAGAGGACACTGCGGGCGGCGTGGGCAGCGCTCGCGAGGTACCCGCAGTCGCATATGAGTCTTCTCACGGCGCTGGAAGAGCTGTTGCATCCGCCCGCGACCGTTATCCTCCGCGGGCGGCAGGCCTCGCTCGAGAGCTGGCGCCGGGAGCTCTCGAAGGCCTATGCGCCGCGTGAGCTGGTGCTCGCGATACCTGCGGAGGCGAAGGATCTGCCGCCGGGGCTCGCGGACAAGTCCCCGCGCGGGGACATCGTCGCCTACCTCTGCCGCGGCAGCACCTGCTCGGCGCCGCTCGATTCCCTCGCGACGCTCACCGGCCAGCTGCGCACCTAGCGAGCGCCCCGGGTCGCACGCGACCCATCAGCTGGCCTCCCGCAAGGCGCGGCCGATCCGGTCGAGATGCGCCGCGGTGCCCCGCTCGCGGGATGCAGTCCCCTCCCGGCCGTCGGTGCCGTCGAGGAACGCCACCTGCTCGGTGAATACCAGCTGCGTGCCCGCGCCTCGCGGCCGCATCTCCACCGTCGCGAGGGAAGTGGAGTGCAGCTTGCCGGCAGTGTGCATGTCGTAGACGTAGACGAGGCGCTCGCCTTTCACGATGTCGTGATAGCGCGCGGTGAAGAGCGTCTCGCGCCCGCTCTTCGCGAAGCGCCCCTGCAGCAGCTCCTGTCCTCCGACCCGCAGGTCGAGCTCGCGCCGCACCGGCATCCAGTCATCCGGCCCGATGAACCAGCGTGCCTTCAGGTCCGGATCCGCCCAGGCGGCGAACACCCGAGAGGGGCTCGCCTCGTAGGAGCGCTCCAGGATGAAACTGCCATGGGCAACCGGTGAGGTGGTCATTTCCTGCTTCCTTTCTGCTGTTCGGCGAGTAAGGTTCCGAGTTGGTCGAGGCGGCGCGACCAGAGCGCGCGGCGCTCCGAGAGCCAGCTCTCCGCGGCGCGCAGCGCCTCGGATTCGATGCGGCACGTTCTGACACGCCCGCGCTTGCGGCTGCGCACAAGGCCGCTCACCTCGAGCATCTGCACGTGCTGCAGGACCGCCGCGAGCGACATCTCGAGCGGCCGGGCGAGCTCGCTGACAGACGCTTCCCCGGCCGTGAGGCGCTCGAGGATGGTGCGCCGCGTCGGATCGGCGAGCGCCCGGAATACGTGGTCGAGCTGATAGTTAAGCATTTACTTGACTATAGGGTTGTTTGCTCCGATAGTCAAGTCACGCCTTAACTATCGGCCGACCGCCCCGGGCCGCACGCTCGCACGAGCCGCGCGACGGGGCTCAGGACAGCAGCTCGACGTTGCCGCCGATGGCGGCGGTGTTGACGGTGAGCGTGCGCTCGGTGGCAAAGCGCAGGAGGTAGTGCGGTCCGCCGGCCTTGGGCCCCGTGCCCGAGAGGCCCTGGCCGCCGAAGGGCTGCACCCCCACGACCGCGCCGATCATGTTGCGGTTCACGTAGGTGTTACCGACCGGCAGCGAGCGGAACAGGTGCTGGGCGACGCTCTCGAGGCGGCTGTGCACCCCGAGCGTGAGCCCGAAGCCGGTGCTGCGGATCGCCTCGAGCACCTGCGGGAGCTCCCCGCTCCGATAGCGCGCGACGTGGAGAATGGGCCCGAATTCTTCGGTCCGGAGCTGATCGAGGGTGCGCAGCTCGATGAGGTGCGGCGGAAAGAAATGACCGGTCTCGGCGAGGCCGGGCGGCATCTCGCAGACGTAGAGCAGCTTCGCCTCCGTGCGCATGCGCCCGACGTGCCGGGCGAGGCGCTGCCGCGCCGCCGCCGAGATCACCGGGCCTACGTCCGTGGCGAGATCCTGCGGCGGACCGATCTTCAGGAGACGCATGGCGCCGATCAGCATCTCGATGATGCGGTCAGCCGTCTCCTCCTGCAGATACAGCACGCGCAGCGCCGAGCAGCGCTGGCCGGCGCTCGTGAAGGCGGACGCGAGCACGTCGTCGACCACCTGCTCGGGGAGCGCGGTCGCATCGACCACCATCGCATTCACTCCGCCGGTCTCGGCGATCAGCGGCACGATCGGGCCCTCGCGAGCGGCGAGCGTGCGATTGATGGTAGCCGCGGTCGCGGTCGAGCCGGTGAACGCCACTCCGGCGAGCGCCGGGTGCCTGAGCGCAACCTCGCCGAAGGGCGGACCGTCCGCTGGAGTCAGCTGCAGCGCCGCCTCCGGCACTCCCGCCTCGTGCAGCAGTCTCGTCACGGCATGCGCGATGAGAGGAGTCGCGGGCGCCGGCTTCGCCACCACGGCATTGCCGGCCGCAAGCGCCGCGGTGATCTGGCCGGTGAAGATCGCCAGCGGGAAATTCCACGGGCTGATGCAGACGAACACTCCGCGTCCGTGGAGCGAGAGCTCGTTGCGCTCGCCGGTCGGCCCGGGCAGCTCCTGCGGCGCGCCGAAGAGCTCGCGGCCGCGCGCCGCGTAGTAGCGGCAGAAGTCGATCGCCTCGCGCAGCTCCGCCAGCGCGTCCGGAAGCGTCTTGCCGGCCTCGCGCACCAGGAGACTGAGGAAATTCCCGCGCCGCGCCTGCAGGAGCTCAGCCGCCCGCTCGAGGCACGCGGCGCGCTCGGCCGCGCCCCGCGCATCCCACGCCGGCTGCGCCTCGTGCGCCGCCTGCATGGCGGCGCGGATCTCATCCGCGGTCGCGTCGCGCGTGAGTCCCAGCGTGACGCGCGTGTCGGCCGGAGAGACGACCGGCGTCGACGCACCCGTCGTCGTGCGGCCGCTCAGCACGGGGCCGCCGGAGCAGGTCTCGGCGGCCTGCCGCTCTACTTCAGCCTCGAGGGCGGCGAGCGCCGCGGGATCCCCGAAATCCTCCCCTTCCGAGTTGGCGCGCTCCGCGCCGTAGAGCGCGCGCGGCTCGCGAAGGCGCGCCTCGCGCAGCGTCGCGGCCGCGAGCGACGAGAGGGGATCGCGCACCACCTCTTCGACCGGGACTTGCGGATTTCTGAACTGATGCACGAAGGAGCTGTTGGCACCGTTCTCGAGCAGCCGCCGCACGAGATACGGCAGGAGCTCCTCGTGAGTGCCCACCGGCGCGTAGACCCGCACGGGCGGGAGATCCGGGACCTCGGCGCGCGCGGCGTCGTAGAGCGCCTCGCCCATGCCTTGCAATCGCTGGAACTCGTACGCGGCGCCCGGGGGCGCGAGCTCCAGCACCGCGGCGACCGTGTAGGCGTTGTGCGTCGCGAACTGCGGATAGAGCGCGTCGCGTGCGGCGAGCAGCTGCCGGGCGCACTCGAGATAGCTCGCATCCGTTGCGGCCTTGGAGGTATACACCGGGAACGTAGCGAGGCCGCGCTCCTGGGCGCGCTTGATCTCGCTGTCCCAGTAGGCGCCCTTGACGAGCCGCACGGTCATGCGCCGCCCGCTGCCCTGCGCGAGGGCCGCCACCCAATCGAGCACCAGCGGCGCGCGGCGCCCGTAGGCCTGCACCGCGAGCCCGAGCCCCTCCCAGGTGCGCGTGGCCGGATCGCGGGCGAGCGACTCGACGATGTCGAGCGACAGATCGAGCCGGTCCGCCTCCTCGGCGTCGATCGTGAATCCGATACCGGCGCGCGCCGCGTGGCGGGCGAGCTCGAGCATGCGCGGAGCGAGCCGCTCGTTGACCCGCGCGCTCTGCAGCTGCGTGTAGCGCGGCTCGAGCGCCGAGAGCTTCACCGAGATGCCGGAGCGCTGGTGCACCAATCCTACTGGCTGACCGCCGAGCGCCTCGATCGCATGGCGGTAGGCGTCGCAATACCGCTGCGCGTCCGCTTCGGTGCGCGCGCCTTCGCCCAGCACGTCGAAGGAGCAGAGCGCGAGCCCGGGCTCGGCGCGCCCGCGCGCGAGCGCCGCATCGATCGTCTCGCCGACGATGAATGCATGTCCCAGGAGCTGCATCGACTGGCGCAGCGCCGCCCGCACGATCGGGGCGATCATGGGCTTCGTGAGGCTCGAGGGCGAGAACTCGCCCGACAGCTCCGCCGACACCTCGGGCAGGAGTCTCCCCGCCGCGCCGAGCAGCGTGAACCCGGTCCGGAGCAACAGGTCCGTGTCACCCGGAACCCCCGCGCCGCGCAGCGCCGCAAGCCGCTCGGCGATCAGCTGATCGGCGCGCTTCGCGTCCGGAGTGCGCAGCAGCGCCTCCGCCAGGCTCATGAGCGCCCTGCCCTGCGCGCTGTCGAGCGGGAACTGCTCGAGCATGCGGTCGAGGAGCGGCCGGGAGCGCCGGTCGGCGCGCGCGGTCTCCACCCAGCGCGCGGCGCGGGCACGGGCGCGCTCGAGCGCCGAGCGCTCCTCGGTGAGGTCCGCGATGATTTCCCCGGAGGCGTCCGCTTCGGGGCGCAGTGTCGCCGCGCGCACTCTCGCCCGCAGCGCCTCGAGCCCCTGCCGCTCGGGAGTCGTCCGCCCCGCGCTCAGCACTTCAGCCATGTGACGAGGTCCGGTGATGGCCAGTTAATTCTCCTTATGTTAGCCTCCTATGCAGAGAATAATGTCACGTTTTAGCAGTTTAAATAGCAAAATCGACTGCCATGGCACAGAAATCCCCCGCCCGGGAGTCGCCCTCACCAGCCGCCGCGGCGAGCCCCCGCCGCGGGCTCGACCGCATCGACCGCCGGCTCCTCACGCGGCTGCAACAGGACGGGCGGACGCCGGTGTCGCAGCTCGCGCGTGAGGTGCATCTCACCGTGACGCCGGCACTCGAGCGGGTGCGGCGTCTCGAGAGCGCCGGATACATCGAGGGGTACTTCGCGCGACTGAACCCCGCGCGGCTCGGGCTCGGGCTCCTCGCCTACGTCGAGGTGCTGCTCGATCGCACGACGCCCGATGCCTTCGAGCGCTTCAAGCAGGTGATGCTCGCGCACGATGAGGTGATGGAGTGCCACATGGTAGCGGGAGGCTTCGACTATCTGCTGAAGGTGCGCGTAACGGGCATGGAAAGCTACCGCCGCTTCCTCGGCGACCGCATCGCCGCGGTGCGCGGCGTGCAGCAGACCCACACTTATTTCGTCATGGAGGAAGTGAAGTCCACCCACCGCATCGTCGTGCCGGACGCTTAGAGCACCTGCGCGACGGCGCGCGCGAAGTACTCGAGATTCTCGCGGCGCAGCCCCGCGACGTTCATGCGGCTGTCCTCGGTCATGTAGACGTGATGGCGCTCGCGGAGCTCGCGCACCTGCGCGCCGCTGATTCCGAGGAAGGAGAACATCCCGCGCTGCGTGGCGATGAAGCCGAAGTCGCGCTGCGGGCAGTGCTCCCGGAGCTGCCTCACCGCCTCCTCGCGCAGGCCCCCGATGCGCTCGCGCATGGCGTCGAGCTCCAGCCTCCACGAGGTGCGCAGCGTCGCCTCGGTGAGGATCTTGTGCACGATGGCGGCGCCGTGATCCGGGGGCATCGACCAGATGCCGCGCGCGATGCGCACCAGCTGACTGAAAGTGGCGTCCGCGGCCGCCGGCGTCTCGTTGACGACGTGCAGCGCGCCGGTGCGCTCGCGATAGAGCCCGAAGTTCTTCGAGCAGGACACCGCGCACAGCACCTCGGGAAGCTCGGCGCAGAACAGGCGCACCGCGAACGCGTCCGCCTCCAGGCCCTCGCCGAGGCCCTGGTAGGCGATGTCGATGAACGGCACGAGCCCGCGGCGCTGCACGAGCGCGAGGAGCTTCCGCCACTCATCCTGCGACAGATCCGCCCCCGTGGGGTTGTGGCAGGACGCGTGCAGCAGCACCACCGAGCGCGCCGGCAACCGCTCGAGAGCGGCCATCAGGTGGCCGAACTGCACGCCGCCCGTGGCCGGATCGAAGTAGGGATAGCGCTCGAGCCTGAGGCCGCTACCGGCGAGGAGCGGGGTGTGATTGGCCCAGGTGGGCGTGCTCACGTGCACGACGGAATCCGGGGCGGCGGCGCGGATGAGCTCGGCGCCGAGCCGTAGCGCGCCGCAACCGCCCGGGGCCTGCACGGTGCGCACCCGCGCGGTGACGCGCGCCTCGTGCTGGTCGCCGAGAACCAGCCGCTCGATCGCCTCGTTGAATGCGGCATTGCCCGAGGCGGCCACGTAGGTCTTGGTGGTCTGGTGAGCGAGCACCGCGCGTTCCGCCTCGCGCACCGCGTTCAGCACGGGCGTCTCCCCGCGGCCGTCCCGATACACCCCGACGCCGAGGTCGACCTTGCGCGGGTCGGGGTCGGCGCGGAATGCGGCCATGAGGCCGAGAATCGGATCCGGAATGACGGTCTCGAGCCGCTCGAACATGCCGCTGACCCCCGCTGCTTCGCACCCGATCGGTGCGGGAAACGGTAGCACGCGCCGCGTTGCAGCGCCCATAAAGAACGGACGGGGAGCGACGCCGCACAAACCACCTTAATATTCGGCGGTGTATCCGATGCCCGACCGCTCCTTGAGCCGACCCCGTGCGGTCGTTCCTGCCGGAGCGATGCGCGCGCTGATCGTCTGCATGCTGATCGTCGGCACGCTGCTCGTCTGCACGCTGCTCGTCTGGGCGCTCGGAGTCTGCGCGGCTCGGGCTGCTGACCCCCCCGCCTCGACCCAAGCGCCGGCCCCGGCGGCCAATCCCGCAACCGCACAGGAGCTGCCCCAGGTCGTCGTGATCGCCAACGCGCCGCTCTCAGGGCTCGGCCTGCCGGCGAATGAAATACCGGCGAATGTGCAGACGGCCGACAGCAGACAGATGCAACGGCAGCAGAGTCTGGATCTCGCCGATTACCTGAACGCCGGCTTCAGCGGTGTCAGCGCCAGCGGGAGCGCGGCCAACCCATTTCAAATGGACGTCAACTACCACGGCTTTACCGCCTCTCCGTTGCTGGGTACGCCCGAAGGCTTGTCGGTCTACGTGGACGGCGTACGGGTCAATGAGTCGTTCGGAGACACCGTCAACTGGGACCTGACCCCGCAATCGGCGATCTCGACGGTGACCCTGATGTCGGGCTCCAATCCCGTGTTCGGGTTGAATACTCTGGGCGGCGCACTCCTGCTGCGAACCAAGAGCGGCCATGACAACCCCGGGACCGGGTTCGAGGCCACCGGGGGCTCCTTCGGTCGGCGCTCCTTCGAAGGCGAGACCGGCGGGGGGCTCGGCAATTTCGACTATTTCCTGACCGCGACCTTCTTCGACGAGAGCGGATGGCGGGATCTGTCGGCCTCGCGGGTCCGGCAGGGCTTCGGCAAAGCCGGCTGGCAGAACGAGCGGACCGACATCGACCTCAGCTACAGCTACGCGGATACCCGCCTCCACGGGAACGGCGCGACGCCGCAGAGCATGTTGGAGTATCGGCGCCAGGCGAGCTATACGCCGGATCTCACCGCGAACCTCCTGAATTTCGTGAATCTCACGGGCTCGCAGTTCCTGACCGGAACGCTGCTCCTGTCCGGCAACGTCTACTACCGCCGTTTGACCACCACCAGCAGCAATACCAATGTCAACGACGGCTACCTTTCGGATAACTACAGCGGGCCCCCACTCGACTGCACGGCATCGCCAGGGAGCGTGACGGCTCTCGACTATTGCGCCCCCGGACAGAACGCCACCGGACGCCTGACCCAGAGCACCACGGGCGCCGGCGTGCAGCTGACCGACTCGCGCCAGCTGTTCGGACTGCCCAACCAGGCGATCGTCGGCGGAGATTTCAGCCACTCCACCAACACTTTTGCGCAAGCGCAGCAGTTCGGCACGCTGGCGGCAGACCGAACGCTGATCTACGCCGCCAGTGCGTTCAACGACCCGACCGTGATCTCGCTCAGCGGCGGCAGCAGGACCTACGGCGCATACCTGACCGACACCCTCTCGACGAGCAAGCTGCTGCATTTCACGGTGGCAGTCCGCTACGGCCGCAACGCCGAGACTCTCGACGGTTACAGCCTGAATACCGTTCTCGGACCTGGCTTCGGACAGTCGAACCGGCTCGCAGGCGATCACACGTTCAGCCGCCTCAATCCGGCGGTCGGATTCACGCTGACCTCCGGGGAGGCGTGGACGCTCTATGCCAACTACAACGAGGCGAGCCGCGCGCCGACCGTGATCGAGCTCGGCTGTTCCAATCCCGCCGTCCCCTGCGGCCTGCCCAACGCCTTCGCGGGCGACCCGAATCTCGCGCAGGTGGTCGCCCGCACGGAGGAGCTGGGAATCCGCGGTACGCTCCCCGGCGGGCGGGCGCTGTGGAGCGCGGATGTCTTCCACACCATCAACAGAGATGACATTCAATTCGTCGCGACCGCCACCAATGCAGGCTATTTCGCCAACTTCGGCGGCACGCGCCGTCAGGGATTGGATTTCGCGCTGGGCGGCAGGGCGGGCGGCCTCGAGTGGCGCATGACTTACAGTCTGGTCGCGGCCACCTTTCGCTCGGCCTTCGAGCTCAGCTCCCCGTCAAACAGCAGCGCCGACGCCGCCGGCAACATCCTGGTCCGCGCCGGAGACAGGATTCCGCTGATCCCGCGTAACAGCGCGCGGCTGCTGCTCGATTACGCTCCCGGCGAGCACTGGAGCCTCGGCGCCAGCGCCCTCGCGGTGTCCGGCTCCTATCTGCGCGGCAACGAAAATGGCCTCAACCGGGCCGGGGCGACCAATGCCGGCGGCGCCTACGTCGCCGGATCCGGATGGATCGCCGGTTACGCCGTGGTCGATCTGCACGCCAGCCTTCGCCTGGGGAAACACGCCGAGATCTTCGCGCGGCTGGTCAACCTCTTCGACAGGCAATATTCGACCGCCGGATTCCTCACCCGGAATGCGTTCACTGCCCGCGGCAGCTTCATTCCCGCGCCGGCCAACTGGACCAACGAGAATGCGCTCTCGCCAGCGCAGCCGCGTGCGCTCTGGGCAGGGGTGCGTATCCGTCTGAAATGATCCGCGATCAGGCCAACGCCACGATACCCGACGCGATCAGAAGAGGCGGGAGGTCGGCCACGCTCTCAACGAACGCATCGCACGGCAGCGAGCGCGGATCAGCGCCCTCGTTGTAGCCATAGGGCACGCAGATGACGCTGAGCCCCGCGGCGCGCGCCGCCAGCACATCGGTGAGCGAGTCCCCGACCATGAGCGCCTCACGCGGCCCGACCCGCAGCTCCTCACAGGCCCGCAGCAGCCCCTCCGCATGCGGCTTGCGGTGCGCGACGCTGTCCCCGCCCACCACCGCCCGGATCGGTCGAGCCAGACCCAGGCGTGTCAGCAACTCGACCGTGGCCTGGCGCGGCTTATTGGTGACGACCGCGAGCTTCAGTCCCAGTGCGTGCAGCTGCGCGAGTCCCTCTGCCACGCCGGGATAGGCGCGCGTCTGCATTTCCTCGTGTCGATTGATCCACCCGTAATGAAAGGTGAACCGGTCGAGCAGCGCTTCGGCGTCGACGGCCGCCGCGCGCGCGCCGAGCCGCGCCACGGTGCGCCCGATCAGCGCCGGCACACCCCCTCCTATGAGCACGCGGACCACGGCGGGGGCGAGCTCGGGCAGCCCCTGCTCGGCGAGCGCGCGGTTCAAGGCGACGCTGATGTCGGCGGCGGTATCGAGCAGCGTGCCATCGAGGTCGAACAGCACCGCGCGCACGGACCGCACGCCGGAGCTGGCCGCGGCGAGCGTATTCACCGCGACCGCGCGCCATGCACCAGAGCGCGCGCGCGCTCACACACCGCCTCGCGCGTAAGGCCGAGCGCCGCCGCTACCTGCGCCGCGGGAGCCGACTCGCCGAAGCGATCGATGCCGAGCACATCGCCGTCGAAGCCCGTGTAAGCGCGCCAGAAGCCGCTCACGCCCGCCTCGATCGCCAGCACCGGCAGCGCGCGCGGCAGCACCGCCCCGCGATACTCGGGAGTCTGTCGGTCGAACTCGGCGCAGTTGGGCATGGACACCACACGCGCGGCGATGCCTTCCGCGGCCAGCGTCTCGCGGGCGCGCATGGCGAGGTCGACCTCGGAGCCGGTCGCGAGGAGCGTGATCGCGGCCGGCCCATCGCCGCCTGCGAGAACATACCCGCCGCGACGGATATCGTCGAGTTGCTGCACGCTGCGCACGAAGTGCGGCAGGTTCTGACGCGAGAGCAGCAGGCAGGTGGGCCCGTCGCGGCGCTCGATCGCGGCCTGCCAGGCGCACACGGTCTCGACGGCGTCGCTCGGGCGCCAGACCGCGTTGTTCGGGATCAGACGCAGGCTCGCCGCGTGCTCCACCGGTTGGTGCGTCGGGCCGTCCTCGCCGAGGCCGATGCTGTCGTGCGTGAACACGTAGATCACGCGCTGGCGCATGAGGGCCGACATGCGCACGGCATTGCGGCTGTAGTCCGAGAAGGTGAGGAAGGTGCCGCCGTAGGGCAGGTAGCCGCCGTGCAGCGCGATGCCGTTCATGAGCGCGCTCATGCCGAACTCGCGCACGCCGTAGTTGATGTGGTTGCCCGGGCCGCGGCCGCGGCGCACGGCAACGCTGCCGCGCGTGGCCGTCAGATTCGAGCCCGTGAGGTCGGCGGAGCCGCCGAGCAGCTCGGGGAGCAGGGGCTGCAGCGCCTCGATCACGTTCTGCGACGCCTTGCGCGAGGCGATCGCCGCCGCCTGGGAGACCGCCGCCGCCAACATGCTTCCGACGCTGTCCTGCCAGTGCGCCGGCAGCTCGCGCCGGCACACGCGGCGCTCGAACTCGGCCGCGAGCTCGGGATGGGCCGCGGCGTAGGCGGCAAAGCGGCGCCGCCAGTCGGTGTGGCGCGCCGCACCCTCAGTGGTCGCGTCCCAGGCAGCGCGGATCTCCGGGGGGACCTCGAACGGCACGGCTGTCCAGCCGAGATGGGCGCGTGTTGCCGCGACTTCCGCCGCGCCGAGGGCCGCGCCGTGCACCTCGTGCGTGTCCGCCTTGTGGGGGCTCCCGTGGCCGATCACGGTCTTGCAGCACACGAGCGTCGGCCGGTCGCCCTCCTTGCACGCTTGGCCGAGCGCCGCCTCGATGGCCGCGCTGTCGTGGCCGGGCACGTCGCGGATGACGCGCCAGCCGTAGGCCTCGAAGCGGGCCGGGGTGTCGTCCGTAAACCAGTGCTCGACGTGGCCGTCGATGCTGATGCCGTTGTCGTCGTAGATCGCCACCAGCTTCGACAGCCCGAGCGTTCCGGCGAGCGAGCAGGCCTCATGGCTGATGCCCTCCATCAGGCAGCCGTCGCCCACGAACACCCACGTGCGGTGATCGACGATCGCATGGCCCGGGCGGTTGAATTCCGCCGCCAGCAGGCTCTCCGCCAGCGCCATGCCGACGGCGTTGGCGAGCCCCTGGCCGAGCGGGCCGGTGGTGGTCTCGACGCCGGGCGTGACGCCGAACTCCGGATGGCCGGGGGTCTTGCTGTGCAGCTGACGGAAGCGCTTGAGCTCCTCGAGCGGCAGGTCGTAGCCGGTCAAGTGCAGCAGCGCGTACAGCAGCATCGAGCCGTGCCCGTTCGAGAGTACGAAGCGGTCGCGGTCGACCCAGTGCGGATCGGCCGGGTCGTGCTTCAGGTACCCGCGCCAGAGCGCCTCGGCAATCTCGGCCATGCCCATCGGCATGCCGGGGTGACCGCTCCCGGCTCGCTCCACGGCATCGATCGCGAGGAAGCGCAGGGCGTTGCACAACAGGCGGCGTCCGGCGAACTGCGGTCTCAACCGGGCATTCATGCGGGAAGGCTCCTCCTTAGCTCAGGCGCGTCGCTTGAGATCCATCAGGCGCAGGATCATGGGCGTGAAAATGAACTGCATGGCGAGTCCCATGAGTCCGCCGGGCACCACGATGTTGTTCGGCCGGCTCATCCACGAGTGCTGCAGCATGGAGATGAGATAGGGAAAGTCGATGCCTCTCGGGTTGGCGAAGCGGATCACCACCATCGACTCCTCGGCGCTCGGAATGTCGCGGGCAATGAAGGGGTTGCTCGTGTCCACGGTCGGCACGCGCTGGAAGTTGACGTGCGTGCGGCTGAACTGCGGGCAGATGTGGTTCACGTAGTCGGGCATGCGGCGCAGGATTGTGTCGACCACGGCCTCCTGGCTGTAGCCACGATGATGCTGGTCGCGATGGATCTTCTGGATCCACTCGAGGTTGACGATCGGCACGACGCCGATCAGCAGGTCGACGTGACGCGCCACGTCCACGTCCCCGCCGACGTAAGCCCCGTGCAGGCCCTCGTAGAACAGCAGGTCGCTGCCCTCCCGCATCGGCTGCCAGTCGGTGAAGGTGCCGGGCTCGCAGCCGAGCTCCCTCGACTCCGCGGCATCGTGCACGTAGCGGCGCACCTTGCCGCCGCCTGCGGCGCCGTACTCGGCGAAGGTATCTTGCAGCTCGCGCAGGAGGTTCCCCTCGGGCCCGAAATGGCTGATGGGGGGACCCGCGCCGCGCTCGGCGGCCTGCACCCGCTCGCGCATCTCGACGCGGCTGTAGCGGTGCAAGGAATCGCCCTCGATGACCTGCGCCTTGATGCCTTCGCGCCGGAAGATGTGCGCGAAGCTCTGCATCACCGTGGTGGTGCCCGCGCCGGAGGAGCCGGTGACGGCGATGATCGGATGCTTTACGGACATGTGGGGCTTCCTCGAGCCGACCCCCGGCCGCGCCAGCGCACGCGGCTCACGTCAGCGCCTCGGGCCGGAACAGCGAGCGCTCGTTGAAGAGCGGCGAGACGTACGGCCGGTCCGTGCCGCTCTGGTACTCGGCGTGGTAGCGCTCGATGCGCTCGACTTCGTTTCGCGAGCCGAGGATCAGCGGCACGCGCTGATGAAGCGAGAGCGGATCCACCTCCATGAGGCGCTCCCTGCCGGTCGTCGCGCGACCCCCGGCCTGCTCCACCAGCAGGCTGATGGGATTGGCCTCGTAGAGCAGCCGCAGCCGGCCCGGCCGGCTGGCATCGCGGGTGTCCTTCGGATACATGAACACGCCGCCGCGCATCAGGATGCGGTGCACCTCGGCGACCAGCGAGGCGATCCAGCGCATGTTGAAGTCGCGGCAGCGGATGCCGGACTTGCCCGCCTGGCACTCGCTCACGTAGCGGTGCACCGGCGGCTCCCAAAAGCGCGCGTTGCTGGTGTTGATCGCGAACTCGCTCGAATCGGGAGGAATCTCGAGGTCCGGATGCGTCAGGATGAAGTTGCCGATCTCCCGATCGAGCGTGAAGCCGTGCGTGCCCTTGCCGACCGTGATCACCAGCATGGTCGCGGGGCCGTAGATCGCGTAGCCGGCCGCGACCTGCCGGCAGCCCGGCTGCAGGTAGTCCGCGGCGCCGGGCGGGGCGAGGCTGTCGTGTCGCAGCACCGAAAAGATGGTGCCGACCGCGACGTTGACGTCGATGTTGGATGAGCCATCCAGCGGGTCGAAGGCCAGCAGGTAGCGCCCGCGCACGTACTCCTCGGGCACCGCGCAGGGATCCTCGAGCTCCTCGGACACCATGCCCGCGAGCAGTCCGCCCCACTCGCAGCTGCGGATCATGACCTCGTGCGCCAGCACGTCGAGCTTCTGTTGCGTCTCGCCCTGGGCGTTCTTGCCGCCCTGCTCGCCGAGATAGCCGCCGAGCGCGCCCTTGGCGGTCATCGCCGAGATCGCCTTGATGGCCGCCGCGACGTCGATGAGCAGCGCGCCGAGATCGTTCGCGCCCGGGATGCCGGTCAGCTGCTGGATCAGGAACTTCGAGAGCGTGGTGCGCCCGAGATACATGGTCGCGACTCCTCAGGTCTTCGGCTTCAGGTCTTCGGGTTCGGCGCAGCAAGCGCGGCCTGGAACACGCGGCTGGCGCGGATGTCGGACGGCGCGATGGAGCTGAGCTCCTCGGCCGTGAGGCGCCGCTCGCGATCGGCGAACAGCCGGCTCGCCTGGCGCAGCCGTGCCCGGTCGAGCGCGTTGCGGACGCTGCGCGCGTTGGCGAAGTTCGGCTGCCCGGTGCGCTGCGCCAGGTACTCGGCGAACGCCTCGCGCGCGCCGGCGGCGAAGCGGTAGTTCTGCTGCGCCAGGAGCCTCTCGGCGATCAGCAGCAGCTCTGCCGGCGCGTAATCCGGGAAGTCGAGGTGATGCGCGATGCGCGAGCTCATCCCGGGGTTGGAGCGGAAGAAGGTGTCCATGCGGTCCTTGTAGCCGGCGAGTATCACGACCAGGTCGTCGCGCTGGTTCTCCATCACCTGCAGGAGGATCTCGATCGCTTCCTGCCCGTAGTCGCGCTCGTTCTCGGGCCGATAGAGGTAGTACGCCTCATCGATGAACAGCACGCCCCCCATTGCGCGCTTCAGTACCTCGCGAGTCTTCGGGGCGGTATGACCGATGTACTGGCCGACGAGGTCATCGCGCGTCACGGCCACGAGGTGCCCTTTGCGCACGTACCCGAGGCGATTGAGGATCTGCGCCATGCGCAGCGCCACGGTGGTCTTGCCTGTGCCGGGGTTGCCGGTGAAGCTCATGTGCAGGCTCGGCGCCTGGGCCTCGAGCCCGAGATTCATGCGCAGCCTGTCGATCACGAGCAGCGCCGCGATGTCGCGGATGCGCGCCTTGACGGGCGCGAGCCCCACGAGGTCGCGATCGAGCTCGTCGATCACCGCATCCGCCTGGCTCTCTCCGAGCACCTCGCTCACGGTGTGCGCACGGTCAGCGGGCGGGACGCGGGCCGCCGCGGCGCCCGTCGCGGCGGCTGAGCCTGCGCCCGGCGGGCCCTCGGGGGCAGGCGCGGCCGTGCCGGGGATCGAATACATGGGCAAGCCCATCAGGCCACCCTGCTCGCCGGGGCGAGGCGGCGCAGCTCGTAGCGCATCGCCTCGATCACGGCCTGATAGTCCGCGCAGCCGAAGATGGCGCTGCCGGCGACGAAGGTGTCGGCGCCGGCGGCCGCCGCGCGCTGGATGTTGCCTATCTTGATGCCGCCGTCGACCTCCAGACGGATGTCCCGGCCGGAGGCGTCGATCAGCCGCCGCGCGCGCTCGAGTTTCAGCAGCGCTGCGTCGAGGAAGCTCTGGCCGCCGAAGCCCGGGTTGACGCTCATGACGAGCACCAGGTCGACCTTGTCGATCACATACTCGAGCACCTCGAGGGGCGTGGCGGGATTGAACGCGAGGCCGGTCTTGCAGCCGGCGGTGCGGATCAGCTGCAGCGTGCGGTCGACGTGCAGCGAGGCCTCGGGATGGAAGCTGATGAGATCGGCGCCCGCGGCCGCGAAGGACTCCACCAGCGCATCCACCGGCTGCACCATCAGGTGCACGTCGAGGAGTGCGCGTCCGCCCTGCGGCCGGCCGAGGTAGGACTTGAGTGCCGCCGCCACCGCGGGCCCGATGCTGAGGTTGGGCACGAAGTGGTTGTCCATGACGTCGAAATGGATCCAGTCGGCGCCCGCGGCGAGGACGCGCGTCACTTCCTCGCCCAGGCGGGCGAAGTCGGCCGAGAGAATCGATGGGGCGATCAGGTACATGACTCGAGCCTTTCGCGAGTTGTGCTTCCTTAGCTTCCGTGCTTGCCAGCGCTCGCCGACAGCAAGGCCGTGCCGGCTCCGCTTCACTCGCCGCGCTCACCCTCCGGGCGGTCGGTGACGTACCCGTGCAGCGTGTAGCGGATGTTGCGGCCCTGGCCCTCCTGCCGGATGAGGCCGAAGCCCGGCTCCCTCGAGGGGCGGTTGACGATGAAGCTCATGACGACCGACTCCACGCCGCGCGTGGCGTCGAACGCCACCAGGCGGATGTAGTGCTGCGGAAAGGTCCTGCGGCAGCTCTGCAGCTCGAGCAGCACGCCGGCGGCATCCTCGAGCTCGAACATCGGCATGCCGAACATCTCCCAGTAGGTGTTGCGCGGGTGCGGGTCGTCGGTGTACTCGATGCTCCAGGCGTAGCCGCGCGCGAGGCCGTAGTCGATCTGCAGCGAGATCTCGGCATCGGTGAGCTCGGGGAGGAAGCTGAACTGGCCCTGGGTGATGCGGTGCACGGGGTTGGTCATCATGGCGCGTGTTCTCCTCGAGGCGCGCCTCAGTGCGCCACCGCGGCGGTGGGCGTGAAATCCGAGGTATCGGTCGGGGTGTAGTTGAAGGTGATGTCGCCCCAGGTATCGAGCGCCTGGTGCAGCGGGCGGCAGAAGCGTGCCGCCTGGCGCAGGATCTCCTCGCCTTCGGCGCGGATGTTGCGGCCCTCGTTGCGCGCCTTGACCATCGCCTCGAGCGCCACGCGGTTGGCGACCGCGCCGGCCTGAATGCCGGCCGGATGGCCGATCGTGCCGCCGCCGAACTGCAGCACCACGTCGTCGCCGAACAGATCGAGCAGCTGGTGCATCTGACCGGCGTGGATGCCCCCGGAGGCGACCGGCATCACCTTGCGGAGGTCGCACCAGTCCTGGTCGAAGAAGATCCCGCGCGGCAGGTCCTGGCGCGTGAAGCTGTCGCGGCACACGTTGTAGTAGCCCTGCACGGTGAGCGGGTCACCCTCGAGCTTGCCGACCGCGGTGCCGGCGTGCAGGTGGTCGACTCCGGCGAGCCGCAGCCACTTGGCGATGACGCGGAAGCTGATGCCGTGAGCCTTCTGGCGCGTGTAGGTGCCGTGACCGGCGCGGTGCATGTGCAGGATCATGTCGTTGCGGCGCGCCCAGCGGGACATGCTCTGGATCGCGGTCCACCCGACCACCAGGTCGATCATGACGACGACCGAGCCGAGCTCGCGGGCGAACTCCGCTCGCTCGTACATGTCCTCCATGGTTCCGGCCGTGACGTTGAGAAAGGAGCCCTTGACCTCACCGGTCGCCGCACTCGCCTTGTTGACCGCATCCATCACGTAGAGAAAGCGGTCGCGCCAGTGCATGAAGGGCTGCGAGTTGATGTTCTCGTCGTCCTTCATGAAATCGAGCCCCCCCTTCAAGCCCTCGTAGATCACCCGGCCGTAGTTGCGCCCCGAGAGCCCGAGCTTCGGCTTGGTGGTCGCCCCGAGCAGCGGGCGACCGAACTTGTCGAGCCGCTCGCGCTCGACGATGAGCCCGGTCGGCGGACCGTCGAAGGTCTTGACGTAGGCGACCGGGATCCGGATGTCCTCGAGGCGCAGCGCCTTGAGCGGCTTGAAGCCGAACACGTTGCCGATGAGGCTCGCCGTCATGTTGGCGATCGAGCCCTGCTCGAACAGGATAATGTCGTAGGCGATCCAGGCGAAAACCTGGCCCGGATTGTTGGGGACCGGCTCGACCTTGAAGGCCTTGGCGCGGTAGCTGTCGCACGCGGTGAGCCGGTCGGTCCACACCACCGTCCAGGTGGCCGTGCTCGACTCCCCCGCCACCGCGGCGGCCGCCTCGATCGGATCTACGCCGTCCTGAGGCGTGATGCGGAACAGGCAGATCGTGTCGGTGGGCTTGGGCACGTAGTCCGGGTCCCAGTAGCCCATCTGCCGGTACTTGATGACCCCGGCTCGGTAGCGGCGCTTGGCGTCCGTGATCGCCGTGGGCCCGTCGTTCCGGGCTTGCGGTGCCTCATTTCCGGCTTCTGCCCCGATCGCCATCGCTGCGGTCCTCATCGTTGGGTTGAAGAGGACTATAGGGGTGCTCTATCATTCAGGTAAAGTCACTTTATATTAACTACAAGTTAAGAAATTCTTAACGATCACATGAAGAACGCCACGCTCAGGCAGCTGCGGGTTTTCTCATCGGTGGCCAGACACTCGAGCTTTGCGCGCGCTGCCGAGGAGCTCGGTCTCACAGCGCCCGCCGTCTCGATGCAAATCAAGGAGCTGGAGACCGAAGTCGGGCTGCCGCTCTTCGACCGAACGAGCCGCAAGGTCTCCCTCACCATGGTGGGCGAGTACGTGCTCGCCTACACACAGCGCGTTCTGGGCGCGATGCGCGACGCCGAGGACATGGTGGCGCGCTTCCGGGGCCTGCGGACCGGACCGCTCGACGTCGCCATGGTGAGCACGGCGAAGTACTTCCTGCCGCGCCTGCTGGCGCGTTTCCGAGATGAGCATCCGGGCGTCGAGATCCGGCTCCACGTCGGCAACAACCGCGAGGAAGTGGTCGACCTGATGCGGGAGGGGACGGTCGAGCTCGCCATCATGGGGCGGCCGCCGCGCAACTGGCCCTCGCGCGCGGAGCCCTTCGCCATGCATCCGCACGTGCTGGTCACCGGAGTGGAGCATCCTTTCGCGCGCGCCGAGAAGGTTCCGGCGAGCGCTCTGCTCGGCGAGGACTTCATCGTGCGCGAGCCGGGGTCGGGGACGCGCGCGGCGCTCGATGAGTTCATGGACGCCTACCAGATGACCCCCAGGGTCATCATGCAGATGTCGAGCAACGAGGCCATCAAGCAGGCGGTCATGGCCGGCATGGGCATTTCGCTCCTCTCGCTTCACACCATCGGGCTCGAGCTCGATCTGCGCCTGATCGCCGCACCGGAAACGGAAGGGTTGCCCGTGATGCGCCGCTGGCACGTGGTGCACACGCAGGCGAAAACACTCTCCCCGCCTGCCGAGGCGTTCCGCTACTTCATGCTCGAGAACGGCGAAGCCTACCTCGCGCAGCATTTCAAGCAGGGGAACGAGCTAGTTGCGGAAAACGCCGCGGCGCAGGAGTAGCATCGATCTCTCACCTCCCGGCACCGCGGATACGGTGCGCCACGCGCCAAGCCGACTGGCCTATGAAGCCCGATACCCTGAACCTCTACGGCGCTTTGACCTTCCCCCGCACCAAGCGGGTCGCACTCATCGGCGCCCTGCTCGGTTGCGCTGCCCTCATTCCCGCCCGCGCCGGTACGCCGGAGGCCGCGGCCGAGTTCGGTGGGCAGTGCGTGGAAGGCCTGTCCCAGGGCCGGCACATCATGACCAAGTGCGCAGTCACCTGGGCGGACAAGGACGGCAAGAACTACTGCTTCAGCAGCGAGGACGCCAGGAAATCCTTCCTGGAAAACCCGGGCGCGAATCTGCAGAAAGCGCGCGATTTCATCGCCGCCAGCAGCGCCGACTCCACCGAGAAGGCGATGCAGAACTTCGACAGCGGCGATGCCGAGACGTTGGTCAAGGGGCTCATCGAAGAGCGCGCCAAGGCCAGCGGCGGCCTCTTCCCGCTCGGGGACCCGGCCGACGGGACGCAGCTGAAACTGGCGTTCGACGGCATCGACTTCACGCGCACCATCGACGGCTATGGCTTCTTCCCGGACGTGAAGTTTCACGATCCGCAGGACGCGCAGAAACGCTACCTCATCGATTTCTGGGTGGCCCCAAGCGACGGGCAGCTCAAGGTGCAGGAGATCCGCATCTACAAGGAGCCGATCAAGGCCGAGGGGTCGTGGACGTTGACGGCACGCTCACCGGTGCCCTGGTGGTGGATCCCGGCCTCCGAGCACCCCGGACACATGGCCACCAAGCGGGGCTGGGAGGTGATGTCGGCGGTTGAGCAGGGTGCCCTCGCCGAAGCCACGAAGAACCACGGCGTGTTCAAGCTCAAGGATGACAAGACCGGCAAGGTGCTCGATCTGGAGTTCATCGACACCCACTTGCCCGTCCGCCAGCTCGATGACAACGGTCACTACTTCGCCTGCACCGATTTTCGCGCGGTCGGCACCAAGGACCAGATCTACGACATCGACTTCTGGATCACCGACAAGGACGGCCAGATGACCATCGAGCAGACCCGGGTGCACAAAGTGCCCGAGCTCAAGAGCGGTCAGTGGGTTCAGGTGCCGCGCTACGAGTGGAAGGACCTCGGGCCCTCGCACGTGGTGCCGTAAGCCGTGCCTCACGGCACGCCGCACGCAGCGAAAGCTCGCTGCGAAGAGCCGCAGCTGCGTGCCGCACAGGTCAGCGCACCGCCGCCGCCACCACGCCCCAGGGGCTGCCTCCGACCGCGATCCGCGTCTCTACGCGACCTGACTGCAGATCGATGACCGAGACATCGCCCGAGGGGCCGTTGGCCGTGTAGGCCTTCTCACCATCTCGGCTCAACGCCACGCCCCAGGGACGCTTCCCGACATCCTCGATGGTCCTGAGAACTCGACCCGCTCCGGGGTCCACCTCCAGCAATGCGCCGAATCGCCCGGTGGTGACGTACAGCCGTCGACCGTCCGTCGAGGCGATGCCCATCGGACGCACGACCTTCGGGTCGCCGAGCGCAATCGTCTGCACCACCTGGTAGTCGTCGGTGCTGAACACCGTGAGCGCCGCGCCGAATTCGTCCGTGGCATAGCCGCGGTGCGACTGGCGCCCCAGGAATATACCGCGCGGGCGCTTCTCGGTCGGAATCTGCGCCAGCACGTGCATGGTATGCGCGTCAATCACATAGAGGCTGTTGGAGGTCTCGCAGGTGACGTAGACGATGCGGTCGTCGTGGCTGACCGCAACCCCCTCGGGCTCCGACCCGACGGCCACGGTCGCGCGCACGGTGCCACGGGTCAGATCGACGGCCGACAGCTTGCCGACGTCCTCGTTCGAGACGTACAGGACCTTGCCGTCATGTGACAGGGCGAAGGCCTCGGGGTCCGCGCCGCTCGGGTAGGTGTTGATCAGCTTCTGCAGCTTGAGGTCGACCACGCCGATGCCGTCGTAGCGACGATCGGGGGGTGGCAGCTTCGACTCATCCACATTGGGGCCAGCGATCGGCGAGCCCGACAGTGCCACGTACAGTGTCTGGTGATCCGAGGACAGCTGGATGCCACGCGGACGCTTGCCGACGGCGATGCGTGCCACGACGCTCCTGCGCTGCGGATCGACGATCACCACGTCGCCGCCGGTCTCGTCGGAGACGTAGAGGCGCTCCGGCGCCCCGCCGGCGGGAGCGGCCGCGACGCCCGAGGACAGCAAGGTCGCCGTCAGCAGCGCTGCGGCAGCCGCCATCCGAGACCCCGTGTCGACCCTGGTCTTTCGCCTCATCCCGGGCTCAGTACGTGATCACGCTCCTGATCGAGGTGCCCGCGTGCATCAGATCGAAGGCGTCGTTGATCTTATCGAGCGGCATCTTGTGCGTGATCAGAGGATCGATGGCGATCTTCTTTTCCATGTACCAGTCCACGATCTTCGGTACGTCGGTGCGCCCGCGGGCGCCGCCGAAGGCGGTGCCCTTCCACACACGGCCCGTGACCAGCTGGAAGGGACGGGTCTTGATCTCCTGGCCCGCGCCGGCCACGCCGATGATGACCGACACGCCCCAGCCGCGGTGACAGCATTCGAGCGCCTGACGCATCAGATTCACGTTGCCGACGCATTCGAAGCTGTAGTCCGCCCCCCCGTCGGTGAGCGCCACGAGGTGCGCCACCAGATCGCCCTCGACCTCCTTGGGGTTCACGAAATGCGTCATGCCGAATTTCTCACTCAGCGCCTTGCGATTGGGGTTGAGATCGACACCGATGATCTTGTTGGCGCCCGCGAGACGCGCGCCCTGCACCACGTTGAGGCCGATGCCGCCGAGACCGAACACGACTACGTTCGCGCCGGGTTCCACCTTGGCGGTATTGATCACGGCGCCGATGCCGGTGGTCACGCCGCAGCCGATGTAGCAGACCTTGTCGAAGGGGGCGTCCTCGCGGATCTTCGCCACCGCAATCTCGGGCAGTACGGTGAAGTTGGAGAACGTCGAGCAGCCCATGTAGTGGAACACCTTGTCCTTGCCGAGGGAGAAGCGGCTGGTGCCGTCGGGCATCACGCCCTTTCCCTGGGTCGCGCGGATCGCGGTGCAGAGGTTCGTCTTGCGCGACAGGCAGCTCTTGCACTGCCGGCACTCGGGTGTGTAGAGCGGGATGACGTGGTCGCCCTTCTTCACCGAGGTGACTCCCGGACCCACATCGACCACGATCCCGGCGCCCTCATGCCCGAGAATCGCGGGAAATAGGCCTTCCGGATCTCCGCCGGAGCGCGTGAACTCGTCGGTGTGGCACACCCCCGTGGCCTTGAGCTCGACCATCACTTCGCCGCTCTTGGGGCCGTCGAGATCGACGGTCACGATTTCCAGTGGCTTGCCGGCGGCGTGAGCAATTGCAGCACGTGTTTTCATGGCGAAAACTTCCCTCATTCGGAAGCGGTGAGGAGTCCGAAGCACAGTCGCCCCGCGCACGCGCGGGGCGCTATTTTCCCCGCAGCTGCGGCGCTACGCGGCGAGCACGCCCTTCGCCTTGGCCGCATGGGTCGCGATGAGATCCATGAGCGCCGGCGACAGGCAGTCGTAGGGCTCCAGCTTCAGCTCCTTCAGCCGTGCACGGACCTCACCCATGCGAGCCGGTGGGAATCCCGACTCGATGATCGAGGAGACGAATGCGGCGAAGCCTGGGGCCTCCCAGCCGCTCTCCTTCGACAGCTCGACATGGAAGAAGTCGAAGCCGAAGAAGGGATGAGCCTTGTTCTCGATGCGCCCGTACATGTGCACACCGCACCCGGTGCAGGCGTAGCGCTGGATGGCGGCCTTCTCGTCCACGATCTTGAGCTTCTTGTCGTTCGCGGTCACGCTGACCTTGTCCCGTCCGGCTACGCCGACCAGCGAGAACAACGCGCCTTCGGGCTTCCAGCACTTGGTGCAGCCGCACACGTGGTTGAACGCCACGTTCGACGCGACGCGCACCGTGACCGGATCGCGCGTGCACCTGCAGGTGAGTGTTCCGCCGGCGAAGCCCGCCGCGCCTTGCTTTACACCCTGATCAACCAGGGGGTGAATCTTGATTGCCATGGTAGTTTTAGCCTCGCCTCTGGGTTTGAACGCGACATCTGCAGTTCCTGTCAGGAACTCATTCGGACTCCCCCGTGCCCGCCCTGAGGCTCTGGGCGTGACGCAGTAATCCGTGTCGATGAATCTTGCGGTAAATCGTGCGACGGCTGATGTGTAGCCGGGCCGCGGCCTCGCTGACGTTCCACTGGCACATCTCGAGCACGCGCCGCAGGGCATCGCGTTCCGCATCGCTCAGCACACTCTCGCCGTCGCGCTCGAGGTGCGACGCCGCCTCGCCGGGCGTGCCCTGCGCGGCATTCCCGGCGAGCCACTCCTCGTTGAAGTCGGCCAGCGTCAGTCGATCCGAGGTGCGCAACGCGAGCATGGTACGAAGGACATTGCGCAGCTGACGAAGATTGCCCGGCCAGCCGTGAGCCAGCAACCGCTCGAGCAACGCTGGTTCGAGCTCGAACGGCGTGCCGGGAGCCTCGTCGTACAGCAGCTTGCGAATCAGCTCCGCCCCATCGGTGCGCTGACGCAATGGCGGCAGGCGCACCGTGATCCCATTGAGCCGGTAGTACAGATCCTCACGGAACTGCCCCCGTGCAATCAGGTCGAGCGGATGATGCTGCGTGGCGCTGATGACACGCACATCCACGCTCACCACCTTGTTGCCGCCGAGCGGCATCACCTCACGATCCTCGATCACGTTCAGCAGCCGCGTTTGCAGTGCGAGCGGCATGTCGCCGATCTCGTCCAGGAACAGCGTGCCGCCGTTCGCCTGCAGAATGCGGCCCATGCCGCCCTCGCGGGTGGCGCCGGTGAAGGCGCCCCCCTTGTGACCGAACAGCTCGCTCTCGATCAGGGTCTCGGGAATGGCGGCGCAGTTGACCGTCACGAAGGGCTTGTCGGCGCGGCTACTGGCGTTATGGATGGCACGCGCGCAATAGCCCTTGCCGGTACCGGTTTCGCCGAGCAGCAGCACCGAGATGTCGCGATCGACGACCCGCCGCAGGATCTCCACGCAGGAGTGCATGGTCGGATCCGCGGACTCCAGGCAATCGAGGGGGCCGCGCGCCTCGGCAGCGCCCGCCTCGCCCTCCGTGCGCACACTGGGGCCGGCACTGGCGTGCGCGGGTCGCGACGCTCCTGCCGGCGTATGCACGCTCGCAAACCAGCGCCGCTGGGGCAGCTTCGAGCTCAGCGGCTCGGCCGGATAGCTGCTGTGTCCCGTCAAGCGCATCAGCGTCGCGAAGCTCGTATCGAGGATTCGCTCCACCGGCTGCCCGCACACCGCCTCGTGGTCTCGATACCCGAGCAATTTGAGCGCGGCGCGGTTGGCGCCCTTGACGAGGCCCTGATCGTCGAACGCCAGCACGCCTTCGCCCGGCGTGCTGACGAATTCCGGACAGCGGTGAAAGCGTACCACGTGGAATTCCTTGCAGGCGCTCAGCAAGGTGCGGTTTTCGACGTTCTGCGCCGCCATGTCGACCAACGCCAGGGTGTGGGGCTGCGGACTGGACGAGGCACCGGAGATGTCGAGCGCTGCCAGCAGTTCCCCGCGCATGTTGAAGATCGGCGCTGCCGAGCAGGTCAGCTGCGTGTTCTGCGCGAGGAAGTGGTCGGTGCGATGGATCATGACGGGCCGCTCGGCGATCAGGCAGGTCCCCATGCCGTTGGTACCCATCTCGCGCTCGCCCCACATCACTCCTTCGCGGAAACCGCTGCGCCGGGCCGTAGCCGAAAAGCCCGTGTCACCGAGGTAGCTCACGATCACCCCGTCGCTATCGGTCAGCATGATGCTGTACTCGGAGTGCTTCATGAGCTTCCCCAAGGCCTCCATCTCGATACGCGCGATGGATAGCAGCACTCCGAGTCGCTCGCGGCGCGCCTGCAGGTCCGCCCGCTCGACACTGTGGGGATGCCGGATCTCGTGAGGGTCGAGCGCGAAGGCGTTGAGGCACCGGCTCCAGGAGCTGCGGACAACGTCGGAGATGGGCAGCTCCGCACCGTGCCTGCGGACCAGATTGGCGATCGGGTCGGGACCGTTGTGGGACGCAGCTCGCGTACGCATCATGTCAGGCTCCCTCCGCTCCCCGAAGGCGGGCTAGTCGCTCCCGCAGCCGAACTTGCATTCCGGCGCTCCATGATAATTCGAGCGCACAAACGCGAGGATGCGCCACACTTCGTCGTCGGTCTGCACGATCTGCCCCATCGGGGGCATCGGGCCGACCACGTTCTCCGTGCCCTTGCGGCCGTAGCCCTTGGCCTGCAGCGCGTCGGTGCCGTAGGCGACCAGCCTGAAGAGGGTATCGTCGTCGCCGCCGTAGACCCAGACGTCATTGGTGAGTGGCGGACACATGCCCCCGCCACCGTTGCCGCCGTGACAGCCGCTGCAGGCGTATTTGAGGTAGGACTGGTGTCCGGACTCCACCACCGCCGCATCACCGTCCGAATAGGGGTTCTTGAGCTGGCCCCTGGGCGTGGCGTCCGCCCGCTGCATCGGGATCATGCCGTTCGCGGGGGCAGCCGGGGCCGCGGGGGCCGGGGCGCTCGGCGCGGCAGGCACTGGCGGACTCACCTGCCCGGCGGAGAGCAGGCTCGACGTCAGACCGGCAACGCACATCATGAACGTACACCTCTGCACTGTGCGCCCCGTCTAGGCACCGGAATGCCCGCGGGGCGCTTCATCGAGCAGCTTGATCACCTTCTGGTCGCCCCTGGCGCGCGCGATGGACAGCGCGGTATCGCCATGATCCGTCTGCGCCCCGACGTCGGCGCCGGCACGCACCAGCAGCTCCACCACGTCGGCGTGACCCTTGGCGGCCGCGATCATGAGCGCGGTGACGCCGCCGCTGTTGCGGGCGTTCAAGTCGGCGCCCTTCTCGATCAGAGCGCGGGCCACGCGTAGCGAGCCGTTCGCGCTCGCGAGCATCAAAGGCGTGTAAGCGGCCTCGCCGATCGGACGTCCCGTATCGGCGCCTGCCTCGACGAGCGCCACGGCGGCGGCGTCCTTGCCGTACTGCACGGCGATACCGAGGGGCGTGAGATTCTGCGCGCTCACGGCATTGGGATCGGCGCCGCGTGCGGCCAACACCTTGATGTCGGCGGCATCGTCGTAGTACGCCGCCGTCATGAGTGGCGCCCAGCCGTCGCGATCGCGCTGGTTGACGTCGGCCCCGTGCGCGAGCAACAGCCCCACCATGGAATCGGACCTCTGCATCAGCGCATGATGCAGCGGCGTCTCGCCTTGCAGGTCGAGCGCTCCGACCTCCGCGTGCTTCTTCTCGAGCAGGTAAAGCACGCGCGCCCGGTCCTCGGCCAGGACCGCATTGTTGAGCTCCACGGCGATGCTCGCGCCATGCGCGAGCCAGTCGTTCAGCTGCGCGATGCTGACCGACGTCCCGCCGCGCTCCGGAGCCTGCGGAGGGCGTTTCCGGTACGGCCCATGCGCGGCCAGGTCGCCGCTGATGATGCAGGTGTCGCAGCGCACCAGCGGCACGCCGTACTCATCCAGGATCGCGCGCAGCGCGTCGCGCTCCTGCCGTATGGCCTGCTCAAGGCGGCCTTGCAGATCGCGATCGTTGCGTCGCACCGCGACGGCCATGTCGAACTCGAGCGGCACGTAGTCATCCATCAGGTTGACGGGCTGGATCACCAGCGGTGCCTGCTTGACGGTGCGGTAGTAGCCCGCCAGCGGGCCCCAGGCCGCCGCCACGTCGAGCTCGCCGTCGATCACCTGCTGGACCTGATGGCTCGGCTGATCCGCCGGCACCAGATCGGCGTCGTGGCTGAGGTAGTGAATGCGAACCTTGCGGACGTCGTGCTCGGCGAGCGCCTCGCGGATAGCCGAAGTCTCGTAAACGCCGACTCTCAGGGTCTTGAGGCGTGGATCGTCGAGACTCTTGATGGCAAGGCCCCGATCGCTGCGGTAGGCGAGCACGTAGGTCGAGCGGTACAGCGGCGTGGTGGTGAGCACGTCATCCGCATCGGCGGGCATGTCGAGCATCAGGTCGCACTGGTCGGCATCGAGCGTCGTGCGCGTGAGACCGCGCTCGACACCCGGGCGGTAGTAGTTCTCGACGCCGGTGTCGAGCGCCCGTGCGAGCACGCGCGCGATCTTGTTCTCGAAACCTTCGCCGCGGCTGTTGGAGAGCGGCATGTTGCCGGGATCGGCACACACCCGCAGCGC
>MNCZ01000052.1:0-2189 GCA_001914695.1 Gammaproteobacteria bacterium 13_2_20CM_66_19 | reverse complement strand
CCCGCCTCTTCGACAACGCCCTCGCTCAGGCTCGTTTATTGCTTTGCGCCCTCGTCCTCCTCACTCCTGAACCGCGAAGGTATAGAGCGTTCCACCCTGCGGGATCATACTGAGTCCCGCGGCCTTGGTCATGGCGGTCGCCCCGATGGCGCCGAACTTGTCATTGAGATCGAGCCCCGCCGTGACCGGCAGCCCGATCCACCCGCCTATGCCGCTCCACACGGACACGTACTGCTTGCCGTTGACGCTGTAGGTGATCGGGTTGCCGATGATTCCCGAGCCCAGCCGCCGCTGCCACAGCACCTCGCCGCTGTTGCGATCGACCGCGCGGAAGTCACCATTCAGGCTGCCGTAGAACGCCAGCCCGCCGTCGGTGACCAGCGCACCACCCCAGTTCGGGTAGGGATCCGGAATCTCCCAGATGGTCTCGCCGGTCAGCGTGTTGTACTTCTTGAACTTGCCGGTGATTCCCGGTTTCTCCGGATACATGAACACGTTCGCGAACACGTACACGGTACCCTGCTGGGTGTGTGAGCGCTCCTGGGGCTCATCCTCCATGCACCAGTTGTTGGTCGGGCAGTATGCGATCCCGGGCTCAGCCGGGTCGATCGCGCAGGGTTGCTGGTCCTTGCCACCCATCGCTGACGGACAGGCCTGGGTGTTGCGGTGCGCCTCGAGCGGCGAATGCTCCTTGACCTTCACCGGGCGGCCGGTCTTCATGTCGACCTTCTCGGCCCAGTTGGTGGTCACGTACTTGGTGGCGCGCAGCAGCGTGCCGTCGGTACGGTCGAGCACATAGGCAAAGCCGTTGCGATCGAAGTGCATCAGGATCTTGCGCGGCTTGCCGTCGACGGTCGCATCTTCGAGCATGTTCTCGTTGATGCCGTCGTAGTCCCACTGGTCGAACGGCGTCATCTGGTACGCCCACACCACTTCGCCGGTGTCGACCTTGCGCGCGAAGATGGTCATGGACCACTTGTTGTCCCATTTGCCGTTGTTGCACTCCTCATGGGTCTTGACACCGCAGCGGTAGGAAGGGCTCCACAGCCCGGGGTTGCCGCTCGACGCATACACGAGGTGCAGCTCCGGATCGTAGCTGTAGAAGCCCCACATCGCGCCGCCACCGCGCTGCCACTCATCGCCCGGGAAGCCGGAAATGCCGAGGTCGTGCCCGGCGGTGCCGTACTCCGGGTGCTTCTTGTTGCTCTGCTTCGTGAGGCACACGTCCGAGTCGCTGCCGGTGTTGTAGCACTCCCAGACCTTCTTGCCGTCGGCCAGGTTGTAGGCCGTGAAGCGGCCGCGGGCTGCGAACTCGTCACCGCCGAAGCCGATGAGCACCTTGCCCTCGGCGATGAGCGGCGCCGGCGTGATCGTCTCGCCCTTGTCGGGATGCGCGTGCTTGACGGTCCAGATTTCCTTGCCGGTCGCGGCGTCGAGCGCGATGACGAAGCCGTCCAGAGTGCCGAACACCAGCTTGCCGTCGGCAAAGGACGGCCCGCGGTTGACGGTGTCGCAGCAGGCGCGCGGTACGGCCGATTCGTCGCGATTGCTCGTCTTGCGGTAGTTCCACACTTCCTTCGGATGATCCGGATCGGTCAGATCCAGCGCCTGGATGATGTTCGGCCAGCCGCTCTCCATGTACATCATCGGTTTGTTGTTGACGACGACGACCAGCGGCTGCCCTTCGTGTCCGCGCAGCGTGCCGCTCGACTGCGACCACACCATCTGCAGGTGGCGCACGTTCGAAGCATTGATCGACTTGAGTGAGCTGTGCCGTGTCAAGGCCTGATCACCGCCGGGAGCTGCCCACAGATTCGGATCTTGCGACCGATCGGTGACCTCATCGGCGATTGCCGCCGCGCACGACCCTCCAAGTGCAAGCGCGGCGACTATGATGCGCAGGCTGTTGTTGCATTTGGATCGCATACGCAGTTCTCCTAGACTTGGTTTTTACGTTCGTTGTCGCCGGGCATCGCACGGGGCGTGCTCGGGCGCCGTGAGACACACAGCGCAACCTATTTAGTTAGCCCTCCGGAACGGTTCCGGTCCTTCCCTTGAACTCAGCGAGAAATTCAGGCGCGACATCGTAGACTCATTCGTCTCCATCTGCAGCAAAGAACCAAAGTGGTGCGCAGGCGACAGGCCGTGTGTCACGGCTGGCACACTCGCGCCCTTCGGACCGTGCAGCG
>MNCZ01000050.1 GCA_001914695.1 Gammaproteobacteria bacterium 13_2_20CM_66_19 | reverse complement strand
GTGGATCTCTACGACGCGAAGAGCCGGCAGCCGCTGTGGCACGCCTCGGTCGAGCAGAGTCTGTACGGCGTGAGTGGCACGGAGGCGGAGAAGAGAATCGACGCGGCGGTGGCGGCGATCTTCAACAAGTATCCGTACCGGGCTGAGCCGCGAGCCGCCGGTTAGTCGAACCGCTCTTGGTGAGCGGACGGTGAGTGGTGGGTTACTTGCCTCGCATCAGGCGGTTGCGCACGAGCACCCCCAGGTGGCCCAGGAGGAGGAGAGTGGCCGCGATCATCGACCCTACGATCAGTTCCATGAATGCCAGATCCTTCGTCGTCTTATCGGGCGCGCACTATACGCACCCGTCATTGCGTGTCAGTGAAGCAACGCGCGACATGGCGGCGGGTTGAGCAGATTTCAAGCGCCGCAGCCCTTTGTGGGCATGCACGGCTCCCTCGTTCGGGAGAGCGCTGCCGCGGCGTCAGCCGCTTCGGCTGATCAGGTGATGGAGCCTGGCTTGCGCAGCATCTTGCCGATGTCGGCGACGTGCGCCTCCTCGGCGGCGATCTGCTCGCGCGCGTACTCCTCGAGCATTATGTTGCGAGCGGCAACCGCCGCGAGGAGCTTGCGGTACTCCTCCAGTCCCTCCTGCTCGTGGGTGAGCGCCTCGCGCAGGATCTCGTCGACGTTGTGCTTGTGCGTTTCCAGCAGCGGTCCGATCTTGAGCGACGGGTGACCGCCGAGATTGGTGATGTGCTCGCCGGCCTGCACCGAGTGCGCCTGAGCCTCGTCCGCCTGGGCACGGAGCCACGCCACGATCGGGATGCGGTTGTGGCCGAAGATCATGAAACTGTAGTGAAGGTAGCGCACCAGTCCGGCAAGCTCGAGCTCGAGAATGCGGTTGAGGATAGCGACCACCTTGGGCGTTTCTGCCGTGCCGAGTTCCGAGGCCATGAGAGTCTCCGCTAACGCGCGCCGGACGAACGTGGCGATGTTAAGCCTTCCGCTGGTATATGGTACATGTACGCAGCGGTCTCCCGGGAGCGCACTGCCATGAGCAGCTTCTACGACCTTGCCGTCTCGAGGATCGACGGCGCCGATGACTTGTTGGGAGCGCTGCGCGGCAAGGTGACGCTGGCGGTGAACGTGGCCAGCCGCTGCGACCTGACTCCGCAGTATGCGGGCCTCGAGCAGCTGCAGAGGGAGCTGCGGGACGAGAACTTCACCGTGGTCGGCTTCCCCTGCAATCAGTTCGCCGCGCAGGAGCCGGGGAGCGAAGCGGAAATCGCCGCCTTCTGCCGCAGCACCTACGACGTGAGCTTCCCCTTGAGCAGCAAGCTCGAGGTAAACGGGCCCGGCCGCCACGCGGTCTACCGCTTCCTCACCGGGGCGGGCACCGGCATTGCGGGCGACATCAGCTGGAACTTCGAGAAGTTCCTCATCGCCCGTGATGGGCGGGTATTGAAGCGTTACCCGCCGCAGACCATCCCTCAGGACCGCGGCCTCATGCAGGACATCGCCGAGGCGCTGTAGCGCGCACACCGCCATGGCCGATTTCGAGTTCGCAATTCTCGGCGCCGGCGCGATGGGGTCGATCATCGGGGCCCATCTGGCGCGCGCCGGGCATACGGTTGCGATGTTGGCGCGCGGCGAGCGCGCGCGTCAGCTCGAGGAGCGCGGACTCGCGATCAGGGGGCTCGCCGAGTTCAGCACGCCGGTGCGCACGCTCCGCGATCCGGCGGCCCTCGAGAGCGCCGGCACGCTCATCGTCGCGACCAAGACGCCGGGCACCGCCCAGGCGCTCGAGCCGCTGCGCAGGGCCGAGCTCGGCGTCGCCCTGTCGGTCCAGAATGGGCCGCTGAAGAACGAGATCCTCGTGCAGGCCTTCGGCCGCGAGCGCGTGCTCGGCGCGCTCGCGGACACCAGCGGCGAGCTGCTCGCCGACGGCACGGTGCTCTTCACACGCAACGTGAACATCATGATCGGCGAGCTCGGCGGCGGGGACAGCGAGCGCGCGCAGGCGCTGGCGCGCACCATCGATCAATCGGGCGTCCGCGCCGCCGCCACTGCGGAGATCGTCTCGCTCGAGTGGTCGAAGTTCTGCGGCTGGGTGGGCCTCACGTCGCTCTCCGTGACGACGCGCGCGCTCACCTGGAAGCTCCTGACCGATCCCGACTCGGCGCTGATCCTCGCCCGGCTCGTGCGGGAGATGGGCGTGCTCGCGCTCGCCCAGGGTATCCCTCTCAGCGACCGCTCGATCCTGCCGACCGCGACCCTGTGCTCGGGCTCCGAGAGCGAGGCGGTGGCGATCCTCCTCGAGGCGGGGAGCGAGTACCGCACCAGGGCGCCGGGGCACCGCCTGTCGGCGCTGCAGGATCTCGAAGCCGGCCGCCCGCTCGAGGTCAACGAGACTCTCGGCTACGCGCACGACAAGGCGCGCGAGCTCGCCCTCGAGCTGCCGCTGCTCGAGTGCTTCCGGCGGCTCGTCGCGGCCATCGATCGCGCGCAGCGTGCCGGCGCGCCGGGCGCGGAGTCCCGCGCCTCGCCCGAGCGGGCCTAGCTCCCGCCCGAGAGGCCGCGATATTCGAGCAGCGGGCCGATCTCGGGCGCGCGGCCGTAGAAGTTGCGAAACAGCAGCTGCGGATCCTCGGTGCGCCCGCGCGACAGCACCTGCGTGCGCAGGTACTCCCCGTTGGCGCGCGTCAGGCCGCCGTGGGTGTGAAACCACTGCCCGGTGTCGCGCGCCAGCACCTCGCTCCACAGGTACGCGTAATAGCCGGCCGAATAGCCGCTCTCGAAGATGTGCGAGAAGTAGGCCGAGTGATAGCGCGGCGGCACCGGAGCGTAGTCGAGCCCGCTTTCCTTGAGTGCGGCGGCCTCGAACGCCGGCACGTCCGCCGCCGCGGGCGCCTGCGCGGCGCTGATCTGGTACCAGGCCTGGTCGAGGAGCGCCGCGGCCAGGTATTCGGTGGTGGCATAGCCCTGGTTGAACTTCTGCGCCGCCAGCACTTTCTCGAGCAGCTCCGGCGGCATCGGCTCGCCCGTCTGATAGTGGCGGGCGTAGTGCGCCACCACCTCCGGCTCGCGCGCCCACATCTCGTTGTACTGGGAGGGATACTCGACGAAGTCGCGCGGCACCGCGGTGCCGGAGAGCTTCGGGTAGCGCACGCTCGAGAGCATGCCGTGCAGCGCGTGCCCGAACTCGTGGAACATGGTCGTGACCTCGTCGAAGGTGAGCAGCACCGGCTGCCCCGGCTGCGGCTTGGGGATGTTCAGATGGTTCGCCACCACCGGCTTGTGGTGCAGCAGCTGCGACTGGTTCACGTAAGAAGCCATCCACGCGCCACCCTGCTTGTTGTCGCGTGCGAAGTAGTCGGCCAGGAACAGCGCGAGCGGCGCGCCGGCGGCGTCGAAGACCTCGAACACCCTGACGTCCGCCTGGTAGACGGGCAGGTCGCGGCGCTCCTTGAAGGAGAGTCCGTACAGCTGGTGCGCCGCGTAGAACACCCCGTCCTCGAGCACGCGATCGAGCTCGAAGTAAGGCGCGACGCGCGCCTGGTCGAAGTCGTAGCGCGCCTTGCGCACCTGTTGAGAGTAGAACGACCAGTCCCACGGCTCGAGCGCGAAGGACGGCGTGCCGGAGGCGGCGGCCTGCGCGTCGATCAGCTTCTGGATCTCGGCCGCTTCCGCGCGCGCGCGGGCGAGCGCCGACGGCGCCACCTGGCTGATCATGTCGCGCACCGCGGCGGGGTTCCCGGCGGACTCGTCCTCGAGCTGGTAGGCCGCGTGGTTCGGATAGCCGAGGAGCGCGGCGCGCTCGGCGCGCAGCTTCACCAGCTGTGCGATCACGGCGGTGTTGTCGCTCGACCCGCCCCGCGCGCGGCCGATCGACGCCTCGTAGATACGCTGCCGCAGGGCGCGATTCTTCAGCTGCGCGAGCAGCGGCTGATTGGTCGTGTTCTGCAGCGCAATGACCCACTTGCCGCCGAGGCCGCGCGCGGCCGCCGCCTGCGCCGCGGCGCCGATCTGCCCTTCCGACAGTCCGTCGAGGTCCCGGACGTCATCGACCACCACCGCGCCGTCGGCGGTTGCCTTGAGCACGTTGTGCTTGAAGCGCGTAGTGAGCGTGGAGATCTCGGTATTCAGGGCGCGCAGGCGCGTCTGGTCGGCGGGCTCGAGACGTGCGCCGGCGCGCACGAATTCGGTGTGGTAGCGCGTGAGCAGCTGCTGCGACTCGGAATCGAGGTGCGCTCTCGCGCGCTTGTTGTAGAGCGCTTCGACGCGCGTCCACAGCGCCGGATTGAGATGAATGGCGTCCTCCTGCGCGGTGAGCTTGGGCGCCATCTCGGTATCGATGTCCTGCAACTTCGGGTTCGTGTTGCAGGCATTGAGCCGCCCGAACGTGGCGTCCACCCGGCGCAGCAGCTGCCCGGCGCGCTCGAGTGCGATGAGGGTGTTCTCGAAGGTGGGCGGCTCGCGATTGTGCGCGATGCGCTCGACCTCCTTGAGCTGCTCGCGCATGCCGGCGTGGAAGGCCGGCAGGTAATCGCCGTCGTGGATCCGGTCGAAGGGCGGCAGCTCGTAGGGGAGCGTGCTCGGGCGTGCAAACGGGTTGTCGGCCTTCAGAGCGTTGTCGTTCATTGCGGAAGTCCCAGCGGTCGTCGGTGCGGCCCCGTCGCCCGCCGCCGCGGCGGACATCGAGAAGACGGCGGCGAGGACGCCCGAGTACACGACTCTCATCGTGGTGCCCTTGAGGTTTGCGCCGCGGCCCCCAGCTTGGGTCCGGGCCAACGGCAGAGCCGAATGGTATCCTTCCCGCCCCATCAATGCGCAGCCCCGCCTCGCCTGCCTTCGAGGCGCGGTCAGCGGGGTAGTTCGCCCACGCCCGCATGAGCATCAGCCAGGACCAGGTCGTCAGCATCCATTACACGCTGCGGGACGAGGCAGGGGAGATCATCGACAGTTCCCCTGCGGGCGAGCCCCTGGCCTATCTGCACGGCCACGGCAATCTCGTGCCCGGTCTTGAGCGTGAGCTGGCCGGCCGTAGTGTCGGGGACAAGCTCACCGTGACGCTCTCGCCCGCCGACGGTTATGGCGAGCACGACCCGAAGCTGGTTCAGCAGGTGCCGCGCCGTGCGCTGAAGGGAGTCGGGAACGTCCGGGTAGGAATGCGGCTCTCGGCTTCGAGCGGTCGCAGCGACCGTACCGTCACCGTCACCCGCATCGCGGCCGACCTGGTCACCGTCGATGGCAACCATCCGCTCGCCGGCAAGAAGCTGCACTTCGAAGTCGAAGTGGCCGGGGTGCGGGCCGCGACCGAGACCGAGCTCTCACACGGACACGTGCACGGGCCCGACGGCCACGATCACTGAGCGAGAGCCGCGCTCGGCTGCTGCGCGGCTGCCCGCTGCGCGAACACCTCTTCCATCGCATCGACGCGCCGGAGATAGGCGCGCGGATCGTGATCGCCGCAGCGCTGTCCCTCGCCGAAGTGCAAGCCCTGGCGCGCATAGGCGGCTCCGGCGCCCGCGCCGCACAGATGCACGACCGCGGCCAGATGCCGCTGCTGCACGGCGCTGATGCGGCTGATCCCGGAGCGCGCCAGGATCCCGGTGACCTTCAGGTCAAGATACGCCGCGGTCAGCTCGACGGCATCGGCCGGCAGTACGCGCGAGTAGAGCGCGTTGAACCAACAGGCGTGCCAGTCGTTCCACGCACCCTCGCGCACCACCTCGTGAGCGTGGATGCAATAGTGGCGCGCCTCGGCAAAGGTGGCGTCGGTGATCTGGTACATGCCGACCGCGCTCGAAGCCGGCCGGTAAACCTCCAAGGGCCTGAGCACCCACGTCCAGCGCCAGTAGGTGCGCACCAGCGGATTGCCCGAGCCCTCGACCTGCGCCAGCGCCGCGAGCAGCTGCGGCCGGATGCTGCGCGTGGCGTAGCGCCGGAAGAGCGGGCCGTACTCCCGCCAGGTCTCCTGCGGAGTCTTATAGAGCGTGCCGCTCACCGGAAAGAACAGCTCCGTGGGCTTGCGGACGACCTGGTAGAGAGCGTTCAGCGACAGCGCCAGGATCGCAGCGAGCGCGACGCCGAGACCGACGCGCAGCGCGAGCGGCGCGCGTTTGAGCCGGCGCAGCCAGCGCCGCCGGAGCGCCCGGGCCGGCCACAGGCGCAGCCGCCGCGCCCGCCGCTTGAAGCGCCTGGCGCCTCCGCCGCAGGAGGCTCGTGAGGCCACCCGCGGCATCATCCGCTCCGCCGTGCAAGCGCAGGCAGCCGTGCACTAACATGCAGCGCACGGACGGGTGAACAGCGGGGGTTGCACGTGGCGCGCGATGCGGTGGAAGTCGAAACAGGCCGCGCTCCGACGGGAGCGGTGATCTGGCTCCATGGCCTCGGCGCTGACGGCCACGACTTCGAGCCGCTGGTGCCGGAGCTCGTGCGGGCGGGCGAGCGCCCGCTCCGCTTCGTGTTCCCGCACGCGCCGATCCGGCCCGTGACGCTCAACGGGGGATTCGCGATGCGCGCCTGGTACGACATCGTCTCGCTCGATCGCCGCGGACCGGAGGACGAGGCCGGGATTCGCGCCTCACAGGCGACGGTCGAGGCGCTGATCCGTCGTGAGAACGAGCGCGGCATCGCAAGCGAGCGCATCGTGCTGGCGGGATTCTCCCAGGGCGGCGCTATGGCTGTGTCCGTGGGGGTCCGCTACCCGGAGAAGCTTGCCGGTATCCTGGGCCTGTCGTGTTACATGCTGCGGGCGACGCAGCTCGCGGCCGAGCGCCACGCGGCCAATCGGTCGACCCCCGTGTTCCTCGCGCACGGCAGGGAGGATCCGGTGGTCCCGCCGACTCTCGGCGAGGAGGCTCGTCGTCTGCTGGAAGGCGCGGGCTACGCAGTCGAATGGCATACCTACAACATGCCACACTCGGTGTGCCCTCAGGAGGTCGCCGACGTCGCCGTCTGGCTGCGCCGCGTCGTCTAGGGAGGAGTCGCGCCGCGGCGGCCTCCCCTTCAGGCCGCCGGAGCGCATCCATCAGTGGTCGGCGCTACTGGCCTTCGTGCTTTTGCTTGCCGTCCTCGTGGCCCTTCGCGTCTTTCCTGTTGTCGGGCTTCCCGGGCTTGGCACTCTCGGTGTGCGCCGGGGCGCCCTTCGGGGCTGCCGCGTTCTTCGGCGGCACCGCGGTTCCGGCGGCCGCGGGCGTCTTCTGCGCCGCGGGTTTCATCGCCTTGGACTGAGCCTGCATCGGTTGCGCGCTGCCGGCCGGGGTGCCGCCCCGCACGACCCGCGCGTCAGGTCCCTGCATCGGTGCAGCCACGGGGCGCGCCGCCAGGGGTTGAGGCCGCGCGTCGGGAGCCGGGGTGCCGCCCCGCACGACCCGCGCGTCAGGTCCCTGCATCGGTGCAGCCACGGGGCGCGCCGCCAGGGGTTGAGGCCGCGCGCCGGGAGCCGGGGTGCCCTCGTGCCCGGGCGGCGGTCCCTCGCGCGTCAGCATCGGGCGCCCCTCGGGCCCGTTGGCGGGATGACCCTGAGCGGGTGTCATGGGCGCGTGCCCCGTCACGTACGGCATGACGTGCCGGACGTTCACGGGCTCCGGCGCCCGTGCCTGGACCACCGCCGGACGCGCCGCGGCCAGATGCGGCGCCGCGGGCACCGTGGAGTTGAAGGCGCGGCCGCTCGCCGTGGCGGCAGGCGGCGCCACGATGGTCACGTTCGTGACGTTGGTCACGTTGGTGACATTCGTGACGTTGCTGATGTTGGTGTTGGTGTTGCGAATGTTGGTGACGTTGGTCGTCACGCGCATGCCCACGGCCACTACCGGCGGCGCGCTCGTCACGACCGCGGGGGCGGTGCCGACGGGAGCCGGGACGATGATGCCGACGCGTGATCCGGGCGGGGCCGGCACGAAGCAGCCCTCGGGACCGATCGGGCGAGGTCCGGCGATCACGCCGACGGCGGGGGTCTCGACGACCAGCCGCAGGCCGGGCGCAGGCGCCACGAAGGCCACACCGGGCGCCGACCAGTATCCGCTGATGAAGATCACCTGACCGCTGCGGTGCTCGTAGTAGGGGTGGACCCAGACGTAGCTCGGGCGCGGCGGCTCCATCCAGTGCCCGTGCGCCCACGCCCAGTTCCCCTGCCACACCCAGTAGCCGCCCACCCACACCGAGTACGGGAAGGGCGCGGGCGGGGGGACCTCGACGAGCATCGGGGGCGGCGCCCAGCCGATCGCGATCGGCGCGGGCTCGGCCAGCGGGGGCTCCTCGTAGACGCTCACGACCGCGGGCGCGGGCGCCGGCGCCGGCTCGACTACCGCCGGCTGCATCACCTCACGCGGTGGGGCCTCGATGACGCAGCCCGCGACGAGCAGCGCCAGACAAAACAGGCTGATACGCATGGACCGACTCCTCCCACAAGGCGATCCAACAAGCGATCGGACCGCGTCTTTACATATCCCTGACCCTAGCGATCAAGAATGACAGGAATCGGCGGGCGATTCCGTGGACTGACTCAGGAAAATGCGAGCCGTATGCGCGCTTGGCCCATTAATGTCCGCGTTCGCGCTGCTCGCGCTCGGCGGCCGTGTGTTGGGCTCCCGGGTGCTGGGCTCCCGGGTGCTGGGCTGCCGGGTGCTGGGCTGCCGGTGGCGGAGCGGCCTGGGGCGCGCGCCCACCGCCGGCATGCATCGCGGGTCCGCCCCCGCCCGGCGCAGCGGCGTTGCCGCGGTACTGGCCGTTGTCGCGGTGCTGCGGATTCATCGTGGGCCGGGCAGCCTGGTGGACAGGCGGCCTGGGGTCGGCGGGCCGCAGTGCCTGAGGAGGCCGATCGCTGCGCGGGCCGCCACTGCGCTCGGCGAGCGCCGGCCGCTGCGTCTGCCGCGGCCGATCCGTCCTCTGGCCCGCCGGACTCGCGCCGCGCGCCGCGATCACGCCGTGTCCGGAAAACACCGCCGGCCGTGGAGTAGCGGCGATGGCGGGCCGCCCGCCGTTCACCGAGGCGCGGAGCGAGCTGTCGGAGCGCGCCATCTGCTCGTGCTGCCGCTGCAGCGCAGTGACGCCGATATGACGCTCGTGCTCGACCGCCATCTCCGCCGCGGTCGGACGCACCGCCACGCCGCCCGCGCCGCCGTGGAAGCTGACGCGACTCACCCCCGGCTCGTTGACGACCGTGTGGTTGTAGACGTTCGTAATGTTGGTAACGTTGACGTTGGTGACGGAGCGGTTGTAGTAGAACTCGTTTCCGCGCCAGTAGCCGCCCTCAAAGCCGCGGCCGAAATAGCCGAAGCCGTAGTTGATGCCGCCGTAGAAACCGACGTGCGGACCCCAATAGCCCGCGTGCCAGAGATAGAAACCGTCGCCCCAGCCCCAGTATCCCGGCGTCCAGAGGAACCCCACCGCCGGCGCCAACTCCCAGGTTCCGGGCACCCAGTAGTACTGGTCGTCGTCCCACGCCCAGTACCCGGGGACCCAGATGTAGCCGGGCGCCGGACAGGGCGGCTGCACGTACACCGGGAGCGCGGGAGGTGGGATGCCGACCGATACGCCGACGAAGACGGCGGCGTTGGACGCCACCGGGAGCGCTGCGAGCGAGAGCGCTGCGATGAGACCGCGGACAGGAAAGCGCATTGGGGGGTCTCCTTGCTCCGAAAACCTTGGCCGACGAATACTGAACCGCGGCTGAATCGAGGGCACCGGCGGGCCGGAATCGGTCCGCCGCGCCGCGTCCTATTTTGTGCAACGCGCCCACGCCGCGAGCGTTGACGCCAAGCGGTCAGTGAGCCAGCACGCCGGAGAACCTCTTCCCCTGGGTTACTATCGCGGCGGGGAACTTCGCGTGGATCAGCTGTGCGAGCTGCCTTCCGAGCTCTTTCGTCTGCCGTGACGGTTGCGTCGGTCCGCCCGGGCCGAACTCTCGCAGATCCACGAACAGCATGCTCCGCGCCGCATCCGTCGTGATCCAGATTTCGCGCGTCGGACCGCCGGCTGCGTCGTTGAGAACCGCGGCGCATTGATCCGGGCGTTGCAGCGGGCCGTGCCACCTCGGCTCGAGATGGCTCAGCGCGGCGACTTCACCCGCGAATTCGACACACAGCGTGTCGGGCGGCGGCGCACCGAGCTGCACGTCGTAGAACACCCCGGGAGCCTCGCGCTCGACGAACGCCGAGCACGCCGCCGCCAGGCACCCGATGAGCCACGCGAACCGGACCCGACGACTCCCGATGCCGGACACTCTCCTCGCTCCAGATCAAAACCAACTGTAGTTGAAGCTGATGCTGACCCGCTCGGCGGCGAGCGGGTGGGGCGCAACCTCGTGGCGCAGCCAGCTCTCGAACAGCACCAGCTCCCCGGCGCGCGCCCGCAGCGTCACCCACGGCCGCTGCCCGCGCCCCGCCGCGCCGCCGCGCGGCGGCGAGGCCATGAAGCGCTCGAGCCGCGGATCCTCGAATTTCAGTCCCGGCGCTCCCTGCGGCACCGCGACGTAGTAAGTCCCGCTGATCGTCGACAGCGGATGCAGGTGCAGCCCGTGCACGGCGCCGCGTCCCATGACGTTCACCCAGCAGTCGGTCATGCCGAGGGGGCGCGCGGTGAGATCGAGCTGCAGCGCCCGCGCGAACTTCGCGACGTGCCGCTCGAGCTCGCGCGCAAGCGTCGCGAAGGTCGGCGACCGGCGGTGCATGCGATGGGCCGAGTTGTAGGAGGTGTAGCCACCCGGGTAGTTGCGCTGCGACCAGCGCCGCCCGGCGGCATCGTCGGCGCGCAGCTGGCGGCATTCGCGCAGCAGCGGTGCATTCAGCCGTCGCCACCCGGGCAGGCGCGCCTGGTAGACCAGTGTCGGAAACAGAAGCTGCACCGCCATGCGTGCGGTGAGTATGCGGGCGGGCGCTCAAGTGGTCTATGATCGAGAACCGCATTCCTCCTCATCGCACGGGTGCGTCCATGGCAGTCTCCACGCTTCCTCCGCGCGGCACCTCCGCAGCCCCGGTCGCCGCGCCCTCCGAGCTCGTGCAACACTGGATCGGCGGCCGGATCGCCGGCGGCGCCGGCACGCGGGCGCTGCCGGTATTCAATCCGGCCACGGGCGCCGTGACGCGCCAGGTCGCCCTCGCCGGCGCCGAGGACGTGCGCGCCGCGGTCGCGAGCGCGCAGGCCGCCTGGCCCGCGTGGGCGGATACCCCGCCGGTGCGACGGGCGCGGATCCTGGCGCGCTTCCTCGAGCTGCTGAACGAGGAGCGCGACGCCCTCGCCGCGCTCATCACGAGCGAGCACGGCAAGGTGTTCTCGGACGCGCAGGGCGAGGTGGCGCGCGGCATCGAGATCCTGGAGTTCGCCTGCGGCATCCCGCAGCTGCTGAAAGGTGATTTCACCGAGCAGGTCTCGGGCGGCATCGACAACTGGACGCTGCGCCAGCCGCTCGGTGTGGTCGCGGGCATCACGCCGTTCAACTTCCCGTGCATGGTGCCCTGCTGGATGTTTCCGCTCGCCATCGCCTGCGGCAACGCCTTCGTGCTCAAGCCGAGCGAGCGCGATCCGTCGGCGTCTCTCGTCATGGCGCGGTTGCTGGCCGAGGCCGGCCTGCCGCCGGGCGTGTTCAGCGTGGTGCAGGGCGACAAGGTGGCGGTGGACGCTTTGCTCAGCGCACCCGAGGTGCGCGCCGTGAGCTTCGTCGGCTCGAGCCCCGTCGCGCACTACATCTACCAGCGCGGCGCGGAAGCCGGCAAGCGTGTGCAGGCGCTCGGCGGCGCCAAGAACCACATGGTGGTCATGCCGGACGCCGATCTCGAACAGGCGCTCGATGCGCTGATCGGAGCCGCCTATGGCTCCGCGGGCGAGCGCTGCATGGCGATCTCGGTGGCGGTGCTGGTGGGCGATACCGCCGATCGCATCATGCCGAAGCTCGCCGAGCGGGCGCGGCGGCTGCGGATCGGCAACGGCATGCAGCCGGAGGTCGAGATGGGGCCGGTGATCACGCGGGCGGCGCTCGAGCGCATTCGCGGCTACATCGAGGACGGCGTCGAGAGCGGTGCGCAGCTCCTGGTCGACGGCCGCCGCCAGCCCCACGGCGATACGCCCTTCAGCGTCTCAGGTCACGAGAACGGCTTCTGGCTCGGAGCGACGCTCTTCGATCACGTCACCGCGGGGATGCGCATCTACCGCGAGGAGATCTTTGGCCCGGTGCTCTCGTGCGTGCGCGTGCCCGACTTCGCCTCGGCGGTCGAGCTCGTGAATGCGCACCCGCTCGGCAACGGCGTCGCCTGCTATACGCGCGACGGCAACGTGGCGCGCGAGTTCGGGCGGCGCATCCAGATCGGGATGGTCGGCATCAACGTCCCGATCCCGGTGCCGATGGCATGGCACGGCTTCGGCGGCTGGAAAGGCAGCCTCTTCGGCGACACGCACGCCTACGGTGAGGAGGGCGTGCGCTTCTACACCAGGCAGAAATCCATCATGCAGCGCTGGCCGGAGAGCACGCCCAAGGGGGCGGAGTTCGCCATGCCGACGGCGAAGTAGCCGGGAGCGCCTTGCCGCGACGGTGCCGGCGCGCGAGTCGCTACGACACCCTCTTCCCGAGCCGCTGCCCGGCGGGCTCCGGCGCCGCTGCGAACTGCTGCTCCTCGGTGCTGCCGGTGAGCGCCGTGATCGAGGAGTTGCCCCCCGTCACCACACTAGTGACCGCGTCGAAATAGCCGGCGCCCACCTCGCGCTGATGCCGCGTGGCGGTGTAGCCGGAGGACTCGGCCGCGAACTCCGCCTGCTGGAGCTTCACGTAGGCGCTCATGTGCTGAGCCTTGTAGCCGCGCGCCAGCTCGAACATCGAGAAGTTGAGCGCGTGGAAGCCGGCGAGCGTGATGAACTGGAAGCGGTAGCCCATGGCGGCGAGCTCGCGCTGGAACTTCGCGATCACTCCATCATCGAGATGGCGCTTCCAGTTGAACGACGGCGAGCAGTTGTAGGCGAGGAACTTGTCGGGGAACTGCGCGTGGATCGCTTGCGCGAATTCCCGCGCCTCCGCGAGATCGGGCTTGGCGGTCTCGCACCAGAGCAGATCCACGTACGGCGCGTAGGCCAGGCCGCGCGCGATCGCCGCCCCGAGCCCTGACCTCACCGTGAAGAAGCCCTCCGCGGTGCGCCCCCGGGAGGCGTCGATGAAGGGCCGATCGCGCTCGTCGACATCCGAGGTGAGGAGCGTCGCTCCTTCGGCGTCGGTGCGCGCGATCAGCACGGTGGGCACGTTGCACACATCCGCCGCGAGGCGCGCGGCGCTGAGCTTGTTGATCGCCTCCTGGGTGGGCACGAGAACCTTCCCGCCCATGTGCCCGCACTTCTTCGCCGAGGAGAGCTGATCCTCGAAGTGAACCCCCGCAGCGCCCGCATCGATCATCTGCTTCATGAGCTCGAAGGCGTTCAGCACGCCGCCGAAGCCCGCCTCCGCATCGGCCACGATCGGCTTCAGCCAGTCGATGGAGTCGTCGCCTTCAGCGTGGTGGATCTCGTCGGCGCGGCGCAGGGTGTTGTTGATGCGCCGCACGACCGCCGGCACCGAGTCCGCCGGGTAAAGCGACTGGTCCGGGTACATCTCGCCCGCGAGATTCGCGTCTCCCGCCACCTGCCAGCCGGAGAGGTAGATGGCGTCGAGCCCGGCCTTTATCTGCTGCATGGCCTGGTTGCCGGTGAGCGCCCCGAGAGCGCTCACGAGCGGCCGCTCGTTGAGGTAGCGCCACAGCTTCTCCGCGGTGAGCCGCGCGATCGAGTGCTCGACGGGGATCGTGCCGCGCAGGCGCACCACGTCGCCCGCGTCGTAGGCGCGGCGCACGCCGTGCCATCGCGGGCTGTCGCGCCATGCGCGCCGCAGGTCCTCCGCCGTGGGCAGCGATCTCTGGGCGCTCGTCACGGTCGTGGCGGTCATCGAAGTCATGGCTCCTCCAGCTCGTTCGGGTGCGCGCCCTTGAGGCGCGCGGGGTCGGCTCCTCAGCTCAGCAGCTCGTACGCCGGGAGCGTCAGGAATTCGTCGAAGCTCTCGCTCTTGGTCATCTGCTCGATGAGGCGCGCCGCGGTCGGGAACACGCCGTGGGTGAGGCGCGCCGCGCCGACCTCATGGTGAATGCGGTCGAGCTCGGCGGCGAGCAGCCGGTCGAAGCGCTCGACCGTCACCGGCTGCCGGTCGCTGGTGCGCGCGCCATGATGCAGGCACTGCCACAGCTGCGCCCGGCAGATCTCCGCGGTGGCCGCATCCTCCATCAGGTGATAGAGCGGCACGCAGCCGTTGCCGCGCAGCCAGGCCTCGAGGTACTGCACGCCCACGCGGATGCAGTTTCGCAGGCCTGCTTCCGTGATCTCGCCCTCGGGCACGCTGAGCAGATCCTTCGCCGTGACGTTGACCTCCGCGCGCAGCACCGGGAGCTGATTCGGCCCGGTCATCACGGCATCGAAGGGCTCGCGGGCGATCCCCGCAAGCCCCGGATGCGCGATCCAGGTGCCGTCGTGCCCGGCGCGCGCCTCGCGCAGCTTGTCGGCCCGCACGCGCGCCATGGCCGCCTCGTTCGCCGCGGGGTCGTCGCGGATCGGGATCTGGGCGGCCATGCCGCCGATCGCGTGCGCCCCGCGCCGGTGACAGGTCTTGATGAGCAGCTCCACGTAGGACTTGAGGAAGTGGCGCTCCATGGTCACGGTGGCGCGGTCGGGCAGCAGGAACTCGCGCCGGTTCCGGAACTTCTTGATGAAGCTGAAGATGTAGTCCCAGCGGCCGCAGTTGAGCCCGGCCGAATGCTCGCGCAGCTCGTAGAGAATCTCGTCCATCTCGAACGCCGCGGGCAGCGTCTCGATGAGCACCGTGGCCTTGATCGTCCCGCGCGCGATCCCGAGCGCCTCCTCGGCCGCGACGAACACGTCGTTCCACAGGCGCGCCTCGAGATGACTCTCGATCTTCGGTAAATAGAAGTACGGCCCCGTGCCGCGCGCGGCGAGCGCCTCGTAGTTGTTCGCGATGAAGAGCGCGAAGTCGCACAGCGCCCCCGACAGGGTATCGCCGTTGACCGCCAGGTGCTTCTCGGGCAGGTGCCAGCCCCGCGGCCGCACGATGAGGGTCGCGGTGCGCTCGGCGAGGCGGTAGACGCGCCCGGTGGCCTCGTCCTCGTAAGTGATGGTGCGGCGCACCGCGTCCTTCAGGTTCGCCTGCCCGCGGATCACGTTCCCCCAGGTCGGCGAGCAGGCATCCTCGAAGTCCGCCATGAACGCCTGCACCGGCGCGTTCAGCGCGTTGATGATCATCTTGCGGTCGACGGGGCCGGTGATCTCGACGCGCCGGTCCTCGAGATCCTTCGGCACCGGCGAGATGCGCCAGTTGCCGGCGCGCACCGCCTCGGTCGCGCGCAGGAAGTCCGGCAACGCCCCGTCGTCAAACTCGGCCTGGCGCTTGGCGCGCGCGGCGAGGAGCTCCAGCCGCCGCGGGTTGAAGCGGCGGTGCAGGCTCGCGAGCAGCTGCAGCGCGAGGGGCGTCAGCACTTCCTCCGAGCGCTCGAGCTTCGGTCCCAGGACCTCGAGCTTCGGTCCGCTCGGCTCGCGCGAGTAGAGGCGCGCCTGGCTCTCGGCGTTCATGGGCTCGAAGGATATACGCAGTTTGGGCGAGAATTTGACTGTGAAAACTTCACACTGTTAATTTCACACAGCCAGTCATCCACCGCCGAGGCCAAGCCAAGCCGTGCCGCAGCTGTTACGCAAGGGTCATTTTCTCGGCACGAAGCTGCGCTCGGTGCGCAAGCGCAACGGACTGACGCTGGAGGAGCTCTCCGCGCGCTGCATCCAGCGCAGTCCGCGCCTGGCTCCCTCGGTCTCGTACTTGAGCATGATCGAGAGCGGCAAGCGCATCCCGTCCGCGGAGCTGCTCGAGCTCCTCGCCGCGGTGTTCCAGCGCCCGCCCGCCTGGTTCATGGACGAGAGCGCGGACCCGGAGCTCCCGCCGCCCGGTCCCGGGGGCGCCGCCGCTCCCGTTCCGCTCGAGCCCGCGTTCCTGTTCTCCCGGAGCCTGCTCCAGGTGGCGATCCCGGAGCTCCTCGCCCAGACCGGGACCAGCGGGCGGCAGTTCGCGAATCTCCTCATCCGCTCTCACCAGGAGATCTCGCGCAACGATTTCCCGGATCTCGAGCGCGCCGCCGACGAGGTCAGCGAGCGGCGCTTCCCGCTTTCGGCCGAAGACCTGGTGCGCCTCTGCCGGCGCCATGGGCTCGAGATCCGCTGGTTCGACCGCAAGCCGGTGCTGGCGCGCGACAAGGATCGGGAGCTGCGCAGCATGGTGCGCTCGTTCTTCGAGGCGCCGCACGTGGTGTATGCGAACCGCGCGCTGCAAGCGGATCCGGCGCGGCTCAAGTTCGACCTCGCCGCGCATATCGCCCACAAGGTGCTGCACGGCGGCGACGGGCTGAAGTCCGCGCACGCCACGGGCGGGGAGATGGGCGGCAGCCCCGAGAGCGGCTCGAGCGGCGCGGGCCTCAACGCCCAGGACGTGCTGCATGCGTGGCGCGACTTCGAGTGCAGCTTCTTCGCCGGCGCGCTGCTCGCCCCGCGCGTGCCCTTCCGCCGCTTTCTCGCTCGCGAGCGCTACCGGGTCGAGGCCGGCGAGAAGCTCGAGCTCACCCCGGCGGTCGTCATGCGCCGCATGACCAAGGTGTCGCCCTACCCCTACTGGCACTTCTTCGACGCCTACCCTCCCGGCTACCTGCGCGCGGTGTACCGCGGCAACGGCATTCCGCTGCCGTGGGGGAACCTGGCTCAGGTGAGCGACCCCTGCCCGCACTGGGCGGTGTTCCGCATGATCGACGACGAACATGGAGTGAGCGGCTCGCAGATCTCGGTGCTGCGCGACGGCGAGCGGTCGCTCCTCTATTGCTGTCACTCGAGGCGGGTCCGCGACATGGCGGGCAACCCGCACGTGCTCTCGGTGGGCGTCGACCTGGCGCCGGCGCTCGCCTCGAACGGGGTGCCGAGCGAGGCGCTGATCGATTCGATCTTCCGCGAGTGCCTGCAGCGGCGCGGCGAGGCGCGCGTTCCCAAGGCCGCGGCCCAGGGGCTCGAGCGGGTCGCCAACGTGCTCAACATCGCCTGGATCGCGGACGCGTTGGCCGGACCTGCGCGCATCATCTGCCCGCGCAGCAACCGCTGCCCGCGCCCCGAACGGTGCGAGGGAGCCCGGCCCTCGCGCGCGCGGGAGATCGCCGACGTGCGCGAGGAGATTCTCGGGCGCGAGGGTTGACATAGAATGCGCGGGCGGACGGCCTTGCGCACGGGGAAGCATCATGAGCGATACGGAGAGAGGATCCGGCGCCACCGCGGCGCGCAGGGCGAGGCCGTTCGCCGCCTCGACGCTCGCGCTCGCGTTCGCCGTGGCACTCGCCCCTGCGCCGGCGGAACGCGCCGCCACTGGCACGCAGCCGGCCGTGGACGGGGAAGCCGAGCGAGCGAGCATCGAGACGTGGCGGGCCGAGCGCATCCGCCGCCTCACCAGCGACACCGGCTGGCTCACCCTCACCGGACTCTTCTGGCTCAAGGAGGGCGAGAACAGCTTCGGCCGCAGCTCATCGAACGCGGTGGTCCTCGACAACCCGTCGCTCGCCGACACCGCGGGTTCCTTCGTGCTGCACGATCATCGGGTCCGTCTCGTCGCCCGCCCGGGCGGCGGCGTGACGCACGACGGCCATGCGGTGGGCTCGCTCGATCTGGTCGCCGACACCCAGGGCGAGCCCACGGTGCTCGCGAGCGGGTCGCTGCGCTTCTTCATCATCGAGCGCGCCGGCAATCTCGGCGTGCGGGTGCGCGATCTCGACAATCCGCACCGTCGCAACTTCCGCGGCTTCAGCTACTTCCCGGTGAGCACCGACTGGGTGTTCGACGCGCGCTTCGAGCCCTACGAGCCGGCGCATCGCCTCAAGATCGTGAACATCCTCGGCATGGAGGAGGACGCCGTCTCGCCGGGCGCGGTGCTGTTCACGAGGGATGGCCGCGAGTGGCGGCTCGACACGGTGCTCGAGTCCCCCGCCGACCAGCAGCTCTTCATCATGTTCGCGGACGAGACGAGCGGACGCGAGACCTACGGGGCCGGGCGCTTCCTTTACATTCCGCTGCCGAAGGGCGGTCGCGCGCCGCTCGATTTCAACAAGGCCTACAACCCGCCGTGCGCGCTCAACGACTTCGCGACCTGCCCGCTGCCGCCGCCGCAGAACCGCCTCAAGCTCCGGGTCGAAGCCGGAGAGAAGAAGTACGCCGGCGGTCCCGGGCACCACTCCTGAGGCGCGTCGCGGAGCCTCGACCGGGCCTTGACGCGGCGCGGCGCGGCGCGGCGCGCGGCCGCTCGAGCGACTGGACGCGGGCAGCCGGACGGACCAATATCCGCCCGCCAAAGGGGGCCTGACCGACCCGGTCCTAGGAGAATCATCATGCGTGCATCTGTTCTGCCGATCCGGTTACTCGTGGGCGCCATTCTCACGGCGTGGAGCTGCGCGGCGCTGGCCGCGGACGCGCCGGCGAAGCCGGCCGCCGCCAAGCCGGGGCCGACCGACGCGCAGCTCATCGCGAGCGCCGAGTCCGCCGCCCCTCCCAACGTCGGCAAGCACGCCACGATCGTCGCCATGGAGGAAGGCGGCAAGATGCGCACCGTGCGCAAGGGGACCAACAACTTCACCTGCATGCCCGACAATCCCGCGACCCCGGGTCCGGATCCGATGTGCATGGATCCAGCGGCCACGGAGTGGGTGCACGCCTACGTCTCTCACCAGACCCCGCCGCCCGGGAAGGTGGGGTTCATGTACATGCTCGCGGGCGGCACGGACGCGAGTAATACCGACCCGTACGCCGCGAAACCCACGGCCAACAACCACTGGATCAGCACCGGCCCGCACGTGATGGTCGTCGGAGCCGATGCCTCGTTCTACGACACTTATCCGAAGAACGCCGATCCCGACACCACGGTTGCGTACGTGATGTGGGCCGGCACGCCGTACCAGCACCTCATGGCTCCGGTGGTCAATCCACACCGGGCGGCGGCGAAGAAGGAGGCGGCCGAGAAGAAGTAGCGACTCAGCCTGCCCTGCCGCGGCGCTGGGCGAGAACGAGCCTCAGGTGCTCGCTGACGCGCCGGCGTGCCTCGGGTGTCAGGGTCGCGTCGGCGGGCGCGGGCCGCGCCTCGAACCTCACCACCGCGCCCGCCCCGGCCGCCGCTCCCGCCGCGCTCGCGGGCGGAAAGGAGACGAAGGCGTCGCTCGCAACGGCGGTGCCGGCATCGGTCTGCACGTAGAAGGGCACGAAGGCGGTCGCCGTGGCGGTAAGCGCTTCGTAGTCGCCGAGAAACAGGCCCTGCGCATTCGGCGCGAGGTCGAGATCGAAGGGGCCGGAGAGGTGCGTCTCCCTGAAAGTGACCCCGTCGCTCGAAGTGACGAGCCAGCAGTCGGTGAGGAGAGCGGCGGCGGACGTGTCGTTACGCAGGTCGTAGTAAGTGACGCCGATGACGCCGTCTGCGCGCACGTGGATGGTCGGAGTGAAGGCCTGCACACTGGGGTCGGCGTTGACTTCGACGGGAGTCGACCACGTGATCCCTCCGTCCGAGGATCGAGACATCGCGATGCCGTCGCGCTGTCCGCCCGAGAAGCGCGAGTCCTGCCACACGACGTAGATGACGCCTCCGGGACCCACGCTCATCGCGGGGATGCCCGAGCCGTCACGCACCGCAGCGCCGGTGTGCGGATCGGTGCTGCCGACCGCGGTGAGGCTCGAGATCGTCATCGGAGCGGACCAGGTCGTGCCGTGATCGAGCGAGCGCACCGCGCGCAGCTGTGAGGTGCCCGCTCCGCCCGTGTTATCGATCTCGGTGAAGATGTTGACGAGCACATCCGTGACCGGCAACACCACGATCTGGTTGCCGAGAGTCTGGTTCTGCGGGCCCGGATCGTAGATGCTGCGGGGAGCCTGCCACGTAGAGCCGCCATCGGCGGTGACGGCAAAGTAGCTCGGGCCCCCGGTTGCTCCCGTGAGCCGGTCCCATACCGCATACACATAACTCGCGTTGTTCGGATCCGCGGTGATCGAGCCCTTGTCGTTGAAGGCCGTCGCGCCGTCCTTGATGAGCGGAGTCGGCACGCTCCAGGTCATGCCGCCGTCCCCGGAGCGCGCCACCAGCATGGCGCTGGAAGAGCCGGGCTGAAGGATGCCGCCCGTGAAGGAGAGCGCCAGGGCGTAAGCCGCACCCGACGAGAACGTCAGCCACACGTCGCTGGCGCGCGCGTAGTCGCCGCCGTTTGCGGCGTTGCCGCCCGTACAGCGCGAGAACGCTGCGTTGGTGAGCGTCCAGGTCATGCCGCCGTCGAAAGATGCGGCGAGATTAAGGCCCTGCGAGCCGCCATCCGACCAGCGGTTCTGCTGCCAGGCGGCGATCAGATTCGACGGGGTCAGGGGATTCAGGGCGAGCGACGGCTCGACAGTCGTGCCGGTGTAGAGCGTTCCGGTCGCCGCCACGCCGTCGCAGCCCGCGGTGAAGGTCGCGGATTGCGACACGCGCACCTGCGTGACGGAGGTGAATGGAGGTGGCGGAGGTGGCGGCGATGCCGAGCCCCCGCCACCGCCACCGCCACCGCACCCTGAGGCGAGCGCCAGACCGGCGAGCGCGAGAACGGCGAGTGCGCAGCGGCCGCTCACGTGGCGATGACTCACGCGGCGATGAAAATCGTGGCGGGATGCTCGAGGCATTCCTTGAGCGCCTGGATCATCGCGGCGGCGTCGTAGCCGTCGACGAAGCGATGATCGAAGGACGAGGAGACATTCATGATGCGGCGTATGGCGACGGCGCCCTCCACCACCACCGCTCGCTCGACGGCGCGGTTGACGCCGATGATCGCCACTTCCGGGGCATTGATGATCGGCGTGCTGGCGATCCCCCCGAGCTTCCCGAGACTCGTGATGGTGATGGTCGAGCCGCTGAGCTCCTCGCGCTTCGCCTTGTTGGTGCGCGCCGCCTCGCTCACGCGACGGATCTCCGCCGCCAGCTGCCCCAAGCTCAGCGTCTCTGCGCCGTGCACCACCGGCACCTTGAGCCCGTCGGGCGTCTGCGTCGCGATGCCGAGGTGCACGGACCTGTGGCGCACGATCACGCCGCGCTCGGCGTCGTAGTGGGCGTTGCATTGCGGGAAGTCGCGCAGCACGCGCACCAGCGCCAGAGCGAGGAACGGCAGATAGGTCAAGGCCGCGGCTTCGGGCGGCTGTCTGGTATTCAAATGCCGGCGGAGCGATTCGAGCTCGGTGATGTCGAGCTCTTCGACGTAGGCGAAGTGCGGAATGTTGCGCTTGGCTTCGCTCATGCGCTGCGCGATCACGCGGCGCAGTCCGATCACCTTGATCTCTTCGGTGGCGCCGGCGGGGGCGGGGCGCGGCTCGGGGGCTCTTTCCGCCGCGACCGGCCGCGGCGCCGCGCGCAGCGGCGTCGGGGGCGGCGCGCGGCGCGCGACGTAGGCGTCGAGGTCCTTCGCGAGGATACGGCCGTTCGGCCCCGAGCCCGCGATCTGCCGCAGGTCGATGCCGGCCTCGTGCGCGCGGCGTCGGACGGCGGGCGAAGTGGCGACGCGCCCGGCACGCGCCTCGGCGGTGGGGACCGCGACCTGAAGCGCCGCGGAGCCGTTGCCGCCCGCGCTGCCCATCGCGGCGGGCGCGCTCACAGCAGCCGCACCGGGCTCGGTCTCGAGCACGATCAGCTCCGAGCCCACCGGTACCCGGTCGCCCGGCGAACCGGTCGTCGAGATCACCCGGCCGCTGACCGGCGCCGGCACTTCCACCGCCGCCTTCTCGGTCATCACCTCGACGATCACGTCGTCCTCGGTCACGCTGTCGCCCGGCTTCACCCGCCAGTTGACGATCTCGGCCTCGACCGTGCCTTCGCCGAGATCCGGGAGCTTGAAGACGTACCTGCTCACGCCGCCTCCGTTACCTGCTTCAGGGCCGCAGCGATGCGCGCCGGGCCGGGAAAATACTCCCACTCGAAGGCGTGTGGATAAGGAGTATCCCAGCCCGTGACGCGCTGAATCGGGGCCTCGAGATTCCAGAAGCATTCTTCCTGAACCGTCGCCACGAGCTCGGCCCCGTAGCCGCTGAAGCGCGTCGCCTCGTGCACCACCACGCAGCGGCCGGTCTTGCAGACCGAGGTACAGAGCGTCTCCACGTCGAGCGGGCTCATGGTGCGCACGTCGATGATCTCGGCGTCGACGCCGGCGAGGCGCACCGCGGCCTCGGCCACGTGCACCATCGTGCCGTAGGTGAGCACACTCGCCTGTCGGCCCTCGCGCACCACTTCGGCGCGGCCGATCGGCACGGTGTAGTGACCCTCGGGAACCTCACCGCGCGGGTGCGCGCTCCAGGGCACGGCGGGCTTGTGCGGATCGCCGTCGAACGGCCCGTTGTAGATGCGCTTGGGCTCGAAGAACACCACCGGATCCTCGTCCTCGATCGCGCTGATCAGGAGGCCCTTGGCGTCGTAGGGGTTGGAAGGCATGACGACCTTGATGCCGCACACGTGCGTGAAGACGCTCTCCGGGCTCTGCGAGTGGGTCTGTCCGCCGCGGATGCCGCCGCCGCACGGAGTGCGGATGGTCACGGGCGCGGAGAACTCTCCGGCCGAGCGGTAGCGCACGCGCGCGAGCTCGCTCACCACCTGATCGAAGCCCGGATAGATGTAATCGGCGAACTGAATCTCCGCCACGGGCTTCAGGCCGTTGACTCCCATGCCGATGGCCGCCGCGACGATGCCGCCTTCGGCGATCGGAGTGTCGAGCACCCGGTGCTCGCCGTACTTTCTCTGCAGCCCCTCGGTGACGCGGAACACGCCGCCGAAGTAGCCGACGTCCTCGCCGAGTATCACCACGCGCGGATCGCGCTCGAGCATCACGTCCATCGCCGAGTTCAGCGCCTGCACCATGTTCATGCGCGCCATGAGCTAACCCTTCTTCGCCACGGAGGGCGCGCTGTGCGGTTGTTTCGCCGCGGACGCCTGCAGCGCACGCAGCTCCTCGCGCTGGTGCACGAGGCTCGGCGGCATCTGCTTCAACACGTCCTCGAACATCGTGAGCGGATCGAGCGCCGGCCCGCCGGTGAGCGTTCCGTAGGATTCGGCCTCCTTCCAGCAGGCGGTCACGTACGCCTCGAGCTCCTTCTCGAGCCGCGCATGACGCTCCTCGGACCACTCCCCGAGGACGATCAGGTGCTGCTTGAGCCGTGTGATCGGGTCCCCGAGCGGCCACGCCTGCCACTCCTCCTTCGGCCGGTAGCGAGAGGGATCGTCGCTCGTCGAGTGTGCGCCCGCGCGATAGGTGACGTGCTCGATCAACGTCGGGCCCGCACTCGCCCGCGCGCGCTGCGCGGCCCACTGGGTGACCGCGTACACGGCGAGGAAGTCGTTGCCGTCGACGCGAATCCCGGGGATGCCGTAGCCGGGCCCGCGCTGCGCGAAGGTCCGGTGCTCGCCTCCGGCAAAGCCCTGGAAGGTGGAGATCGCATACTGGTTGTTGACGAGGTTCAGAATCACCGGCGCCTGGTACACGGCCGCGAAGGTCATCGCGTGATGGAAGTCGGCCTCGGCGCTCGCGCCCTCGCCGATCCAGCTCGCAGCGAGGCGGTCTTCGCCCTTGATGGCCGCGGCCATGGCCCAGCCTACCGCCTGGGGGAACTGCGTGGCGAGATTGCCGGAAATGGTGAAGATGTTGCCGCTGCCCCAGTGGTACATGATGGGCATCTGCCGGCCCTTGCACATGTCGCGGGTGTTCGAGAGGCACTGGCACATGAGATCGACGAGGTTGCGGCCGCGCACGACGTGCAGGCCCTGCTGCCGGTACGAGGGGAACAGCATGTCGGTCGGCTGCAGCGCCATGCCCTGCGCCACCGCGACCGCCTCCTCCCCGGTCGACTTGATGTAGAAAGAGATGCGCCCCTGGCGCTGGATCTTCTGCATGCGATCGTCGAAGAGGCGCGTCAGCAGCATGTGGCGCAGGCCCACCTGCAGCTCTTCCGCTTCGAGGTGCGGATTCCACGGGCCGACCGAGCGGTGCTCGTCGTCGAGCACCCGCACCATCTCGAGCGACAGGTTCTCGATGTCGCGCACCGCGGCCGTTATGTCCGGTCGATTCACGGCTCCCGCGGGCGAGATTTCGAGGTAGCTGAAATCAGGCTCCTGGCCCGGCCGTGCGGGAGGGTGGGGAACGTGCAAGCGCGAGCGTGGGGCCATCTTCAAGCCTCTCGGGCTCCCGGCCCCGA
>MNCZ01000091.1 GCA_001914695.1 Gammaproteobacteria bacterium 13_2_20CM_66_19 | reverse complement strand
GGAGCAGGCGCTGCTTCGGGGCGCGCCGCGGCTCACCGTCCGCGCCGGCCCTGGCGCCGGCATCCGTCGCAAGCCAACGCTCCTCGACCTCCACCGCACCCGCGCCGAAACGGAGCGGCCGGGGCAGCGCCCCGGTCAGCACCTCGCCGATCGGATGGTGGTAGTACTGCGCCGCCCAGGTCAGGAGCTCGATCGCCGCGGAATCGAGCACCGGCCTCGCATCGAGGACCTCGAGGATGGGCTTCAGCCTCTCCTGCGGGACTTCGGACGTGTCCGCGGCCGCGAGCACGAGGCCGATGAGGCGCTGGCGGCCGAAGGGGACCCGCACACGCGCTCCGATGGCGGGCAGGGGACCCGCCCCGGCCTCGGCCGGGGGCAGGTAGTCGAACAACCGCCTGAGGGGCGTGTCGAGCGCCACCCGAAGGACTTGGGGCACGGGTCGTCAGGGATCAGTTAAAACAGCGATTTGCGCCACGGAGGGCCGGTCAACCGGCTCTCTCGGGCGCGCGTTATACAGCGCATGTGCGAGTTTGCTACGCTCGAGTCGCCTTATAGCATGCCGGTTGCGCTACACGGGGACCTGGACCTGGACCTGACCGATCCTGAAGCCCAGACCCGATCGCGTGCGCTGAACCAGTTCCTGGCCGGCGTCGAGCTCAAGGCGTTCAAGATCGCACAGGCGGCGCTGCGGCACGAGGATGACGCGCTCGATGCCGTGCAGGACGCCATGCTGCAGCTCGCGCGCGCCTACGCCGGCAGGCCTCCGCAGGAGTGGAAGCCGCTCTTCTATCGCATACTCGAAAACCGCATTCGCGACATGCAGCGCCGGCGCACGGTGCGCGGACGGGTGATGGCGTGGCTGCCCGTGCGCGGCGAGGACGAGGGGGAGGAGCCGGACCCGATCGCCCAGGCTCCGAGCCCCGACCCGCAGCCGGCGCGGCGCCTCGAGCTGGAGCAGGCGATGACGGCGCTCGAGCGCTCGCTCGGGGGCCTGCCGCGCCGGCAGCGCCAGGCGTTTCTGCTGCGGACGCTCGAGGGCATGGACGTCGCCCAGACGGCGCTCGCGATGGGCTGCTCGGAAGGCAGCGTCAAGACACATTACTTTCGCGCGCTGCGGGCCCTGCGCGCCGAGCTTGGGGATTTTCACTTATGAACCCGGTCAATGAGCCGCTGACGGATTTCGAGCGCAATGCGCGCGTGCTGCTCGAGGAGAGCGTGTCGCGCATCGACGGTCGCACGCGCTCGCGGTTGAACCAGGCGCGGCACGCGGCCCTCGAGGCGGCCGCCGCACCGCGCCGCGCCTGGCGGTGGCGCAGCTACACGCTGATGCCGGCCGCAGGGGTGGCGGCGGCGCTGCTCGTGACGCTCGTGCTCTTTAATCGCGAGCCCTCGGTCGAGTCGCCGGTGCTCGAGGGGCAGCATGCCGTCGAGGACATGGATCTCCTTGCCGACAGCGAGGGCCTCGAGCTCATGGATGGCTGGGACGGCCCGTTCTACGAATGGGCGAGCACCGAGAATGAGGGCAATGTTGCGAGCGACGGCTGATGAGCGGACCCCGCGCGCTCAGGGTGAGGCTCGCCGGGCTCACGCTCGTGATGCTCGGCGCCGCTCTCGCCTTCGGGGAGGATGCCGCGCGCAAGGCGCCGCCCGACCCCGATCCAGGCCTGCTGGAGTTTCTCGGGAGCGTCGACGGTCTCGCCGAGGTGAGCCCCGACTATCTTGCGCAGGCGGAGCGCGCGCGCGTGGCGCGGCTCACCGTCAAGGGCCGGCCGCCGCGCGTACCATCGCCGTCGGCTCCGCCGCCGACAGGCCCAACGGGGGTGAAAGATAATGAGTAACCCGTGCCGTGCGTGGCGACTCGCGTGGCTGCTCCCGGCCGCGGCCGCGCTGCTGCTCGCCGCATCGCCCGCGAGCGCCGAGGAGCCGCCCGCACCGGCCGCGGGTCCCGCGGCGCCGATCGCCTGGTCGAGCCTCTCACCGATGCAGCAGAAAGTGCTGTCGCGGTATGGAAGCCAGTGGAACAGCCTGCCGCCGGAGCGCCAGCAGACTCTCGTACACGGGAGCGAGCGCTGGCTCGGCATGTCGGCCGAGCAGCGCGACCAGGCGCGCGAGCGATTCCAGCACTTTCAGTCGCTGCCGCCCGAGCAGCGCCACGCGCTGCGCAGCCGATGGGAGAAGTTCCAGTCGCTGCCGTCCGAGGAGCAGGCGAAGGTGCGGGAGAATTTTCACAAGTTCAAGCAGCTGCCGCCGGAGCGGCGCCAGATGCTGCGCGAGCAATGGCACAACGCGAGCCCCGCGCAGCGCCAGGAGATGATCCATCAGGCGCGCGAGCAGCGGCAGAAGCGCGAGGGGGAGCGAGCGCCGTTGGAGCGCCCGGCCAAGGCGCCGCATCCGCCGCACCGCTGATTTACTTCTCGGCGCCGCTCGCTCGCGGGCGGATCGGGATCGGCACATTGCACACGTCGATCCGCCCGGCGGGCACCTTGAACCATTCTTCGTGGCGGCTGCGCCGCGCCTCGGCGTAGGCGAGAAAGGTCGGCGTGTCGGTACGGAGCACCTCGAGGTCGCTCCGCTCTGCCGCCGGCACGTCCGCGGCGAGCCGCAGCGACCTGATCGGGGTGCGCTCTCCGGGGCGCTCGTAGAATCCGAGTGTCCCGGACCCGCGCGGCATGACCGACAGCCGCTCCATCCCTGAGACCACGCGCCCGAGAAGCGTGACGTTGCGGTCGAGGTGTCTCGGGGCCTGTCCGATCACCACGTACAGCTCGGTGCCGCCGCCGCTGTCGACGTCGTTGTCGCGACCTGCGCCCAGCATGCCGTAGCAGTGCACGAGCCAGGCGCGGCCCGTGACCGGCTCGGCGGCGACCGGAAAGCCGTCCACGAATCCAATCTCGGGGGCGTAGGTGTCGGGGTCGGGGAGCTTCGTGATCGCGAGCCCGCGCAGCGCCCGCTCGAACTCGGCGCCGACCGCGCGCTGCGCCGCGCCGACCGGCTTCTTCGCGTCCGGGTCGCCCCACTGTACGACGTAGTTGTCCTGGGCGCGCATCACGGCGAGTCCGTCGAAATAGTGCCCGCGTGCGAGCGCCTCGACGTTCGCCACGTGATGGGGGGCGAACTGCGGCGCGAGCTCGATGACGACCCGGCCGGCGGGTAGCTCGAGGTAGAGCGTGTTCTGCGGATCGAGCGCTCGCCAGTCGGAAGCGGTCGAGGAGCGCAGCACTTCCGCGGCGGTGAGCGACTTTTTCCCGGCCTCGTGCGCGGGCGGGGCGGCGTACAGCGTGGCGCTGGCCAGCAGCAGCGCCAGGGCCAGGCCCGCGCACGCCGCCGCCGGCCGGTCCGATGGCGCTCGAAGCGCACGGCTCATGGGTCGCGCTCGTCGCAATGAAACACATGCAGCATGCGGTGCAGAACCGGGGCCAGGATGATGGTTGCCGTTACAACGAACACCAAACCCGCATACAGGGCGTAGCAGCCCGCGAACAGCTTGCCCGCGGGCGTTACCGGATTGTTCACCGGCCCCATGCCGCCGAGCAACATGCAGGTGTTCTCGAACGCATCATGCCACTCTAGATGCTCGTAGTGCTCATAGCCGAGCATGCCGAGTCCCAAGGAGGCGGCGAGCAACAGCGCGGCGAGGGCGAAATGCCGCAGCAGGCGCCACACGAAGCGGCGGCGCGAAAGCGGCGCGTGGCGGCGATGCTCGTACACGGAAGAACCCTATCCTGACACCACATTTACGCGAGGCGGGTAAAGCCGTCCGCGCTCCAGTCTTCGCTCCCCACGCCGTTGTGCACGATGAAGAGCCCGTCCGGATCGTATTTTCGCTTGATCGTCTGCAACCTCGGGTAGTGCTCTCCCCAATAGGCCTGCTGCCACCCGGGGTTGAAGAAGTTGCTTTCGGAGACATACGAGCCCGCACCGGGCGCCACCCTGGAGAGCTCCGCGGTGGCGCGATCGATCGCGCGCGCGTCCCGCCGGGCGGCGTCGAGGTCGACGCCCGCGCGCGCCATCCCCGGATAAGCGGCGCCCTCTCCGTCGGCGATGATCGCGAGCGCGAAGGCCTCGGTGAGCGCGGGACTGGTGGCGGTGTCGAGCGCTGCAGCGATGACATCGGCCGGAGCGCCCGCCAGGCCCTTGTTGAAATGCAGACCGATCTGCTTGTAGCGGCTGCCCGCGAACAGCGCGTCTACGAGACGCTGCCGCTGCTCGCCCTGAAGGAGCGTGGCCGGCAGCCACAGCGAGTCATAGCCGCGCAGGAACGCGCCAACCTGTCCCTGGTCGCCTTTCCACCAGCCGTGACCCGGGGCCGCTCCGGGGCGCTTGTCCTGGATCATCGAAGGGTTGCCCTCGATGTCCCACCAGTGACGCGCCGGGGTGGCGCGCGCGCCGAGCTCGTTCGTAGCGCTGAAGTCTGCGGGAGCCGCCTTGACCCACGCGAAGAACGGCGCCCAGATCTGCGGTGCCTGCCGCGGATCGAGGCCCTGGCACACCATCGAGATCTCGAGAGTGTTGTCGGATCCGATCTTCACCTGCTCGCCCCAATGCGGATTGAAGAGATGGGTAGAGTAGAAATCGAAGAAGTGCGCGAGCAACCTCCGGAATGCCTCGTCCGATGAGGCCTTGATCTTGCCCCACGCGGCGCCGAAGAACTCCGGCAGATCATGCGTGCGCAGCGTGAGACGCGTGACGACGCCCCAGCTGCTGCCGCCGCCGCCCTTGATGGCCCAGAAGAGATCCGGATTCGTGCAGGCGTTGACGATGAGGGCGCGGCCGTCCGCCGTGACGACCTCGGCCTCGAGCAGTCCCGAGGCGGCCGTGCCGAAACCCTTGGAGAAACTGCCGAAGCCGCCGCTATGGATGAGACCCGCGACGCCGACCGAGGTGCAGCCGCCGCCCTGCACGTAACGGCCCGCCTGGTTGGTGACGGCCTGATAGAGGTCGATCCACATGGCGCCCGCTTCGGCAGTCACCGCCGGCACCGCGGCTGCCTTGCCTTCACAGCCGCTGCCGAGGAAGGCTTCGTGCAGCGTCACGCCGCTCATCCCGCGAGTCCAGATGAGGAGCGAGTCGGGCGCGTTGGAGGTGCCGAGGTAGCTGTGGCCGGTGCCCTTCACGACGAGGCGGAGCTGCTTCTCGCGCGCGAAGTTGACTCCCGCGACGACATCCGCCGTGTTGCGTGCCCTGATCGCATAGACGCTCGGCGCCGGCGTCCAGGCGTCGAGCCAGCCGGAAACCTCCGTGCCCGAGGGCTGATCGCCGATATAGAAGGGGTTATGGAGGTTGGCGAGGACCTCGCGGCAAGCCGCGCCATCGGGCTCCCGGCGGCAGGGGTCGAAGAGCGGCTGCACCCTGGTGAGATTCCCCCCGACCGCGTCGTTGAGCTTCTGCCAGCTCGCCGGCGACGGCCAGGCCGAATCGCCGGGGCGCACGCGCGCAAGGTGCACGCGCGGCCGCTGCGGGGGGCCGATTCGCGGAGCCCTGGGCGCGGCTTCCTGCGTCGCGACGCCGCCTCGCGCCAGGGTTGGCAGCGCGAGCAGCGGCAGCGCCGCCGCACCCCGGAGCAGCTCTCTGCGATACATGCTCCTCCCTTCAGCCCACCGCCTTGATCGCCTGGATGAGCTGCGCGCCCGCCTTCTGCGCGTCCCCGTAGAGCATCCGGGTGTTGTCGAGATAGAAGAGCGCGTTCTCGATCCCGGAGAACCCGGCGCCCTGACCGCGCTTGATGACGATGACGTTCTTCGCCTTGTCGGCGTTCAGGATCGGCATGCCGTAGATGGGGCTCGACTTGTCGGTGCGCGCGACCGGGTTCACCACGTCGTTCGCGCCGATGATGAGCGCTACGTCGGCGGTCTCGAACTCGGCGTTGATCTCGTCGAGGTCCGAGATCAGGTCGTAGGGCACGCCCGCCTCCGCCAGCAGCACGTTCATGTGCCCGGGCATGCGCCCGGCCACGGGGTGGATCGCGAAGCGCAGCTGCACGCCGCGCTCGATGAGCAGCTGGCACAGCTCCCAGATCTTGTGCTGCGCCTGCGCGACCGCCATGCCGTAGCCGGGCACCACGATGACTTTCTGCGCGAAGGCCAGCATCACGCCGACGTCGCTCGCCTCGATCGGCTTCAGGCTCCCGGTGACCGCGCCGGTGGCCGGCCCGCCGGTGTCGCCGAAGCCCGAGAACAGCACGTTGCCGAGCGAGCGGTTCATGGCCCTCGCCATCAGCTGCGTGAGCAGCGTGCCCGCCGAGCCCACCACCGTGCCGGCGATGATCATCGCGGCGTTCTCGAGCACGAAGCCCTCGAGCCCGACCGCGAGCCCCGTGAGCGCGTTGTAGAGCGAGATCACCACCGGCATGTCGGCGCCGCCGATCGGCAGCGTCATGCTGATCCCGAGCACGAGCGCCACCACGAAGAATCCGGTGAGGACCGCGAACGAGGAGTTGACGCCGGCGGCGACCAGCGCGCCGAGCGCGAGTGCGGCGGCGAGCAACAGGAGATTCAGCAGCTGCTGCCCGCCGAAGCGCAGGCTGCGCGTGATGAGGCCCTGGAGCTTTCCGAAGGCGACGGCGCTGCCGCTGAAGGACACCGCGCCGATGATGCCGCCCGCCACGGCGAGCGTCGTCGTGACGTAGCCTTCGGTGCCGCCGCGATACAGCTCGACCGCGGCGATGGCCGCGGCGGCGCCGCCCCCCATGCCGTTGTAGAGCGCGATCATCTGCGGCATGTTGGTCATCGCCACGCGCTTGCCGCTCCACCACGCGAGCACCGAGCCGATGAGCATCGCCGGCACGATCAGTCCGTAGTTGGTCATCGACGGGTAGAGGAAGGTGATGGCGGTCGCGACCGCCATGCCGGCGCCGGCCCAGAGGATGCCGCTGCGCGCAGTCACCGGGGAGCTCATGCGCTTGAGCCCCATGATGAACAGCACCGCGGTGACGAAGTAGCTCGCCTGGATCGCCAGATCCGCGGACATCCATGCCGGCATCAGTGCGGCCCCTTGCCGGCGCGGCGCGTACCGCTCGCCTTGAACATCTCGAGCATGCGCTCGGTGACGACGTACCCGCCGACGGCGTTGCCGGCGGCGAGCAGCACGCCGACGAAGCCGATCGCCTTCTCGAGCGGCGTCTGCGCGCCGCCGAGCGCCACCATCGCGCCGACCAGAACGATGCCGTGCACGAAGTTCGAGCCCGACATGAGCGGCGTGTGCAGGATCACCGGCACGCGCGCGATGACCTCGTAACCGGTGAAGGCCGCGAGCATGAAGATATAGAGCGCCACCATCCCGGTCATTTCGCACCCCCGAGAGCCCCGGCCGTCGCTGCGTGCTTGATCTGTCCGCCGTGTGTCAGACACGACTGCGCGAATACCTCGTCGCTCCAGTCGATGGCGAGCTCGCCCTTCACGAGGGCCGGCTTGAGGAAATTGTAGAGATTGCGCGCGTACATCTCGCTCGCGTTGTAGGCGAGCTCGGCGGGGAGGTTGACGGGCCCCACCACCCTCACCCCGCGGTGCTCGATCACCTCGCCGGCCTGGGTGAGCTCGCAGTTGCCGCCCTGCTCGGCGGCGATGTCGACCACCACGGAGCCTGCGCGCATGCGCTCGACCACCGCGCGCGAGATGATTCTCGGCGCCGGGCGCCCGGGGACCGCCGCGGTGCTGATCACGGCATCGGCCGCGGCGATGCGCGCGTCGAGCACTTCCTGCTGCTTCGCCCTCTCCTCGGCGGTGAGCTCGCGCGCGTAGCCGCCGGAGCCTTCGGCGCTCACCCCGGTGTCGACGAACCTCGCGCCGAGCGACTTCACCTGCTCGCGCGTGGCGCCGCGCACGTCGTAGGCCTCGACCACCGCGCCGAGTCGCCGCGCGGTGGCGATCGCCTGCAATCCCGCCACGCCCGCGCCGATGATCAGCACCTGGGAGGGGCGGATGGTGCCGGCGGCCGTCGTGAGCATGGGCAGGAACTTCTGCAGGTGGCTCGCGGCGATCAGCACCGCCTTGTAGCCCGCTATGGAGGCCTGCGAGGACAGCGCATCCATCGACTGCGCGCGCGAGATGCGCGGCACGAGCTCCATGGCGAAGCTCGTGATGCCGCGCGCCACGAGCTCCCGCACCTCGGCGGCGCGCGCGTGCGGCTGCATGAAGCCGATGACCGCCGCGGAGGGCTTGAGCTCACCGATCTGCCCGACGGTGAGCGGCTGGACGGTCAGGATCACATCCGATCCGGCGAGCACCGATTGGGCGCCATCGGCCCACACGACGCTCTTGAAAAGAGAGTCGGGGAAGCGGGCGCGCTCGCCCGCGCCGCGCTCCATCACGACCCGCGCACCGTCGCGGGCGAGCTTGTCGGCCACCTCGGGGACGAGGGCGACCCGCGTCTCGCCGGGGGCGCTCTCGCGCAGTACGCCGATGGTTACCGACATGCGCAGCCCAGACGCCCGAGGTCCGTGGCCGAGTGGCCACGTGCCCGGAAATCCCCAGTTGAATTAAGATCTTGTGTTGTTGAATTCATGCACACAACTGCCGTATCTTACGCCGCTATGCTGGGCATCGATCTCGAGCGTGCCGATCACGGCCTCCTGGACGACCTGCGCGTAGTCCCGACCGCCGCGGCGCGCGGGCTGTCGCAGCTGGTGCTGCGCACCGACGTCGCCGGCATGCCGCTCGAGTGGATCGACTACAAGGAGGCGGCGCGACTCTACCATCAGGAGCAGGTCGCTTACACGTGCGGCTCGCTCCTCTACGAGCTGTACGGAGGCACCAACGCGCGCACCGGACGGCGCACGGTGCTCGAGGTCAACTCGATCGTCGCCACGGTCGGGCACACCGGCAACCCCGGCAACACGCGCCACGACTACGTGCCGCCGCTCAACAACCAGACCCTGTTCCGGCGCGACGCGTACCTGTGCATGTATTGCAGTCAGCGCTTTGCATCGCGCGAGCTGTCGCGCGATCACATCCGGCCCTTCAGCCAGGGGGGCACCGACAGCTGGACGAACGTGGTCGCGGCGTGCCGGCGCTGCAATAACCACAAGGCCTCGCGCACGCCCGAGCAGTCGCGCATGCAGCTGATCGCGGTGCCGTTCACTCCGACCTACGCGGAGTACATCTTCCTCAAGGGCCGCCGGGTGCTCGCCGATCAGATGGAATATCTCATCGCGCATTTCCCGCGCTCGAGCCCGCTGCACGACCGGATTCAGCGCTGGCTGTCGTGAGATCGGCCGCGCGCGGGGCGCGCCGCGCCGATACCCGCCGTGACGGTGAGGCCCGCGGGCTGCTAAGGTGGCGCGGCTTTCGGCTTTCGCGGGCGGCGCCTTGATCTTCCTAATCGACGCTTCGGTCTACGTCTTTCGCGCCTATCACTCCATGCTTCCGGACATGCGCGACCGGGACGGGAATCCGGCGCATGCGGTGTTCGGCTTCGCCCGCTTCCTCGGGGATCTCATCGAGCGGGTGCGGCCGGCCTACATGGCGGTGGCCTTCGACGAGCGCCGGGCGGGCTCCTACCGCAATCGCATCTACCCGCCCTACAAGGCCAACCGCGAGCGCGCGCCCGCCGACCTCGTGCTGCAGCTCGGGCACTGCCGGGAGCTCTGCCGTTGCCTCGGGCTCGCGGCGTTCGTGGATCCGGAGTACGAGGCCGACGACATCATCGGTACGCTGGCGCACCTCATGCGCGGGCAGGGCGTGCGCTCGGCCTTCATCACGCGCGACAAGGATCTCGCGCAGCTCGTGCGCGACGGCGACCTGTTCTGGGACTTCGGCGCGCGCGGGCAGTTCGGCTATCACGACATCGAGCGGCATTTCGGCGTGCGGCCGGAGCGCTTCGCGGACTACCTGGCGCTCACCGGCGACGAGGTGGACAACATTCCCGGTGTGCCGGGCATCGGGCACCGCACCGCCGCCTCGCTCATGAAAGCCTTCGACTCGCTCGACGAGATGTACGCCGACCTCTCGCGCGTCGCGAGGCTCAAGCTTCGCGGCGCGGGCAGCCTCGGCGTGCGCTTGAGCGCGCATCGCGACTCGGTGTTTCTCGCGCGGCAGCTGACGCGCATTGCCTGCGATCTGCGCCTAGGCGTCGCGGCCGGCGGACTCAGGCGCCGCCCGCCGGACCTGCCCGCGCTGTCGACGCTGTACGACCGGCTCGGCTTCGGACCCTTCCTCCGCCGCCAGGGCGAGCGCCTGGCGCAGCTGCCGGCGGGCTGAGAGCGCGCCGGGGCGCGGGCGTGAGGGATGCAGCCGTTCGCGGCCATCGCCCGTGAGATCGGCGCGCTCACCGGAGCGCGCTGTGAGGGAGGTCCCGAGCAGCGGGTGACGGGCGGGAGCATCAACGAGTGTTACCGCTGGGTGAGCGCGGCGGGCGCCATGTTCGTGAAAGTGGCCGCCGCGGAGGCGCTTGCCATGTTCGAGGCCGAGGCGGCCGGGCTCGCCGAGCTCGAGCGCTCGCGCGCGCTGCGCGTGCCGCGCCTTCTCGCGTGCGGCGCTGCCTCCGGCGCGGCATTCCTCGCGCTCGAGTGGATCGAAGCCGGCGAGAGCGGGCAAGCGTGCGAGGCCCGGCTCGGTGCAGGGCTCGCGGCGCTGCACGCGGTGACCGAGGCCCGTTTCGGGTGGGGACGCGACAACACCATCGGACGCACGCCGCAGGCGAACGCCTGGAGTGACGACTGGACGGAGTTCTTCCGCGAGCGGCGGCTGCGCCCGCAGCTCGAGCTCGCCCGCCGGCGTGGCTTGGCCCGAGCGCTCAGCGCCCCCGGCGAGCGGCTGCTCGGGTGCGTGGATCGGCTCCTCGCCGGGCACCGCCCGGCGGCCTCGCTCCTGCACGGGGATCTCTGGGGCGGCAACTGGCTCGCGAGCTCGGGCGGTGAGCCGGTGCTCTTCGACCCGGCGGTCTACTACGGCGACCGGGAGACGGATCTGGCGATGACGCGCCTGTTCGGTGGCTTCGGCGAAGCCTTCTACCGCGCGTATGAGGCCGCGGCACCGCTTCCGCCGGGTTGGCCGGAGCGCTGTGAGCTCTACAACCTCTACCACGTCTTGAATCACGCCAACCTGTTCGGGAGCGCCTACGCCCGGCAGGCGCGGTCGGTCATCGAGCGGCTGTTGACCCGGGCGCAGCGCTGACCGCAATGGGCTATGCTGCGGGGTGCGGCCTGTGTGTCGGATCAGGAGACATCCATGGCGGACAAGAACATCGAATCGGTTCTCCTGGAAGAGCGTACTTTCACTCCGGCGCCGGCATTCAGCGCGCGTGCGCACTTGAAGCCCGCGGACGCGGAGGCGCTCCGCAGACGCGCGCGCGAGGACCACGTCGGGTTCTGGACCGATCTGGCCGCCCAGGAGCTCACCTGGCACACGCCCTTCACCGTGGGGCTCGACGCGACGCGCGCGCCGAACTACCGCTGGTTCAGCGACGGGCGGCTGAATGCCTCCTACAACTGCCTCGACGTGCACCTCAACACGCGCGCCGAGAAGACCGCGGTCATCTTCGAGGGCGAGCCGGGCGACGTGCGGCGCCTCACCTATCGCGAGCTGCACGCGCAAGTGTGCCGCTTCGCCAACGCACTCAAGGCCCAGGGCGTCGAGCGCGGCGACCGCGTCATCATCTACATGCCGTTGGTGCCGGAGATCCTGGTCGCGATGCACGCCTGCAACCGCATCGGCGCCGTGCATTCGGTCGTGTTCGGCGGCTTCTCGGCGCCGGCGCTCAGGGACCGTATCGTCGATACCGAGGCGAAGGTGGTGATCACGGCCGATGGCGGCTGGCGCGGCGGCCACGTGGTCGAGCTCAAGGCGGCCGCCGACCAGGCGCTTACCAGTCACGGCAAGAGCGTCAAGCGTGTCATCGTGCTCAAGCGAACCGGCCAGCCGGTCGCCATGGACCCGAAGCGCGACCTCTGGTGGCACGACGCCATCGAGGGCCAGCCTGCGGCCTGCGAGCCGGAGTGGGTCGATGCGGAGCACCCGCTCTACCTGCTCTACACCTCGGGCTCCACCGGCAAGCCGAAGGGCATTCAGCACGCCACCGGCGGCTATCTGCTCGGAGCGAAGCTCACCACGCAGTGGGTGTTCGACCTGCGCAATGAGGACGTGTTCTGGTGCACCGCGGATGTCGGCTGGGTCACCGGACACACTTACGTCGCGTACGGGCCGCTCGCGCTCGGCGCCACCGTCGTGCTGTACGAAGGCGGGCCGACCCATCCCGATGGCGCGCGCTTCTGGAAGAACTGCGAGACGCACGGCGTCACCGTGTTCTACACCGCGCCGACTGCGATCCGCGCGCTCATGAAGCTCGGCGAGGCCCTGCCGGCCCGCCACGATCTCTCGCGGCTGCGCCTGCTCGGCACGGTCGGCGAGCCCATCAATCCCGAGGCGTGGATGTGGTATCACCGCGTGATCGGCCAGGGCCGCTGCCCGATCGTCGACACCTGGTGGCAGACCGAGACCGGCGCCATCCTGATCGCGCCGCTCCCGGGCGTGACGGCGACCAAGCCGGGCTCGTGCACGCTGCCGCTGCCGGGCATCGACGCCGACATCGTCGACGATCACGGCAACTCCGTGAAGCGCCCCGACGCCGGCGGCTATCTCGTGATCAGGAAGCCCTGGCCGGCGATGCTGCGCACTATCTGGCGCGACAACGCCCGCTACATCGCCAACTACTGGGAGAAGTTCAACAACCGCTACTACATGGCCGGCGACAGCGCGCACCGCGACAAGGACGGCTATTTCTGGATCATGGGCCGCATCGACGACGTGCTGAAGGTGGCGGGACACCGCCTCGGCACCATGGAGATCGAGTCGGCGCTGGTGGCGCACCCGCGCGTCGCCGAGGCCGCCGTCGTCGGCAAGCCCCACGACATCAAGGGCGAGTCGGTGTTCGCCTACGTCGTGCTCCGTGGCGAGCGGCCCAGGGGCGATACCAGCGCTCTGACGAAGGAGCTGCGCGAGTGGGTGGGCGAGGAGCTCGGGCCGATCGCCAAGCCCGACGACATCCGCTTCGCCGACAATCTGCCGAAGACCCGCTCGGGCAAGATCATGCGGCGGCTCCTGAAAGCGATCGCGCGCGGCGAGCAGATCACGCAGGACGTCTCCACGCTCGAGAACCCGGCGATCCTCGAGCAGCTGCGCGGCACCGAAGGCGCCGCGGTCGCGCCGGCCGGCGCCGCACGCCGGCCCGCCACCGCTTCCGCTGCGCCGCAGCGCCGGCCCGCCGGCGCGCGCAGAAAGTCCGCGCCCGCGCGCCGCAAGGCGCGCGCCCCGCGCCGCGCAGGTGCAAGACGGACCGCGCGCAAGCCCTCGAGGGCACCACGCCGCAAGGCGGCGGCACGCGCCACGCGGCGTCCCGCCCCGGCCCGGCGAGGCCGCGCGACGCGACGCGCCGGCGGCTCGTCCCGCAAACGCTGAAGGCGCTCGGCGACCCGGGGGAAAGCGCGGCCGAATCGGCCGTGCGGGGAAACTCGGGGAAACTCGGGGAAGCGGACGCCCGTCCTCCGGCGCCAGGGCCGGGGATGCGTCGCTATTTCTCGCCCGATCAATAAGTTAAGCCCGCCGCGCGCCCCTGCGACGGGGACGGCCGGGGGATCTTGAAGTTGCGCTCAGCGACCCTACCGTAGGCAGCGGTCGAGTCCCTCAAAGCAGACTGAAAGGAGGCACTGAGATGTTCGGCAGATTAACGAGTCTTCAGGATTCGCTCCTCGACGAATTCTGGCGCCTGCATCAGGAGATGGACGAGATGCTCGGTGACGGACTGTCGAGCGCCGGCGGCATCCGGTCGGCTCCACGCGGGACGTTTCCAGCAGTCAACGTGATTCAGACCCCGGCGGAGGTACAGGTTTACCTGTTCGCCCCGGGGGTCGATCCGAAGAAGCTGGATGTCTCCGTGCAGCGGGGGCTGCTCACCGTGTCGGGCGAGCGAAAGATACCGGTCCACGACGAGGCGACTTACTACCGCCAGGAGCGTTTCAGCGGCGAGTTCCGGCGTGCGATCAGCCTCGGGGACGATGTGGACCCGGACAAGGTCGAAGCGAAGTACCGCGACGGGATCCTGCAGATCCAGGTACGGCGGCGCGAGTCGGCCAAGCCGCGTCAGATCGAGATTCATTGATCGGGAGGTGAAACAACATGGCCAGAAACGTCACTGAAGTTGCCGCCCCCGAATCGCAGGGCGGAGCGGTCCAGCAGACGCGCGGACGCACCGAGGCGGGGATGCGGGCGCCCGTCGACATCTACGAGGACGGCGAGGGGATCACGCTCGAGGCGGACATGCCCGGAGTGTCCAGGGAGCGGCTCGACGTCCGCGTGGACGGAGATACGCTGCTGCTCGAAGGCAATGTGCAGTTCGAGCTGCCCAAGGACGCCGAGGCGATGTACGCCGACGTGCGCTCGACCGTCTATCGGCGCAGCTTCGTCCTGAGCCGGGAGCTGGAGACTTCCAACATCCAGGCCACGCTCAAGGACGGTGTGCTCACGGTGCGGATCCCGAAGCGCGCCGAGCTGCGACCGCGCAGGGTCGAAGTCCGCACCGCCTGAAGCGGCGGGGATCGTGGCGCTGAATGCCGGCGCGGTGGCGGGAGAGTCCGCCCCGCGCCGGCGGATGTAACGCTGTCCGGAGCGCGGCCAGCCCTTCCCCTAAACGGCTCCCGCGTCGAGTCCGAGCACGAGCAGTCGCTGCAGGAGCCGCTCCCGGAAATCCCGGGGCGTATCGAGCCCCATGCGCTTGAGCGCGGACGCGTGTCGCTCCGCGGGTCTCGCGCCGAGCGCCGCCGCGGCGGTCCCGAGGCGCGCGAGTGCGCTCCCGGTGCGCCTCTCGAGATACTTCAGCGCCCGCGCCAGCGCGATCTCATCCCCGGTCAGGTCGGTCCCGAAGGGGTACTCGCTGAAGTAGCCCTGCCGGCGGTGGCTCTCCAGGGCGAGCTCCAGGCGCCCGGGGAAGTTGTTGCGGAATGCCTCCGGGATGCGGTAGTCGGCGCGGATCTTGCCCGCCGCCCGGGCGCGCGACAGCAGCTCCTCCTGAAAGCGCGAGTCGGCCACGTTCAGGAGTGCTGCGATCGTCTCCTCGTCGGTGCGCCCGCGAATGTCCGCGATGCCGTACTCGGTGACGACGATATCGCGCAGGTGTCGCGGAATGGTGGCGTGCCCGTAGCTCCACAGGAGGTTCGAGGTGGTGCGGCCACCCCGGGTGCGCGTGGCGCGCACGCACAGTATCGAGCGCGCATCGGGGAGCGCGTGCGCCATGGCGACGAAGTTGTATTGTCCGCCGACGCCCGATACCACCTCGCCCGTCTCGAGCTGGTCGGAGACCGCGGCCCCGAGGAGCGTCACCATCATGGTGGTGTTGATGAACCGCGCGGCGCGCCGCTGCAGGATGCGCAGCTCCTGGTCGGCGCCGTAGAGCTGGTTGACGAAGGCCACTCCCCGCATGCCGAACAGCGCCCGCTCGGCCTCGGGCAGCTCGCGCAGCGCCGCATAGAATCCCCGCGGGCCGAGAAAGAACCCCGCGTGCAGCACCTGGCCGTTCGAGAGAGCGCTACCGAGGCACTCGAGCGCGAGCCGTGCACGGCTCGCGGGATCGGCGAGATCGGCCGCGATCCACTCGCCGCCGCGGGCGCGCACGCGCCCGCCGCCAAACTCCACGTCCTCGCGGAACACGCCGTGAGCTTTGAGCTCCGCGAACTCCGCGCCGCCGAGCACCGGACCTGCCCCCGTGGCGGCCAGGGCGCCGAGAGTGCCCTCATCGAGCCGCTCGCCGGGGCTTCCCGAGCTCAGCAGCCTCTCGATGAGCAGCGAGTCGTACACGCGGCGGCGCAGGATCCCGGCACGATGGAGCTCGAGCAGTTGATCGACGAACATCTCGGTGCAGGCGTACAGACCTGACGCGAACGGCGCCTCGCCGCCGGTTGCGGCGAGGAGGGCCGCGGCGTTCGGCGCGCCGAGCGCGGCGAGCGCGGAGCGCCAGGCGGCGTTCTGCTGATGCCGGAGCAGCAGTGCGTACACCAGCGCGTCACCCATCTCGCCGATGCCGACCTGCAGCGTGCCGCCATCGCGCACCAGGGCGCTCGCGTAGACGCCGATGGCGTGATCCACCGTGCCGAGCGGGGGGTTGGGCGGGCCGAACAGGTCGTAGTCGTAGCGCGCACTGTCGATGAGGAAGTCGAAGCGACCTGGCGCGACCAGCGCCCGACCGGTCATGAAGGGCATCTGCGCGTGCGTCTCGCCCACCATGACGATGTCGCGCTCGGGCGTGCGCCCACTCTCGATGAGCGGCAGCAGATCCACGGTGACGTCGGGATTGGAGCCGAAGCTCAGCTGCATCTCACCATTCACCGTGCGCCGCGCCACCAGGTGGGCGATGACGTTGACGCCGCGCGCGCGCACCTCGCGCGCCACGTGGGTGTAGTTGGCGCTGAGATAGTGGCGCTGCGCCTGGCGCGAGCCGAGAAAGGCGCCCGGCGCGAGGAAGAACTCGATGACGCGGACGTTTCCCGGCAGGGCATCGTCGTGCATGGCGCGGGCGTAATCGGGCTCCACATAGCTGCCGAAGACGCGCTCGACCAGCGGCGTGAGGAGGCGCCCCTCGAGCGGCGAGCGGGCTGCCGGCTTCAGCAGCGACAGCGCCGTGACGATGGTGAGGTCGATCGCGGGGTCCAGCCGCGCGCGGCGGTAGAATTCGTTGGCGAGCGGATTCGGCTTGCCGATGCCGAGCGGCATGGCGAGCACGACGCGCGTTCCCACGCGCTTCAGTACCGCGTCGACGCAGTGGCCGACGTCATCGAACACTTCGGGCATTCGGGTGTGGCATTCTCTTAGGCCCGGCGCGAGAGTCAACCACACGAGCGATGAGTCGGAAGGAGCCCCCATGTCCGTGATCAAGCCCGCCCTGGACCCCAAGACCGTCGAAGTCGTCTCGCGCAGCGGTTATCCGGAGCCGTTCCGCGCGCGCGTCATGCCGCGGCACCGGCGTCCTCTCGGGGATGCGCTCGGACTGACCCGCATCGGCGTCAACCTGACGATGCTGCCCCCCGGCAAGGAATCCTCCATGCGCCACTGGCACACCCACGAGGACGAGTTCGTGTACGTGGTCGAGGGCGAGGTCGTGCTGCGAACCGACGCCGGCGAGCAGGTGCTCACCGCGGGCATGTGCGCCGGCTTCCCCGCGGGCGCCACGGACGGCCATCAGCTCGTCAATCGCAGCGCTCGTCCGGCCGTCTACCTGGAAGTCAGCAACCGCGACCCCGCGGACGGCGCCCACTATTCGGACGTGGACCTCAGGTGGAATCCGCCGCACGCCCCTGGCTCTTTCACGCGCCGCGACGGCACGCCGTACTAGAGCGCACGAGGGGGCATCCGGTCTCATGAGTCGACCGCTCCGACGGCGAGAGTTCCTGGCTCGCGCCGGCGCGGCCCTCCTCGGGGGCGCGCTCGCAGGCTGCAGCTTCGGTGGGCCAGGGCGGCGGGTCGCGGCGGCGCGGGTCTTGAGCCTTCTGCCCCCGCGGGCCAGCACCGACCGCATCACCGGCATCACGGTCTGCACGAGACCGTTCCGCGCTCAGGGCCCGCGGCTCGAGGTCGAGCAGGTCCTCGGCAAGACCGTCGTTCACAACTACGGGCACGGCGGCAGCGGCTGGTCGCTGTCCTGGGGCTCGAGCGCCATGGCCGCGGAACTCGCACTCGCCGGCGGGGAGCGTCAGGTAGCCGTGATCGGCTGCGGCGCCATCGGACTCACCTCCGCGCTGCTGCTGCAGCGCGCGGGCGCGCGCGTCACGATCTATGCGAAAGAGCTGCCGCCGAGCGTCCGCTCGTCCCTCGCCACCGGGCTGTGGACTCCCGACTCGCGGATCTGCTTCGAGCAGTACGCCACCCCCGAGTTCAGGCAACTCTGGGAACGCATGGCGCGCCGCTCCTTCGCGACCTATCAGACGCTGCTGGGCCTGCCCGGAGCGCCGGTCGAGTTCATCGACGTCTACTTCGTCTCGGACAGCGCGAACGCCGCGCGCGGTCTCCCGGCC
>MNCZ01000123.1 GCA_001914695.1 Gammaproteobacteria bacterium 13_2_20CM_66_19 | reverse complement strand
CCGCCTTTGCGGGGGATAGGTGGTGCCTATTCAAGGGAGGAGGACACATGGGGAACGAGCGTTGGAGTCGCCGAAAATTCGTCAGCCGCGCTGGCAAAACCGCCGGGGCCGCTTTCCTGGGCCTCAGCTTCGCGGACTTCCTGGCAGCCTGCGGAACGTCCACCTCGGGTACCAGCGGGTCGGGAAAGCTGGAAATCTTCAGCTGGTGGACCGGTCCGGGCGAGAAGGACGGGCTCGCCGAGATGTTCAAGATCTACACCAAGAAATACCCGAGCGTCACGATCACCAACTCGGCCGTGGCGGGCGGCGCGGGATCGACGGCCAAGGCCGTGCTGGCGACCCGCATGCAGGGAGGCAATCCTCCCGACAGCTTCCAGGTCCACGCCGGGCAGGAGCTGATCAGCAGCTGGGTCAAGGCCTCCAAGATGGAACCGATCACCAGCATTTGGAACTCGGAGGGATGGGACAGCAAGATCCCCAAGGACCTCAAGGACATCGTCAGCTCCAACGGCGACGTCTGGTCGGTTCCCGTCAACGTCCACCGGGGCAACGCGCTCTGGTACAACAAGAAGCTTCTCGACAGCAAGAGCGTCAATCCGCCGCAATCGGCTGAGGACATGACCTCCGCCCTCAGCCAGCTGAAGGCGAAGGGGATCACAACGCCGCTGGCGCTGGCTTCCAAGGGTGGAAACTGGCAGGTCCAGATGCTGCTCGAGAACAACATCCTCGCGTCGGGCGGCGCCGATTTCTACAAGAACGTCATGTCTGGAAAGGCATCCTTCACCGACTCCAAGGTGACCCAGGCCCTGACCTGGATCAAGCAGTGGCTACCCTATGCCAACAGCGACAGCTCCGCGATCGATTGGGACGAAGCCGACAACCGCTTGATTGCCGGCACGGCGGTGTTCCATATCATGGGCGACTGGGCCAAGGGCGACTTCACCTCGAAGAACTGGGTGCCGAACACGGACTTCGGAGCGGTGCCCTCACCGGGCACGACGGGAAAGTACATGATCGTCTGCGACACCTTCGGGCTGCCCAAGGGGGCGAAGGACCGCGACAATGCGGTCGGCTGGCTCAAAGTGTGCGGCTCCCAGGAAGGGCAGGCCGCCTTCAACCCGAAGAAGGGCTCGATCCCGGCGCGGACCGACGTGCCGGCGAGCCTCTTCGATGCCATCGCCCAGCAGTTCATGGCCGAGTTCAAGACCGACACGCTGGTGCCGAGCTCCGCACATGGGTCGGCGACGCCACCGAACTTTGCGAGCGGCGTCAACGATGAGATGGGGCAGTTCCTCCAAAACAAGGACGTCACCAAGACGGCCAGCAACCTGCAGAAGCTTTCCGACGAGTTCCTAAAGACGGCGTAGCGGCAGCGCCGCTGATGGCGACGGCCAGCGCCCAACGGGTAGTGGTGGAGCGGCTCCCGAAGAGCCGCTCCTTGCGTCTCCCGCCCTGGGAGAAGATCACGCCGCTGTTGCTGGTGTCGCCCTCGGTCATCCTGATCGCGGTTTTCGTCTATGGCTTCATCGGCGCGACCATCCGGACCTCGCTCGTCCGATGGAACAGTGCTCTGCCCGACTACACCTTCGTGGGCCTGCACAACTACCAGCGGCTCTTCCAGCTGGAGCGCTTCCAGGCCGACCTCGTCAACACGGTTCATTTCACCGCGATCTTCCTGGCGGGCTGCATCGTTCTCGGGCTGGGAACGGCCGTGCTCCTCGACCAGCGGCTTCGCGGCACGCTCTTCTTCCAGAACGTGTACATGTACCCGCTGGCGCTCTCGTTCGTGGTCACGGGAACCGTCTGGCGATGGATCCTCAACCCGAATTCCGGCGTGAACGTCATCCTGGACAATCTGCACCTCGGCTTCCTGAAGTCCGGGTGGCTGACCGATACCCACACCGCGCTCAACTCGCTGGGGATCGCCGCCGTCTGGCAGATGAGCGGTTTCTGCATGGCGATGTTCCTCGCCGGATTGCGTGGGATCCCGGAGGAGTTGCGCGAAGCGGCGCGGGTCGATGGGGCCAACGAGTGGCAGCTCTTCTGGCGAATCACCTTTCCGTTGCTGCGACCCATCACGCTCTCCGCCGTCATCATCCTCGGACATATCTCCCTGAAGATTTTCGATCTGGTCTACGTCATGACCTTCGGCGGCCCGGGATACGCGACCGACATGCCGAGCCTCTACATGTGGGTGGCGACCTTCGCGCAATTCCTCTATTCCCGCGGAGCGGCGATCGCGGTCGTGCTGCTGTTGATGGTGGCGGTGCTGATCGTCCCCTACCTGGTCTGGAACCTGCGAGGCGAGACGGAGCAATGAGCCTGCTGGCCCCGGCCGCAACCCCGTCGCGCGCCCGGTTCAGCCCGATGCGGATCGCGCTCTACCTGGTACTGATCCTGCTGGCCATCTTCTATCTGACCCCGGTTTTCGCCATCATCATCACTTCACTGAAGACCACCGCGGAGCTCGCGCGCTCAACCGTCTGGGAGCTGCCGAAAACGCTGGCGCTCGACTCCTATTCGACCGCCTTCACCGCGCTGGCGCCGTCCTTCTTCAACAGCGTCTTCCTGGTCGTGCCGGCCACCATCCTCTCGGCAACGCTGGGGTCGTTGAACGGCTACGTGCTCTCGAAGTGGCGATTCCGGGGCGCCAACCTGCTCTTCGCGTTGTTGCTCTTCGGCATGTTCATCCCCTACCAGAGCATCCTGATCCCGCTGGTGCAGTTCCTGCAGGGCATCAATCTGTACGGCGGCATCCCCGGGCTCATCCTGGTGCATATCGTCTATGGGATACCGATTTGCACCCTGATCTTTCGCAATTATTTCGCCACCGTCCCCCGAGAGCTGCTCGAGGCCGCCCGCATCGATGGGGCCAGCGTCATCCGGATCTATCGCTACATCATGCTGCCGATCTCCATTCCGGGCTTCGTGGTGGTGATGATCTGGCAGTTCACCAGCATCTGGAACGAGTTCCTCTTCGCGGTCACCATCGCCCAGACCCCGACCCAGCAACCCATCACCGTTGCCCTGCAGAACCTCGCGGGTAGCCTGGCCCCCGAGCAGAACATTCAGATGGCGGGCGCGCTGATGGCGGCGCTACCTACCCTGCTGATATACATCCTTCTCGGCCGTTACTTTGTTCGGGGCCTGCTCGCGGGATCGCTGAAAGGCTAGCCAGCGGGCTGAGCATCGTTAGAGAGTGTTAGAGCGCCGTACGTACTGAAGGAGCTTGCTCCTTGCGCAGCGGGTCTTCGGCACGGCAGAATATGACTTCGGCTCTGCGGAAAGCCTTTAAACCTTAGGAGGGGAAAGCAATTGCGCACACTACGAACATTGACCTTATTGGCGTCCACGGGCGCGTTCGCCATCGTTCTGGCGGCGTGCGGCGGTAGCTCAACCGCGGGAACCTCGGCGAGCGCCACCGTGCCGGCGGGGCTCGGTGTCAAGTCGTTCGACGCGTCGTTCTCGGCGATGGCCCAATTGAAGGACCTGCACGCGGCGGGCAAGGGATCGGTTGGCGTCATCCTTCCAGACACCACCTCATCGACTCGTTACGTCAACTTCGATCTCCCGTACCTGAAGAAAGCCTTCGCTGCCGCGGGATACTCGTCGTCGGAGTACAAGATCGACAACGCCCAGGGCGACGATGCCAAGGAACTGGCGCTGGCGCAGGCCGACATCACCGCCGGAGCCAAGGTCCTGATCTTCGACCCGCTAAACGGCACGGTTGGTTCACAGATCCAGCAGTACGCCGAATCGCACGGCGTCAAGACCATCAGCTATGACCGCGCGACGTTCCAGGGGACCAATGTCTACTACGTCAGCTTCGACAACGTCCAGGTCGGCAAGCTGATCGGCGATGGTTTCGTCAAGTGCGTCGCGGACTGGGGCGTGACGAGCCCGCAGGTGTTCGAGCTCGACGGTGGAGAGAACTCGGACCCGAACGCGGTCTCATTCGCCCAGGGTTACAACCAGGCGATCTGGGGCAAGACGGACTCGCCGCTGCCGGCCGGCACGACCAACGACAAGGGCTACAAGCTGGTCGGCGACCAGATCACGCCCAACTGGGTGAACGCCACCGGTGGAACGATCTTCCAGCAGCAGTTCACCGCCCACAAGAACATCAACGCCACCGTCGAGGCCAATGATGGGCTTGCGAACGCCGTGATCAACGTCCTCAAGAACTCCAACGTTCCGGCCAAGAAGATCCCCACAACCGGACAGGATGCAACGCCCGAGGGCATGGCCAACGTCCTCACGAACTTCCAGTGTGGATCGGTCTACAAGGCCGTATACCTGGAGGCACAGGACGCGGTAGCCATCGCAACCATCCTGCGCGCCGGACAGACACCTCCGTCTGCCTTGATCAACGGGACGACGTCGCCGCCGTCCGGGACCCAGGGGACCCAGCAGCCAGCGTCATTGCTGGTACCCATCTGGGTGACGACCGCGAACATGAAGGATACCGTCATCAAGGACAACTTCGTCGACAAGAGCGCCCTGTGCAGCGCCGCCGGGGCTCCCGCCTGCGCCGCAGCCGGAATCAGCTAGATCACGATGGCGCCGCCGCCCGCGCGGCGGCGCCCTCTCTCCTCCCGCGCTAAAGTGAATGCGTGGCGCAGGTGACCAAAGACTCTCCCGCCGCTGCGGGGCCCCTCCTCGCGCTGCGGGGCATCGAGAAGCACTTCGGTCCGGTCCAGGCCCTCTATAACGTCGACCTCGACCTGCCGGCCGGGCAAGCTACCGCGCTGGTGGGGGACAACGGGGCCGGCAAGTCGGTCCTGACGAAGTGCATCGCCGGGATCTACCAGGTCGACCACGGCCAGTTCTTGTGGGAAGGCCGGCCGGTCCAGGTCCACAGCCCGCGCGATGCCGCCCGGCTCGGCATCGAGACGGTCTACCAGGACCTCGCGCTGGCCGACAACCTCGACATCGTCCAGAACATGTTCCTCGGCCGGGAGCGACTGCGCAACGGGCTCCTCAACGAGGACGACATGGAACGGGCCGCGGCCCAGACGCTTTCCAATTTGCGGGTAACGACGGTGCGCTCGATCCGCCAGCCCGTCGCATCGCTCTCGGGCGGCCAGCGCCAATCGGTGGCGGTCGCCAAGGCCGTGATGTGGAACTCGAAGCTGGTGATGCTTGACGAGCCAACCGCGGCGCTGGGCGTCGTGCAAACCAAGATGGTGCTCGACCTCGTCCGGCGCCTTCGTGATCGCGGCCTCGCGGTGATGATGATCTCGCACAACCTCAACGATGTCTTCGAGGTGGCCGATCGGGTCGCCGTCATGTACCTTGGCCGCCTTGTCGTGCAGGATCGTGCTTCGGCCTTCGACCGCCAGAGCGTGGTCGAGTACATGACGACCGGCACTTCCGGCCGGGTGGCGGGCGACGGCAAGGAAAAGCATGGCCCGAGCTGAAGCTCCCGAAGATCCGACCGCATCGGCCGAGGCCGCCGCGATCGTCGACGTCCCGCCAGAAATCGTCGCCCAGTCGCTCGGCGAATGGTTCCGCGCCTGGCTCACGCGCCTGCGGGCGGGCGAAAGTGGGGTACTCCCGGTCGTCCTCGGCCTCGTCATCATCTCGATCGTCTTTACAGCCATCAGCCCCGTCTTCCTGTCGGCGGGGAACCTCGTCAACCTGTTCCAGCAGAGCGCCGTCTTCATGGTTCTCGCAATGGCCGAGATCTTCGTGCTGCTGCTCGGCGAGATCGATCTGGCGACTGGCTACACGGCCGGCGTCGGAGGCGTCATCGCAGTGCAGCTGGTGCAGCCCGTCACGACCAAATGGCCCTGGTGGGGCGCGATCCTCGCGGCGTTGCTGGTGTGCGCGCTGATCGGACTGATTCAGGGCACGCTAATCACCCGTCTCCGCCTCTCGTCCTTGATCGTGACGCTCGCCTTCTCGCTGGTCCTCAGCGGCGTAATGCTGATTCTGCTCGGCCTCGGGCCGTTCTCCGGCTACCCGGGTCTCCTGGGACAGAGTCCCAACATCGTTGCCCTCCATAAGTTGATGTGGGGCACGATCGATCCCACGCTGAGCTGGATCGGCATGGTGGTCCTCGTACTAATCGTCGGCGGCATCCTCTGGTGGAGTGACAGCCGGCGCCGGCGGAGCGGCCTGGTGGCCCCTCCAGCCAGCCTGACGATCCTGAAGATTGCGCTGATCGCCGTCGTCTCGGTCGTCGTGGTCGCGATCTGCAATATCAACCGTGCCGCCACCGGCACGCTCGCGGGCGTGCCGTGGGTCATTCCCATCGTGCTGGCCGTGCTGGCCGTGTGGATGATGCTGGTACAGCGAACCCGTTTCGGCCGCTACATCTACGCCATCGGCGGCAACCCGGAGGCGGCGCGCCGAGCCGGTGTCAACCTGGCGTGGATCCGGACCTGGTGCTTCGTTCTCTGTGCCTTCACCGCCGGCATCGGCGGCCTGCTCTACGCCTCCTACCTCGGCGGCATGTCGAACAACTTCAACGGTGGACAGATCGTCCTCTACGCCATCGCCGCTGCAGTCATCGGAGGGACGAGCCTGTTTGGCGGACGGGGCAAAATGCTGCATGGCGTCCTCGGCGGCCTGGTCATCGGCGGCATCTACAACGGCCTCTATCTACTGGCGATCGACGTCCAGTGGCAGTTCATCGTCACCGGCTTTGTCTTGCTCGTCGCCGTGACGATCGACGCGCTCTCTCGGCGGAGCGCAACCTCGGGCAGCGCCGCGCGCGTCTGATCGTCCCGCGGTTCGGAAGGCGGCGCGCCCCGGCCGGGACAACAGCAGCCAGAGAACGGATGGCGGCATCACGAGGTTGACGAGGATCGGCACCGGTCCGCGGATGGCGCCGATCGGAAGCACCATCAACAGCAGCGACGCCGTCAAGCTCAGCGCTTCCAGGGCGATGACCCAGCGGCGCGCCCAGCGCTTCCGCCGGCGGACGTTTCGTGCCAGCCAGAACATCGCGATGGCGACGAGGATGGTCACCAGGCTCAGGAGGCGAAAGCCCGGCTCGACGATGCTGAAGGGGATCGCGCTCAGCCCAGCGACCAACGAAAGGCTCGCCTGCGTGACCACCAGCACAGAGGCGACCTCCGGGGCGCTCGAGGGCGACGCCATTGTATTCGCGCTGATCGCCGGCGAGGTGATGCTCATGGGCTCGTCAACTCCCTTGCAAGTTCTTTTGGACGGTCTTGTCGAGGTCGGCGGCGAAGGGTCCCAACTTTCCGTTGTCGATGATCCACACGTGCAGCATCGGCGGTGTCGTGACGCTGGTCGAGCCGACGGGGCAGGTCCAGAAAGGCGTCTCGAAGCTGAACTCGAAGCCGAAGGGGGAGAAACAGATGCCCTCGTGCTGGTGCCATTGCGTCAACGGCCCGCCCGGGTCGGGGCCCCACTGCCCGGCGCGCGGCATCTGGTACATGGCGCCGATCAGCTGCAGGCCGTGTTTCGTCTGCACGTAGACCAGCGCTTGCGGGTGGTTCGGGTCGAGGATGATCTTGGCGTTCGCCGCGTTCTCGAAGTGGCGAAGTGGCTCGGCACTCGACGCCGGCCCCGGTTTGAACCCCGCGGCGATCGCGGCCGCCGGGTCGCCGTAGCGGGTGATGCTCGCCCGGGTGTCAGCGAGCAGGTGAGCGGCCCTCTCCCGCTGCTCCGCGGTCGCGACCTCCGCCACCGGCTGAAGCAGGGCCCCGGCGTGGGCATGGAGGGCATCGGGGTGTACAAGACCCCCTATCCAGATTCCGATGGTCGCGACGCTGACGAGCGTTGGAAAGGCAACCGCCCGCCACAGGCGGCGCGGCCATGTCGGCAGGCCCTGCGGGCCGAGCCGTAGGACGAGGCCGAGTGCGACGAGCTCGATGAGCTTGCAGGCGATGCCGATCTGGTCGGGGGTTTCCCACCCGGCGATGATCCAGATCACGTAGGCGACGATTGTCGCCAACAGCCAGAGGACGGCGGGCCGGCGCCACCACGACGTGACGAATGCCGTGGCGCCTAGCACGATGAACCCAAAACCATCGATCACGAAGAGCGCGCCGGTGATGCCCTCATGGCTTGCGATCAGCGCCAGGTGAATGACGCCACTCACGAGCATCAAGATGCCGGCAAGCTTTGTGATGCCGGATGTCGCCCGGTAGGTCTCAACGAGCGTAAGCGCCCATGTGACTCGACGGCGGGCGAGCGTGGAGAAGGCGCCGAGGGCAAGCCACAACGAAACGACAACGACGATGGTGGCGCCGATGGCCGGGGCATGTTCTGCGGCGATGTCGTACATGACGCCACCGTAGAAGTGGCCGGTAAGAACGACGTAAGCCCCCACCCTGCCCTGCCCCGCAAGCGGGGGAGGGAATCCTAGCTGAGGGGCAGGCTGACGGTGAAGGTGCAGCCCGGCCCGGTGTTGTTCCGGACGCTGATCGTGCCGTGATGCTCTTCGACGATCCAGCGGGCGATCGACAGCCCGAGCCCGGTGCCGTTGGTCGACCGGGCGGGGTCCGCCTGGTAAAAGCGCTGGAAGATTCGTTCCTGTTCGGCGCCGGCGACCCCGATGCCATCGTCGGCGACGGTGAGCAGCACCGTCGAATCGTGCTGGCGGAGCCCGACTTCGACCGAACCCCCCGCCCTCGTGAACTTCGCCCCGTTGTCGACCAGGATCCACAGTAACTGGGTGATGGCATCCGCATCGCCCGCGATGGTCGCGTCGGTAAGCCCGACATTGTGGAAACGTCGGTCCTCGTGGATCGCCTGTGCCTGCCGGCAGACTGAGTCGACCAGCGGCCGCAGCGCGAGTGGGGCCAGCTCGAGGTGCTGACCGGCGTCCGCCCGGGCCAGCGTCAGCAAGCGCTCGACCAGCCGGCTCATCCGCTCGCTCTCGCTGGCGATGTCACGGGCCGCCGCGGCGCGCACCTCCTCCGTCAGAGCCGGACCCTGCGCCAGCAAGTCCGCGTTGCCCCGGACCGTGGTCAGCGGCGTCCTTAGCTCGTGCGACGCGTCCGCTACGAAGCGGCGCTGGGCCTCGAGCGCGACCGTCAGCTGCTGGTTCGCCGCTTCAACCTGTTCCAGCATGCCATTGAAGCGCTCGCTGAGGAGGCCGATCTCGTCCCTCCGCTTCGCCGGAGGGAGCCGTCGCTTGAAGTCGCGTGTTCTGGCGATCGAATCGGCGGTCTCCACCACAGACTGGAGCGGCCGAAGCGCGCGCCCCGTGATCAGCCAACCGGCCAGGAAGGCCGCGAGCAACGTGGGAATCGACGAAACGATGAAGAAGCCACGGAGACCCTTGAGGTTCTCGCTCTGGATACTGGTCGGCTGGCCGGCCACCACGAAACCGCGCAAGCCCAGGTCGGTTCGGGTCCACGGCGTCGCGTACAGCCGCAGCTGGGGCGATGCTGATGCGTCGACGGTCGCCAGCGTGCCGCCGTTCGCCGCGGCGTCGAGCAGAGTCGCCGGCACGGCGGGAGCCGCGCTCCCGACACGACCGGTGCTCGACAGCACGCCACCGGACGAGGCGAGCACTTCGGTGAACGGGTCGGTGCGGCGTCGCAGGTCTTCTGCGCCGCTGAGCGACGGTGTCGCCGCGCCGTTGAGCTCGCCGGCGGGAGCCGTGCTCACCGATGTCAGCGCATCGGCGGCGCGTTGCTTCAGGGCTGCGTCCTGCGCAGTCGCCTGGCTGTTCGCGGCCAGTTCGTAGACCAGCCAGCCAAAGGCGAGCAGCGTCAGGGCCACCAGTGTGGCGCCGAAGAAGGTCAGCCGCAGCCGGAAGGACACGTCAGGCCTCGCGCAAGCTGTAACCGAAGCCTCGGACCGTCTGGATCAACCGCGGCGCGCCGTCGCCGTCCAGCTTGGCGCGCAGGTAGCCGACGTAGACCGCCACGACGTTGTCGTCAGTATCCTCGCCCGCCCAGACGGCCGCCAGCAATTGATCCCGCGTCAGCACCAGGCGAGGATGCCGCAGAAAGTGTGCCAGCAACGCGAACTCCCGCGCGGTCAGCGCGATCACGCGCTCGCCGCGACGGACCTCGCCGGTTGCGACTTCCATGGTCAGGTCGGCGAACCGCAGGATGCTCGCCGGGGGCGGCGAGCGGCGCAGCAAGGCGCGGACGCGGGCGAGCAGCTCGGCATAGGCGAAGGGTTTCACCAAGTAGTCGTCGGCGCCGGTGTCGAGCCCTTTGACGCGGTCCACCGTTCCACTGCGTGCGGTGAGCATCAGGACGGGCAGGTCCCCATTCGCGCGCAACTGCCGGCACACCTCGAGCCCGTCGACGCCGGGCATCATGAGATCGAGGATGACAAGGTCGGGCCGGAGCGCGCGAACTTGTTCGAGCGCCTGGGCGCCGCCGAGCGCGACATCGACGTCGTAGCCTTCCGGACGGAGGACGCGCTGGACGGTCGTGGCAACCATCGGGTCGTCGTCGACCACGAGGATCCGCCGGGCGCCCACGCTCACGACCGTATATCGTGCCCGCTCTCTATAAGGATGCCGTAAGGTCTCCTAAATCTAGTTGACATCGGTTAGTCGGTCAGGTATAGTCGGTATCGACTAATCGATGAAGCCTAACCGCGAACTTCCACGAACCCCCCTGGCGCTGGCTGTCATGAACCTGCTCATGGAGCGCCCCATGCACCCCTACGAGATGAAATCGACGATGAAGGAGCGCGGCCACGACCAGGTGATCAGGATCAAGGGTGGGTCGATTTACGACACCGTCGAGCGTCTCGAAGCGGGTGGTTTCATCAAATCGCAGGAGACGAGCCGCGAGGGACGCCGGCCGGAGCGAACGGTCTACTCGATCACCGAGGCCGGTCGCGACGAGATCACCGGCTGGCTGGCGGAGCTGCTGACCCAGCCGCTGAGCGAGTATCCGCGATTCGCCGCCGCGCTCGCCTTTATGGCGGCACTCGACAAGGACGAGGTCGCCCGCCTGCTGAAAACGCGGATCGCGCTGCTCGATAGCCAGATCGCTGGTGCGGACAAACAGCTCAAGAACTTTCTGGGGATGGGCCTGCCCCGGCTCTTCCTGGTCGAAGGCGAGTATGCCGTGGCGATGAAGCGCGCGGAGCTCGAATGGGTTCGCAGCCTCGTCGATGACATTCAGAGTGGCAAGTTATGGATCACCAAGGAGCAGATGAAGGCCGTCGGCGATGCCTTCGAGAGCGGGAAAGAAGGAGGTGACAGCGGATGACAAACAACGACCTCCGGCGAAGTGTTCAGCGCACTCCGTCAGAGGTCGTGTTCCTCGAGTCGGTTCCATCAGGGAACCTGGCGCTCAAGGGCGCGCAACCCCGAGTATAGCCAGGCTCCTGAGGCGTAATCAAGAAGGAGGGGCTTGACCCTATGTCAACAAACGCTCTCAAGAATCAATCAACGCTCGCCGAGCCGTCCGTGACCGGCTCGGTTATCTCCAAAGACGGAACCGCCATCGGCTACCGTCAGCTGGGCCACGGCCCCGGCCTGGTCGTGCTGCATGGCGCCATGGAGTCGTCCCAAAGCCACGTGCAGCTCGCGGAGGAATTGGCTGATGGCTTCTCGGTCTACCTGCCCGACCGGCGTGGCCGCGGCTTGAGCGGACCCTATCGCGACCAGCACAGCATCACGCAAGATGTCGAAGACCTCAACGCTGTCCTCGCCAAAACGGACGCCCACTACGTCGCGGGTATCAGCTCAGGGGCCATCATCTGCCTGCAGGCGGCGCTCACCCTGGGCGCGATTCACAGAGCCGCCATCTTCGAACCGCCACTGCTGGTCGACGGGCCGTCGGCTGCGGCCTGGTTAACACGCTTCGACCGGGAGATCGCCCAGGGGAGGGTCGCCTCGGCGCTGATCACCGGCATGAAAGGCGCGCAGATGGGGCCACCGATGCTCAATCTCATGCCCCGCTGGCTGCTGGAACGGCTCACGACGATGATGCTGGCAAGCGAGGATAAGAAGGCCGGCCGCGACGATGTCACCATGCGAATGCTCGCGCCGACCCTGCACTACGACTTTCGGCTCGTCATCGATATGGAGGGGGCACTGGAGAGCTTCAGAACGCTCTCCGCCGAGGTGTTGTTGCTGGGCGGAAGCAAGAGTCCGGCGTTTTTGAGATCAGCTCTTGACGCCCTCGAGCAGGTCGTGCCGCACGTGAAGCGTGTCGAGTTTCCCGGACTCGGGCACGAGGCCTCAGGTAACAGCGATCGGCGCGGACAGCCGGCACGCGTGGCCCAGGAGCTGCGCCGGTTCTTTATCGAAACGGAAAGTCATTGATTGGAGGAGGAAGCCATGATTGAAGATCGTCGACCCTCTGCGCCGTGGCTGGCGCTGGCGGTGCTCGCGCTGGGTCTGTTCA
>MNCZ01000077.1 GCA_001914695.1 Gammaproteobacteria bacterium 13_2_20CM_66_19 | reverse complement strand
CTCGAGAGCGGGAGCGTCGGTCCGATGGTGCTCGATGCGCTGATCCAGATCAAAGCCGCCATCGATTCCTCGCTCACCTTCCGCCGCTCGTGCCGCGAGGGCATCTGCGGCTCGTGCGCGATGAACATCAACGGCGTCAACCGCCTCGCCTGCACCACGGCGATGGCGGATCTGCCCGCCGAAATCCGCATCTACCCGCTGCCGCACATGCCGGTGGTGAAGGATCTGGTCCCGGACCTCACGAACTTCTACGCGCAGTACACGGCAGTGAAGCCCTGGCTGCAGACGCGCACCCCGGCGCCCCCGGATCGGGAGCGGCTGCAGTCGAAGGAAGACCAGGAGCGCATCGACCGGCCGGCGGCGTGCATCCTGTGCGCCTGCTGCTCGACCGCCTGCCCGAGCTACTGGTGGAACAGCGAGCGCTTCCTCGGTCCCGCCGCGCTCCTGGCCGCTTACCGCTGGATCATCGACAGCCGCGACGAGGCGACCGGCGAGCGGCTGGATGAGCTCGAGGACCCCTTCCGGCTCTACCGCTGCCACACGATCATGAATTGCACCGACGTGTGCCCGAAGGACCTGAATCCCGCGCGGGCGATCGCGGAGATCAAGAAGATGCTCGTCGAGCGCCAGAGCTGAACGTGGTCGCGCCACACCCGTCCGCCCCCGCCTCCTCCCCCGCCCCGCTCGAAACCGAGGCGCGGCGGCTCCTCTGGCGGTGCCGCCGCGGCATGAAGGAGCTCGACGTGATGCTCGAGCGCTTCGCGCACCATGCCCTCCCCGACGCCTGCCCGCGGCAGCGCCGGGCGCTGGAAGAGCTGCTCTCGCTCCCCGACCCCGTGCTGGCGGCGTACCTGCTGGGCGAAAGCACCCCGCCCGAGCCCCATCTGGCCGCTCTGGCAAGGGCGATCCGGGCTTATGTCGCTAACGAGGGTGGGTCGGCGCTATTCTGAGGTGTACGAGCGGCTATGCCGCCGGCTGTCGCTGATGAACTTTCGGGTGAGGTCAGAGTCTACTTGAGCGCACGGCACGGCCGCCCTGCTGCATAAGGAGACGGGGGGGCGCATGAGCGCCGATGCAAGTGATCTGAGCCTGGTACGCCGCGTCCAACACGGAGACAAGGGGGCATTCGATGCGCTGGTGCTCAAGTACCAGCACAAACTCGTCAAGCTGGTCATGCGCTACGTGCGCAACCCAGCCGAAGCTGAGGATATCGCTCAGGAAGCCTTCATCAAGGCCTATCGGGCTCTGCCGCAGTTTCGCGGCGACAGCGCCTTCTACACCTGGCTGTATCGCATAGCCATTAACACCGCGAAGAACGCCGTGGTCTCCCGTGATCGCAGCCCCATCGAATATGAGCTCGACCGCAGCAACGAAGAGTCCTATGACATGCAAAGCCGCATGAAGGATGCCGAGACCCCGGAGGGTCTGGTTTTGACGGACGAGATCCGCTCGACCGTCAACGCCGCGATTGACGCCTTGCCGGAGGACTTACGCACCGCGATCGTGCTGCGCGAGCTCGAGGGGTTGTCCTACGAGGAGATTGCCGCGGCCATGGCCTGCCCGGTGGGAACGGTGCGCTCGCGCATCTTCAGGGCGCGCGAGGCCATCGACCGCCGCCTGCGGCAGGTTTTCGAGGGCGGTCTGGGACGCGCGGAGGAGATCGGATGAACGAGGAGCTCGACAGTCAGTTATCGGCCATGTTCGACGACGAGCTGGCGCCGGAGCAGTGCGAGCTGCTCGCGCGGCGGCTGTCGCGCGACGAGCAGCTGAAATCCCGCTGGGGCCGCTATGCGGTCATCGGCGCGGCGGTCCGCTCCGAGCGCGGCGTGTCGCTCAACCCGCCGCTCGCCGGCCGGGTGAGCGCGGTCATTCTGACCGAGCCGGCGCTCAGCGGCTCTGCCGCCGCGCAGGGTGTGCGGCGCGCAGCGCTGCGCTGGTGGCAGCCGGTCGCCGGGGCTGCGATGGCCGCCGGGGTGGCCGCCGTCTCCGTTCTGTGGCTGCGGGCGCAGGGTCCACTCTCCGGGGCGACCCTGAGCGCGCAGCGGACCGCCCAGACCACGGCCCCCGCGACCGCGGACGCGATCGCCCCCGGTCAGGGCTTGAGCTACGTGGTGCCGCGCGCGCCCGCGGCGCGAGCGGTGCTCGTGCCGAGCACGACGCTCGCGAACTACGTCGTGGCGCACAGCATGGTGTCCTCGCCCGTCGCCCGTCGCAATCTGCTCTCGGCCTTCATGACGAGCGAGTCGGCCAACGCCGCGAGCGAGTCGATCACCGCCGAGGAACCGCACGATGTCCAGGCCAACCTTCCGTAACGAGCACTTCGCCGCGCTGGCGCTCGCCTGGACGGCCACGGGGGTGGCGCCGGCCGAGGAGCAAGCGCCGACGCATTGGCTCGAACGCATGAACCAGGCGCTCACGACGCGCAACTACGACGGTACCTTCTCGCACTGGCACGGCGGTCACGTGGAGATGCTGCGCATCATCCACCGGGTGCAGGACGGCACGGTCTCCGAGCGGCTGGCCTCCCTCGACGGCTCGGGCCGGGAGTTCGTCCGCACCGGAGCGAGCCTGAGCTGCTACCTGCCGGACAAGCGCACCGTCGTGGTCGAGCAGCGCCCGCCCGAGGAATCCCTGGTGGGCTTTCCCGCCGTCACCGATCAGACCGCGAGCTTCTACGACATCCGCGAGGTCGGCCGCACGCGCCTCAACCGTCGCGACACCCACATCATCACGGTCTCGCCCAAGGACGAGTACCGCTACGGCTACCGGCTGTGGATCGATGATTCCACCGCCATGCCGCTCAAGACCCAGCTGTGCGACACCCACGGGCACGTGATCGAGCAGATCGTGTTCGCGAGCCTCACGCTCCCCTCGCGCATCCCCGACTCGGCCTTCAGGACCGAAGTCTCGACCGAAGGCTTCCAGTGGTTGCGCAACGAGACCCCGCCGCCCGCGCAGGCGGGGGGGACGATGGCGGGGGGGGCGATGGCCTGGAGTGCGACGCGGCTGCCGCCCGGGTTCAAGATGACCGGCCGCTCCGCCCAGACGCTTCCGGGCTCGACCGACCCCGTCGATCACCTGGTGTTCACCGACGGGCTCGCCTCGGTGTCGGTGTTCGTCGAGCCGCAACGTGCGGCGAAGGCAGGGGAGTCCCCGGTGGCCGAGACCGCCGAGGTCGGCTCCTCGTCCGCGTTCTCGACCGTGGTCGACGGTCACAAGATCACGGCCGTGGGCGAGGTTCCGCCGGACACCGTGCGGTTCATCGCCACCCAAGTGAAGGCGCACGGCAAGTGAAGGCCCAGGAGCCCGCGTCCGTCGGCCCGCGCCGGCGCTGACGACACATGCCGGCGCCGCGCCTGATCGTCGTGCATCGCCGCGATTGCGCGCTGTGCGAGGAGATGTTGGCGGAGCTCGATAAGCTCGGGCGCAGCATCGCGCTACCCCCGGTCGACGTGGTCGACGTCGACGCGGACCCGCTGCTACGGCGCCGTCACGGACTCGACGTTCCGGTGCTGTTGGTCGACGGCACGGTGGTGTGTCGCCACCGGCTCGACCCGGGCGAGCTCGCCCGGGCGCTGCGGCCGCCCCCGGGCGCGGGCGGCTGAGCATCCGCACCCCTCGCCCCGCGGCCCCGCACACTCCTTCCGGGGCCAAACTTCCCTATAATCCGCCGGCCGCAGGGCTCTCGGGCGCGGCAGCATGCGGCAGTACCTCGCGGATTCATGCGGCACATACGTAATTTCTCCATCATCGCGCACGTTGACCACGGCAAATCGACCCTCGCCGACCGGTTCATCCAGCTGTGCGGGGGACTCGCGGACCGCGAGATGCACGCACAGGTGCTCGATTCGATGGAGCTCGAGCGCGAACGCGGGATCACCATCAAGGCGCAGAGCGTGACGCTCTACTACACCGCGCGCGACGGCGAGCGCTACCAGCTGAACATGATCGATACGCCCGGGCACGTGGATTTCTCCTATGAAGTGTCGCGCTCACTGGCCGCCTGCGACGGGGCGCTGCTGGTGGTGGACGCCTCCCAGGGCGTCGAGGCGCAGAGTGTCGCCAACTGCAACACCGCCATCGAGCAGGGCCTGGAGGTGCTGCCGGTCATAAACAAAATTGACCTGCCCTCGGCCGATCCCGACCGCGTGACCCGCGAGATCGAGGAGATCATCGGCATCCAGGCGACCGATGCGGCGCCGGTCAGCGCCAAGACGGGCGAGGGGGTGCCCGAGCTTCTCGAGACCCTCATCCGGCGCATTCCGCCGCCGCGCGGCTCGGCCGCGGCGCCGCTCCAGGCGCTGATCATCGACTCCTGGTTCGACAACTACGTCGGCGTCGTGTCGCTGGTGCGGGTGATGAACGGCAGCCTGAAGAGCGGCGACAAGATCCGCGTCGTGTCCACCGGCCGCAGTCACCTCGTCGATCGCCTGGGGCGCTTCACGCCGAAGCCGGTGGTGGCGCGCGAGCTCTCGGCGGGCGATGTGGGGTTCGTCGTGGCGGGCATCAAGGAGATCGACGGGGCGCCGGTCGGCGACACCATCACGCTCGAGAACCGGCCGGCAGCCGCGCCGCTCCCCGGGTTCAAGCAGATCAAGCCGCGGGTGTTCGCCGGGCTCTTCCCGGTCAACTCGGAGGATTACGAGAAATTTCGCGACGCGCTCTCGAAGCTGCGCCTCAACGACTCGGCGCTGCACTACGAGCCGGAGGTGTCGGGGGCGCTCGGGTTCGGGTTTCGCTGCGGGTTCCTGGGGCTCCTGCACATGGACATCGTCCAGGAGCGGCTCGAGCGCGAGTACCAGCTCACGCTGGTGACGGGTGCGCCCACGGTGGTATACGAGGTGGCGCGCGCCGACGGGGCGATCGAGTACGTCGACAATCCCGCCAAGCTTCCCTCAACCGGCGACATCGACGAGATCCGCGAGCCGATCATCGTGGCCAACATCCTGGTGCCGCCCGATCACGTCGGCGCGGTGCTGAAGCTGTGCACCGAGAAGCGCGGTACGCAGAACAAGATGCAGTACCTCGGCACCCAGGTGTCGCTGCAATACCAGCTGCCGCTCGCGGAAGTGGTGCTCGACTTCTTCGACCGCCTGAAGTCCGCGAGCCGCGGCTACGCCTCCTTCGATTACGAGTTCAGCCACTTTCAGGCCGCACCGCTGGTGAAGCTGGATATCCTCATCAACGGCGACAAGGTCGATGCGCTGTCGATCATCGTGCACCGCGACAGCGCCTATCAGCGCGGCCGCGAGCTGGTGGACAAGATGCAGGAGCTGATCCCGCGGCAGATGTTCGAGGTGGCGGTGCAGGCGGCCATCGGCAGCGCGGTCATCGCGCGCGCCACGGTCAAGGCGCTGCGCAAGAACGTGCTCGCGAAATGCTACGGCGGCGACGTGACCCGCAAGCGCAAGCTCCTCGAGAAGCAGAAGGAGGGCAAGAAGCGCATGAAGCAGCTCGGACACGTCGAGATTCCGCAGGAGGCGTTTCTCGCGGTGCTGCAGGTCGGCCGCAAACACTGAGATCGACCATAAGGGTTGCCATGTTACAGACGCTGATGCCGCTCATCGTTCTGCTGTCCTGGCTGGCGCTGCCCGTGACGGTGGTCTGCATCGTCGACGACTGGCTGCTGCGCCCGCAGCGGGCGATCGCCGCGAGCGCCCGGACAGCACGCGATGCGCCGCTGATGCGGCTGTTGTACGGGGCGCTGCCGGTGCTGATCGTCGCCGCGGTGCTGCGGCTGCTGCTCGCCGAGCGGCTGGACTTCAGCGCGGTGCTGCTGGCGATCACCGTGGCGACGGGACTGGTGTGGGCGCTGGACGCCTTGGCTATCGCGCCGCGGCGCAGCGCCGCGGCGCGCGCCGCGGGCCGCGACCCGACGCTGACGCCGGAGCCCGGAACCGTCGACTACGCGCGCAGCTTCTTCCCGGTGGCACTGGTGGTGCTGCTGCTGCGCTCGTTCGTCTTCGAGCCGTTCCGGATTCCCTCCGACTCGATGATGCCGACGCTGCTCGACGGCGACTTCATCATCGTCAACAAGTACGCCTACGGGCTGCGCCTGCCGGTGATCAACCGCAAGATCCTCGACGTCGGCGAGCCCCAGCGCGGCGATGTGGTGGTATTCCGCTGGCCGGTCGATCCCTCGACCAACTTCATCAAGCGCCTGGTCGGCTTGCCCGGCGACCACGTCGAGGTGCGCGACAATCGCATCGTGATCAACGGCAAGCCGCTTCAGTTCCGGGTCGAGCCCCGCAAGTACGACGACGGCTGCTACGTGAACCTGTCGCTCGCGATGGAGCGCCTCGGCAGACACGAGCACGAGGCGCTATTCTGCCCGGTGGCGCTCGATCGCCAGCCGGTGCTGCCGGCGTGCAACCGGCGCGGCGTGCGCGGCTACGTCTGCGGGGACGAGGACGCGCCCGGCAGCGGCAAGATGGCCCCGTTTGTCGGCGACGTGCCGCCGGGGCATTATCTGATGATGGGCGATAACCGCGACAACAGCGACGACGGGCGCGACTGGGGTTACGTGCCCGAGGAGAATCTGGTCGGCCGGGCCACCCGGATCTGGTTCAATTGGGATCTGCGCCGCTCGGGCGGCCCCCTGTGGAGCCGCATCGGCTCCGCCATTCCATGAGGGGAGCGGGCGCTGCACCGGCAACAGGTCCTTGGGGGTTGCATCAATGCGCAAGAGGGAAAAGGGTGTCACCGCGATCGGCTGGCTGTTCCTGCTCACGCCGATCGCGATCCTGGCCTACGCCGCCATCCGTCTGACGCCGGTGTACCTCAACTACCTGAAGGTGGTGCGGGCCATCGAGCAGGCGGCCAGCGACAACCGCAGCGCGAGCGACGCCCAGCCGATCCGTACCGCGATCGACCGGCACTTCGAGATCGACATGGTCGAGTTCCCGACCATCAAGGACATCACGATCAAGCGCGACGGCGGGGCCTGGCAGATCGAGGCCGCCTACGACGATGAGGTGCCGCTGTTCGCGAACGTGTCGCTGCGCGTGACTTTCGATAAGAAGGTTCGCACCGCCGGGAGCGGCGGCGAATAGCGGCGCGGCCGGTGGGCCTCGAGGAGGCGCCGAAGCGCAGGACATGACGAGCGCCGACTGGCCAGGACGCTGGGTGCGCGAGCGGGTGGGCTACGAGCCGCGCGACCTGTCGCTGTTTCGCGCCGCGCTGACCCACCGCAGCGCCTCGGGTCCCAACAACGAGCGGCTCGAGTTCCTCGGGGATGCGGTGCTGAACCTCGCCATCGCGCAACGGCTCTACGAGGCCTTTCCGCAGGCGTCCGAAGGGGACCTGAGTCGGCTGCGCGCCCGGCTCGTGAGTCGCGAGCCGCTCGCCGAAGTGGCGCGCGCGCTGGGACTCGGGGAGTCGCTGCAGCTCGGGTCGGGCGAGCTCTCGAGCGGCGGCTTTCGGCGCCAGTCGATTCTGGCCGATGCGCTGGAAGCGCTCTGCGGTGCGATCTTTCTCGACGGCGGACTCGCCGCCGCGCAGCCGGTGATCGCGCGGCTGTTTGCCGGGCGGATCGCCGCGCTTCCCGAGGTCGGCGAGCTCAAAGACGCCAAGACGCGCTTGCAGGAGTACCTGCAGTCGCGCAGTCTTACTCTGCCGCGCTACGCCATTCTCAGCGCTCAGGGCGAGCAGCACGCGCAGACCTTCGAGGTGAGCTGCGAGGTGCCCGAGCTCGGGCGTCGTGTGCAGGGACGGGGCTCGAGCCGCCGCCGCGCGGAGCAGGAGGCCGCCGAGCGCATGCTCGCCGAGATCGAGACCGATCCGCGCGCGGACCGGCCCGCATGACGGGCGCCGGTCCCGCGCCGGAGTTCCGCTGCGGCTTGGCAGCTCTCGTCGGGCGGCCGAACGTCGGCAAGTCGACGCTGCTGAACGCTCTCGTCGGAGAGAAGCTCAGCATCGTCACGCCCCGCCCGCAGACGACCCGCCATCGGATCCTCGGGGTGTGCACGTTGCCCGGGGCGCAGATCGCCTTCGTCGATACGCCCGGGCTGCACGAGAAGGCGAGCCGCGCATTGAATCGCGCGATGAATCGCACCGCCACCGCGGCGCTCGCGGACGCGGACCTGGCAGTGCTGGTGGTGGAAGCGCTGCAATGGACGCGCGAGGATGAGCTTACTCTCAAGCGCATCGTCCGCACCGCGCGCCCGGCCATCGCGGCAGCAAACAAAATCGATCGCGTGCGCCCGCGCGCGCGACTGCTCCCGTATCTGGCGGAGCTCGGCGCACGGCATGACTTTCTCGCCATCGTACCGCTCTCGGCGCTCAAGGCCGACAACGTCGGGGATCTGCGCGACACGATCGCGGCGCATCTGCCGCGCTCCCCGGCGCTCTACCCTCCGGAGGAGCTCACCGATCGGGGCCTCGCGTTCCGGATCGCGGAAATGATCCGCGAGAAGCTCACCCTCGAGCTGAACCAGGAGGTGCCCTACGGTATCGCGGTGGAGGTCGAGCGGCTCGCCGAGGAGGAGGGGCAGCTCACCGTCGATGCCGCGGTCTGGGTGGATCGCCCCGGCCAGAAGCCCATCGTCATCGGCGCCCGCGGCGAGCGCTTGAGGCGCGTGGGGCGCTCGGCACGGCTCGCGCTGAACGGGATGCTCGGCAGGCGGCTCCACCTGAACCTCTGGGTCAAGGTGCGGCAGAACTGGGCCGACAACGCCCGCGCCTTGAGGGAGCTCGGAGTGGAATGAGCCCGGGCCGCCACCGCATCGATCTCGCTTCCGGCTACCTGCTGCACCACCGCCCGTGGCGCGATACCAGCCGCATTCTCGAAGTGCTCACCCGCGAGCACGGCCGGTTCACGCTGTTCGCGCGCGGAGTGCGGGGCCCGGGCGCGAAGCTCGCTCCGGTGCTGCAGCCGTTTCAGCCGCTGCTCCTGTCATGGAGCGGGCGGGGCGAGGCGCCGACCCTCACGGGAGCCGAGCGCGCGGAGCAGTGCGCGCCCCTCCCGCCGGCGTGTCTCCTGGCCGCTTTCTACCTGAACGAGCTGCTGATCCGGCTCACGACGCGCCATGATCCGCACCCGGAGCTCTTCGATCACTATCACGAGGCGCTGGCGCGACTGCGCGCCGGGGCGCCGCTCGAGCCGGTGCTGCGCATCTTCGAGAAGCGGCTGCTGCAGGGTCTCGGCTACGGGCTGGATCTCACCACCGAGGCGCGCTCCGGCAAGCGCATCGAAGCCGACGAGTACTATCATTTCCGGGCCGGGCAGGGGCTTACGCCCTCGCGCACCGGGGCGGGCAGCGCGCTCGCCGGGCGCTCGCTCCTCGACCTGGCGGGCGAGAGCCTCACCGGCGCCCGCGCGCTCGAGGACGCGCGGCGAGTATTGCAGGCGGCGCTCGCCGCCTGCCTCGAGGGCCGGCCGCTCGCCACGCGTGGGGTGGCGCGCACGGTGGCGAAATCGATGATGCGAAAGGCGGCGCGATGACGAACGGCAGCATTGCTCTAGGGGTCAATATCGATCACGTGGCGACACTGCGCCAGGCGCGGCGCAGCCGCTTTCCCGACCCCGTGCACGCCGCGCTCGCCGCCGAGAGCGCCGGCGCCGACAGCATCACGCTGCATCTGCGCGAGGACCGCCGTCACATCCAGGATCGCGACGTGCGCGCGCTCCGGGGGCTGCTGCAGACGCGCATGAACCTCGAGCTCGCGGTGACCGATGAGATGCTGCGTATCGCCGCGGAGCTGCGCCCCGAGGACGGCTGCCTGGTGCCCGAGCGGCGCCAGGAGATCACCACCGAAGGGGGGCTCGACGTCGCCGCCCAGCTCTCGCGCATCCGCGAGGCGTGCGCGCAGCTTCATCAGGCGGGCGTGCGGGTGGCGCTGTTCATCGATCCGGAGCCGCGGCAGGTCGAGGCCGCCGCGCAGGCCGGAGCGCCGGTCATCGAGCTGCACACCGGGGCCTACGCCGAAGCGGGCGCCCGGCGCGCCGCCGAGCTCGAGCGGCTGCACGCCGCGGCGCGCCTCGGCGCGCGTCTCGGCCTCGAGGTGCACGCCGGCCACGGCCTCAACTACCACAACGTGCAGCCGGTCGCGGCGGTGCGCGAGATCGTCGAGCTCAACATCGGGCACGCCGTGATCGGGCAGGCGCTGTTCGTAGGTCTCGCCGCCGCGGTGCGCGAGATGAAGGCCCTGATGGTGGCGGCGCGCGCATGATCTTCGGCATCGGCGTCGATGTCCTCGAGAGCGGGCGCATCGCGCGCACGCTCGAGCGTTTCGGCACGCGCTTCCTCGAGCATCTGCTCATGCCCGAGGAGCAGGCGCAGCTCGCGCGCACTCAACGCCGCGAGCGCTTCGTGGCGATGCGCTTCGCCGCCAAGGAGGCGATCGTCAAGGCGATGGGCACGGGCTTCTCGCACGGGATGTGGATCCGCGACGTCGGGGTGGTGCAGAACTCCTGGGGCAAGCCCGAGGTGGTGTTCTCGGCGCGCGGAGAGCGGGTGCGCCGCGCGCTCGGGATCGGGGAGGCGCACGTCACGCTGACCGACGAGGCGGGACTCGTGGTGGCGGTGGCCGTGCTCATGAAGGCCGGATGAGCACACTCGTGAACACCCTCGTGTTCGACATCGAGACCGTGCCGGACGTCGAGCTCGGCAGGCGGCTCTACGGGCTCGGGGACCTCGCGGACGGCGAGGTCGCGAAGGCGATGTTTGCGCTGCGCCGCCAGGACACGGGCGGGGACTTCCTGTCGCTCGAGCAGCACCGGGTGGTTGCGATCGCCTGTGCGCTGCGCACCCAGGAGGGCCTGAAGCTCTGGAGTCTCGGCGAGACCGGCACGGGGGAAGGGGAGCTGGTGCAGCGCTTCTTCGACGGCATCGAGAAATTCTCCCCCGACCTCGTGTCCTGGAACGGCTCGTCGTTCGATCTGCCGGTGCTCACCTACCGGGCGCTCCTCCGGGGGGTGCAAGCGGCGCGCTTCTGGGAGAGCGGCGAGCAGGATCCGGCTTTCCGCTACAACAACTACCTGAGCCGCTATCACTGGCGGCACACCGATCTCATGGACGTGCTGTCGGGCTTCCAGCGGCGCGGCCGCGTGTCGCTCGCCCACATGGCGTGCCTGCTCGGGCTCCCGGGCAAGCTCGGCTTCGAGGGCAGTCAGGTCTGGGAGGCCTGGCAGAGCGGCAACCTCGAGGGGATTCGCCGCTACTGCGAGACCGACGTGCTCAACACCTGGCTGATCTACCTGCGCTTTGCGCAGCTGCGCGGCCTCCTCCCCCGCGCGCAGCACCTGGAGGAGATCGAGCGCGTGAAAGCGCTGCTCCGCGCCTCGCGCGAGCCCCACCTCGCCGAGTTCCTCGCCGCCTGGGAGAAGGCCCCGTGAGCCCCGCCGCGCGCTCGGCGCCTTCGCCCGCCGAGGCGCGCTCGGCGGAGGCTCCGGCCGAGACGGCCACCGTGAGCGGACTCACCCGCGATGGCGAAGGCGTGGTGCGGGCAGGCAAGACGGTGTTCGTGCCGGGTGCGCTGCCCGGCGAGCGGATCCGCTTCCGTCGCACCCGCCGACACCGCCAGCACGACGACGGCGAGCTGCTCGAGCTCTTGAGCGCCTCGCCCGAGCGAGTGGCGCCGCGCTGCGCGCACTTCGGGGTGTGCGGGGGCTGCGCCCTGCAGCACCTCTCGGGTGCCGCACAGCTCGCGGCGAAAGAGACCGAGCTGAAGGAGACTCTCGCGCGAGTCGGGCGCGTCGAGCCCGCGAGCTGGCTCGAGCCGCTCGCGGGACCTGAGTGGGGCTACCGCCGCCGCGCGCGCCTCGGCGTGAAGTTCGTGCACAAGAAGGGCTGCGTGGTGGTGGGATTCCGCGAGCGCGCCGCGCCCTACGTGGCGCAGCTCTCGCGCTGCGAGGTGCTCACCGCCCCCGTGGGGGAGCTGATCGCCCCGCTCGCCGTCATGCTCGGCGAGCTCACGATCCGCGAGCAGCTGCCGCAGATCGAGGTCGCGGTCGCCGACAACGCGACGGCTCTGGTGCTGCGGGTGCTCGCCACACCCTCGGAAGCGGATCTGGCGCGGCTGCGCGAATTCGCGGGAGCCCACCGCCTGCGGCTGTACCTGCAGCCCGGGGGACTCGATTCGGTGCGCGAGCTCGAGCCTCCCGGGGAGCCGCTGCGCTATGCGCTCGCGGGAGCGGGCGTCGAGCTCGAGTTCGCGCCGACCGACTTCATCCAGGTGAACGGCGCGGTCAACGACGCGCTGATCGCGCGCGCCGGGAAGCTCCTCGAGCTCGATGGCTCATCGAGCCTCCTCGACCTGTACTGCGGGCTCGGTAACTTCACCCTGGCGCTCGCGCGCTCGGCCGGACGCGTGGTGGGAGTGGAGGGGGAGGGCGCCCTCATCGAGCGCGCCCGCGGCAACGCCGCGCGCAACCGCATCGCCAACGCCGAGTTCCACCGCGCCGATCTCGGCACTCCGCCCGATCCGGCGCTCCCCTGGATGCGCGAGTCCTACACCCATGTGCTGCTCGACCCGCCGCGCACCGGGGCGCGCGCGGTGCTCGCGGCGGTGGCGGCGCTGGCACCGCGGCGCGTGCTGTATGTCTCCTGCCATCCGGGGAGCCTTGCGCGGGATCTCTCGATGTTGGTGCACGAGCACGGCTTCGAGCTCGAGAAGGCCGGCGTGGTCGACATGTTTCCGCACACGGCGCACGTGGAATCGCTCGCGCTGCTCGTTCCCGGCGGCCCGCGCACCGCGGCCGGGAGACCCGCCGCATGAGTCTCGGTCCCCTGATGATCGATCTGGCGGGGACGAGCGTCACTGCCGAGGATCGGGAGCTCCTGCATCATCCGCTGGTCGGCGGCGTCATCCTCTTCACGCGCAATTACACCGATCCCGCGCAGCTCACCGCTCTCGCGAGCGCAATCCACGCCGAGCGCACCCCGCCGCTCATCGTGGCCGTCGATCACGAGGGCGGGCGGGTGCAGCGCTTCCGGGAGGGCTTCTCGGTGCTGCCGCCCGCGCGCCGCTCGGGTCACGAGTTCGACCTCGATGCGCGCGCGGGACTTGCGCTCTCGCGGGCCATGGGATGGCTGATGGCGGCGGAGCTGCGTGCCCACGGAGTCGACATCTCCTTCGCCCCGTGCGTGGACCTCGATCATGGCGTGAGCGTCATCGGGGATCGGGCCTTCCACGCCGAGCCCGAGGCGGTCGCGCAGCTCTCGCTCGCCTGGATGCTCGGAATGCGCGATGCCGGCATGGCGGCCACCGCCAAGCACTTTCCCGGTCACGGGGCGGTGGTGGCGGACTCCCACCTGACGCTCCCGGTCGACCGGCGCTCCCTGCCGGACCTCGCCGGGGATCTCACCCCCTACCGGCGGCTGATCGCCAACGGGCTGCCGGCCGTCATGGCGGCCCATGTGCTGTTTCCGGTGGTGGATCCGGCCCCGGCAAGCCTTTCCAGCCGCTGGATTCGCGACGTGCTGCGCGGAGAGCTGGTGTTTCAGGGGGTAGTGTTCAGTGATGATCTGTCCATGGGAGGGGCCGCTGCCGCGTACGGCGACGTCGTCACGCGGGCGCAGCAGGCCCTGTCGGCAGGTTGCGACATGCTACCCGTCTGTAACAACCGCGCGAGCGTCATCGAGCTGCTCGAGCACCTGGATGTCGAGCCCCAGCCGGCGTCGAGCCTGCGCCTGGTGCGCTTGCACGGGCGGGCGAGTCCGGCGCGGGCGGCGCTCGAGGCCTCGCCCGAATGGATGCGGGCGCGAGAGCTGCTGGCGCGCGCGACCGCGGCACCGTCCCTGACGCTGGAAGCCGGACGCGACACATGAACAACTGGTCCGCGGAGGCCTGGCGCCGCGTAGTCGAGAGCGCGCCCGAAGGCATCGTGATCTGCGATGCGCAGGCCCGCGACTGCCCGGTGCTGTTCGTCAACGGCGCCTTCGCCGAGATGTGCGGCTATCCGGTGTCGGCGCTGCTCGGCACCAACCTGCGCATCCTCCAGGGCACCGATCGCGATCAGGAAGCGCGCGCTCGGCTACGCGAGGCGCTCGAGAAGGGCGAGCCCGCGCGCGTGCTGGTGCGCAACTATCGTCCCGACGGCTCGCTCTTCTGGAACGAGATCGTGGTGCAGCCGGTGCGCAGCTCCGCCGGCCAGCTCACGCATTTCATCGGCTATCACCGCGACGCCAGTGATCGCCTGAAGGGCGCCGAGCGCTCATCCGCGGGGCTCCCCTCCTGGCTGCGCGAGGACCGCCTCACGGGGCTGCACTCGCGCGAATACTTCGAGGAGCTGCTGCAGCGGGACTGGGTGCTCGCGCAGCGGGATTCGCACGAGATCGGCCTGACGCTCTTCGACATCGACGATCTCGGGGCCTATAACGAAAAATTCGATCGCTCGGCGGGCGATGCCTGCATCCGCCGTGTGGCGCGGGTCGTCGGCAGCGCCTACCGCCGCCGCGGCGACCTGGTCGGCCGCTGGGAGGGCGGAACCTTCGCGGTGCTCACCCAGGGCGAGGCCGCCGACAAGGCGGCGCAGTACGCCCAGGTGGTATCGCAGCGCGTGCGCGATCTGCTGATGCACCACCCCACGGCCGGCGCCGGCCGCTACGTCACTCTGAGCGCCGGGATCGCGAACCTCGTGCCGCCGCGCACGCTGCCGCTCGAGGGACTGGTGAAGGCCTGCCGGGCGGCGCTCAAGCGCGCGAAGCAGAACGGCAAGGACGGCATCGTCACCGCGGAAGCCGGGGATTTTCACTGACCCGACCGCGCTTGTCGCCGTGCGGCGCCGCGGCGACCGCGACGCCGGCGAAGACCGCTATTTTGCTGTGGAAATAGACTAGTGATATTATTTCCACAGAAATGGCTACTGCCCGTGCACTGAAGACCCGCCCGGCGCCCGATCCCGGCGTCATCCTGTCGCGCGCCACGGTGCGCGCGGCGCGCTTCCTGGCCGTGACCCAGGGCGAGCTGGCGGAGGTGATCGGCGTGAGCGGGGCGACGCTGTCGCGGCTCGCGAACGGCCAGAGGCACCTCGAGCCCGGCTCCAAGCCCTGGCAGCTGGCGGCGCTGTTCGTGCGGCTGTTCCGCTCGCTCGATGCCATCGTCGGCTCGGACGATGCCGCGGCGCGCGCCTGGCTGCGCAGCGCCAACAGCGCCCTCGGCGGCGTGCCGCTCGCGCTGATCAGCGATCCCGCGGGCCTGGTGCGCACGGTTGACTACCTGGACGCCGCCCGCGCTCGCATCTGAGGCGCGTCGCTACGGCCGCGAGCTGTGGCGCGTGGTCGAGGCGCAGCACACCGCCTCGACCATGCGCCTCGCCGACTCGCTCGAGGAGCAGGCGGCACTCGAGCTGCTTCTCGAGGCGAGCAAGCCACCATTGCCGCCTGCGGTGCGCCGTCTCCACTATCTTCTCGCCACGCCCTTCCGCTACCGGCCGCACCTCGGCTCGCGCTTCCGCGCGGCGTTCGACGCCGGAGTCTGGTACGGCGCCGAAGCGCTGCGCACGGCGCTCGCGGAGAAGAGCTACTGGCGGTTGCGCTTTCTGCTCGACTCGCCGGGGACGCCGGACCTGAAAGCCGTGCCGCACACCGCGTTCCGCGCCGGCGTGCGCACCGCGGCCGCCCTCGACCTGACGCTCCCGCCGCTCAAGCGCGAGCGCGCGGTGTGGACCCACCGCACGAGCTACGAGGGCACCCAGGCGTTTGCGCGGCTGGCGCGCGAGGCGCGCATCCAGATCATCCGCTACGAATCCGTGCGCGACCCCGAGCACGCGGCTTGTGTGGCGGCGCTCGACCCGGGGGTCTTCGGCCGCGGCAAGCCGCGCGCGCTCGAGACCTGGTTCATCGCGGCCTCGCGCGAGCGGGTGCGTTGCGCGAAGGAGGAGCGCACCGGGCAGACCTGGGAGTTCGGCCGCGAGCAGCTTCTCGGCGGGTAAGCGTGACTAGCGGCCGGGGGGACGCGCGCCCTGGGAGGGCGTCACCAGCGCGATCACGCCGAATGCCGGATGGTCGTAGTAGTCGCGCTCGTAGAAGCGCACGCGGCGGCTCTGGTTGAGGGTGAAGGGCGTGTCGGGCGCCGCGCCAAGTCCTTCGGGAGGCGAGGGCATGGCATAGGTCAGCGACAGCCCGAGGTGCAGGAACTGGCCGCGCTCGAGAAAGACCGTGCCACTCAAGCCCGGTACGTTGAGGCCGAGGCGCTTTACGGGGAAGCCGGCCCGCGTTCCCCAGGAGCTCGCCGTCTGCGACCAGGCGGCGTGAGCCAGCGGGACATAGTTACCGTCCGCGCGCAGGCGGTTCTCGAGCTCGGTGAGCTGCCAGGCGCTCATCGGCAGCTGCGCCACGAAGCGCCCGACCTGGGCCGAGTCACTGGTCGATTCGTCGCCCGCGATGGTGCGCTCGCCCGCCTCCGCGCTCCAGTTCTCGGCGGCGCTCGAGGCGGTGGTCGCGCGGAAGACGATGAGCTCGATGTTGTAGACCGTGCCGCTCGCCGCCGCGGGCGGCGCGGCCGGCTCCTGCGAGGCGGCAGGGAGCGTCCCGCCGAGCAGCATGATCGCGGCGAGGCTCCGCGTGCGCAGCCGTCTGGGGCGCTCCTTCATGTGCGCCATTCTAGCGCGGGGTCGTTCAATGGACGCGGGGCGGTTCACCGAGGCGCCCGAGAAGATCGGCAGCAAACTCGAAACGGGCGCTCTCTGTGGGCAGCGCTCGCGCAACGCGCAGCCGCAGCGGCCCGTCGAGGCGGTACTCGCGCGAGCCTCTCTGGATCATGTGCACGACGGTCGCGGGATCGATGCGGGACTGCTCCTCGAACAGCACCGTGCCGCCCTGCGGCCCGAGATCGAGCCGGCGCACCCCGAGAGCGCGCGCGGCGAGCTTGAGCCGGGCGATGCGCAGGAGGCTCTGCGCGGCGGGCGGCGGCGGGCCGAAACGATCCTGGATCTCGGCGGCGAGATCATCGAGCGCCGCGTCGCTCTCGGCGGCGGCGATGCGCTTGTAGAGCGACAGCCGCACGTGGACGTCGCCGACATAGGCCTCGGGCAGAAACGCGGGCAGTCGCAGCTCGACCTCGGTGGCGGCGGCGAGCGGCTGATCGAGCAGCGGCTCGCGGCCGGCCTTGAGGGCCCGCACGGCGTGCTCGAGCATATCGAGATACAGCGACAGGCCGATCTCGGTCACCTGGCCGCTCTGCTGCTCGCCGAGGAGCTCCCCGGCGCCGCGGATCTCGAGGTCGTGGGTGGCGAGCACGAAGCCGGCGCCGAGCTCCTCCATCGACTCGATCGCCTCGAGTCGCTTGGCCGCATCGCGCGCCAGCGCCTGGCGCGGCGGCGCGACCAGATAGGCGTAGGCGCGATGGTGCGAGCGCCCGACGCGGCCGCGCAGCTGGTGCAGCTGCGCGAGGCCGAAGGTGTCGGCGCGATTGATGATGATGGTGTTGGCGGTGGGCACGTCGATGCCGCTCTCGATGATGGTGGTGCACACCAGCACGCTGAAGCGGCGGTGATAGAAATCGACCATCAGCTGCTCGAGCTCGCGCTCGCGCATCTGCCCGTGGCCGATGCGCAGGCTCGCTTCCGGCACGAGGGACTGCAGTTCTGCCGCGATCTTGCCGATGGTGCGCACCTCGTTGTGCACGAAATAGACCTGCCCGCCGCGGCGCAGCTCGCGCAGCGCCGCCTCGCGCAGCGTCGGCGCATGCCACTCGATGAGGAAGGTCTTGATGGCGAGCCGCGCGGCCGGGGCGGTCGTGATCAGCGACAGGTCGCGCAGCCCGCCGAGCGCCATGTTGAGCGTGCGCGGAATCGGCGTCGCGGTGAGGGTGAGCACGTGCACGTTGGCGCGCAGCGCCTGCAGGCGCTGCTTGTCGCGCACGCCGAAGCGATGCTCCTCGTCGATGATGAGGAGGCCGAGGTCGTGGAAGCGCGCGTGCGAGTGCAGAAGGCGGTGCGTGGCGATGACGATGTCGACCTTGCCCTGCTCGAGTCCCTCGAGCACGGTGCGGGTCTCGGCTCCCGTGCCGAAGCGCGACAGCGCCTCGATGCGCACCGGCCAGTCGGCGAAGCGGTCGCGGAAGTTCGCGAGGTGCTGCTGCACGAGGAGCGTCGTCGGCGCGAGCACCGCCACCTGCTTGCCGGCGTGCGCGGCCACGAAGGCCGCGCGCATCGCGACCTCGGTCTTGCCGAAGCCGACGTCGCCGCAGACGATCCGGTCCATGGGCCGCTCGCTCTTCAAGTCTTCGAGCACCTGCTCGATCGCCTGCGCCTGATCCTCGGTCTCCTCGAACGGGAAGGCGTTGGCGAAGGACTGGTAGTCGAGCTCGCTCACGGCGAGCGCGAGCCCCGGCTGGGCCTTGCGCCGCGCGTTGAGGTCGAGGAGCTCCGCGGCCACGTCGCGGATCTGCTCGGCGGCGCGCTTCCTGGCGCGCGCCCACTGATCGGTGCCGAGCTTGTGGAGCGGGGCGCTCTCGGGGGCGGCACCGGTGTAACGGCTGACGAGGTGCAGCGCGTGCACCGGGACGTAGATGCGGTCCCCGTCCAGGTACTCGAGCACCAGGAATTCTCCCGGCTGCCCGCCGATCTCGAGCGGGATCAGCCCCGCGTAGCGACCGACGCCGTACTCCTCGTGCACCACGGGGGCGCCGGGATTGAGATCCTTCAGGTCGCGCAGGATCGCCTCGGGATCGGCGGCGGCGCGCTTGCGCCGCCGCTCCTGGCGGGCCCGCGCCCCGAAGAGCTGCGCCTCCGCGACCACGGCGATCGCCGGCGTGGTGAGCTGCAGGCCCTTGAGATCGGGCGCCACCGTGAGCCCGAGCCGCGCCTCGCCTCGAGCGAAAGCGTCCCATCCCGAGACCACCGTCACCTCGTGACCGTGGGCCCGGAGCATCTCGTGCAGCACCTCGCGCCGCCCGGCCGAGTCGGCCGCGAGCAGCACCCGGCCCGCGAAACCCTTGAGGAAGGTATCGAGCGGCGCGAACGGCTGCTCGGCACGCACGTCGATGCGCAGCTCGCGCGGGGCGGTCGTGGGGAAGTTACGCACCGCGGCGCCGCCGCCCGAGAGCTCGGTCTCGGCCTTGAAGGCGTCGAGGGTGATCGATGCGAAGGCACCGAGGGCCGCCTCGAGCTCGGCGGGCGGAAGAAACAACTCCGCGGGGGAAAGCACCGGGCGCTCGATGTCGTGGCGGCGGTCCTCGTGGCGCGCCTCGACGTCCTGCCACCCCTTGGCGAGGGTCGCCGGCAGCGCCGCGTCCTGCACGATCACCGCGTCCCGCGGCAGGTAGTCGAAGAGCGTCGCCGTCGAATCGAAGAACAGCGGCTGGTAGAACTCGATCCCCGCCGGCGCCAGCCCCTCGCTCACGCCGCGATAGATGCTGGAGCGCGTCGGATCCCCTTCGAAGCGTGTGCGATAGCGGCGGCGGAACTCCTTGACCGCGGCCGGATCGAGCGGTACTTCGCGGGCGGGGAGCAGCCGCACGCCCGGCAGCGCATCGAGCGAGCGCTGGGTCTCCGGGTCGAAGCGCCGGATGGCCTCGATCTCGTCGTCGAACAGGTCGATGCGCAGCGGAGCAGCGCTGCCCATGGGAAAGACGTCGAGGAGCGACCCGCGCACCGCGAACTCCCCGGGACTCACGACCTGGCTGACACTCGCGTAGCCGGCTTCCGCGAGGCGCTGGCGGAAGGGCTCGATGGCAAGCGGCTGACCCTTCTTGAGCTCGAACGCGCGGCCCTCGACGTAACTGCGGGGCGGCAGGCGCTGCATGAGCGTGTCGGCGGATACGATGAGGCAGCCATCGTTGAGCTGCGGCAGCTCGAAGAGCGTCTTCAGGCGCTCGGAGATGGTGTCCGGGTGGGGCGAGAACAGCTCGTAAGGCAGCACCTCCCAGTCCGGCAGTCGCAGCAGCGGCAGCGCGCCGTTCGCGAAGAAGCGCAGCTCGGCGGTGAGCCGCTCGAGCTCGTGCACCGAATCCGCGATCACCACATACAGCCGCCGGTCGGCACGCGTCGCCTCGGCCAGCGCCAGCGCCGCGGCGCTGCCGTAGAGCTGATGCCAGCGCAGCCGGCGGCGGTCCCCGTCCGGGAGCGGCGGATTGAGCAATGAGGACATGACAAGGCGCGCTTCGACGCGAAAGAGGCGCGAGCTTAGCTCAAGGTCCCCACCCAGCGCGGGTCTGTCTCGAGGGGGAGCGGGGCGCTCGAGGCGCGAGGTCGTGCTGCGCCTGAGGCGCGGGTCAGGCGGCGGTGGGCGGGGCACTCACCTGCATGCGCGTCTCGCGCGGCACGCAGAAGATATCGATGGGGTGGGAGCGTCCGCGCAGCTGCAGGGGCGGGAGCGGTGTCGCGCCGACATCCATGCCGTGCGCATCGAGGGATTGCTTGAGCGACCCCGAGAAGAGTATCTCGCCGGCGCGGGCCCTCTGGCACAGCCGCGCGGCGATGTTCACGGTGTCGCCGATGATCGTGTAACTCATATAGGAAGAGGAGCCGACGTTACCGGCGACCACATCCCCCTCGTTGATGCCGATGCCGAGTCCGGCATCGATGTCGTGGCGCTCTTTCCAGGAGCGGGCGAGACCGCTGAAGCTCCTGAGCATCTCCTGCGCGGCGCGCACCGAGCGCTCGGGACTGTCGGGCTGCTCGAGCGGCACGCCGAAACCGAGCATCAGGCAGTCCCCGGCCATGTGAAACACGGTGCCCTCGTGGCGGAAGGTGATGTCGGTGAGGAGCGAGAAGTACTCATTCAGCAGCGGCACCACGCGGCGCGGATCGAGCTGCTCGGAGATGCTGGTGAAGCCACGGAGGTCCGCGAACAGCACCACCGCGTGCGCTCGCAACTCGGCGGTGGCGAGCAGCGTGTCCCGCAACTGCGCATCCTCGAGGATCTTGTCAGCGACGCGAGGGGAGACGTAGCGGCGGAACGTCTGGCGCAGCACTTCTTCGCGCCGGCGGATCTCCGCTTCCAGCCGCGCGCCGGCCGTCTTGCGCCGGAGCGCTCCGGCGCGCACCAAAGCCTCAATCTGTGCCCGAAGCGGCTCGTCCGTCGACACGCGACTCCCTAAGGAAATTAAGGAAATTATTCTGTTAAAGACGAGAGTAACACATCGTCATTAATGTCGGCAGTTGGCGACGGAGCGCTGCCTTTGCCCACGAAAGGACACGCTCAAGGTGCTTGAGTCGAGTGGACTACGGGACGCGCCGAATCGGCACGGCTCGGAACCGGACGAGCTAGCGTCGGCGCCGTGGTGGCGGGAGCGGCGGAACCGACGCCGCGATGGCCGCTTCAGCCGCCGGTGGCGACCGCGTGTATCACGCGATCGTGCTCGAAGAACACCGCGAACCCGTTGTAGTCCCAGCGCGTGATCGGCGGCTGGTGCGGAGCGCCGCCCACCGTGGGATGGCGGGACACCGGCGCGCCGAAGTGCTTCTCGACTTCGCTCATGGTGCTGCCGCGCTTCGGACGATCGACCTGCGACTCACGCACCTGCACCTGGTCGTTCACGACGATGGTCTCGGCGACCGCGGCACCCGCCGCGGCGCACGCGGCGGCGAGCGCCGCGAGCATCATTCGGGTCTTCATGGGAACCTTACCTCCAACAGCTTTCCGACTATAGCACCGGGGGGAATCTGTCAAAGCGGCAGCGAGGCAGCGTGCGCGTCGATTCTGTGACGCACGTCTGAAAAGCGCGCAACTGTGGTTAAATCGCGACGATGTTTCATCCGCTGCCGTTGTACGTGGGGCTGCGTTACGTGCGCGCCCGCTCGCATTCGTTCTTCGTCTCCTTCATCACCTGGGCCTCGCTCCTCGGGGTCGGCGTGGGCGTCGCCGCCCTGATCGTCATTCTCTCGGTGATGAACGGCTTCGAGAGCGAGCTGCGCGACCGGTTGCTGTCCCTCGGCGCCCAGGTGCGCGTGACCGAGGCCGCCGCCGCTTCCGGCGGGGCGGCGCGCGCGCGGCCCCCGCCCGACTGGCACAGCGCGATCGGTCTGGTGCGCGGCGCCGCGGGAGTGGTCGGCGTCGCTCCCTACGCGGAGCTGCAGGCGCTCGCGGTCCGCCAGCCCGAGATGTGGCCGGTGGTGCTGCGAGGCATCGATCCGCAAGCCCCCGACAGCGTCCGCGAGCTCGCCCATGCGATCACCCAGGGCGCCCTGGCGCAGCTGACTGCGGGCGCCGGGCGGATCATCGTCGGGGCGGTGATCGCCGAGCGGCTCGGGCTCACCGCCGGCGATTCCCTGACGATGCTCATTCCGAGCGTGGGCGCCGATGGCACGCCGGCGCCGAAGCTGCGCGAATTCTCCGTGGCGGGCGTGTTCGAGGTGGGACTGCAGGATCACGACGCGACGCTCGTCTTCGCACACCTCGACGACGTGCGCGCGCTCGCCCCGCCCGGGACGGTGAGCGAGGGGCTGCGGGTGCGGGTGCAGGACGTGCTCGAGGCCCCCGCGGTTGCCGCGCGGCTGCGGGCGCTGCTGCCCGGCGGGCTCGAGGTCAGCGACTGGACGCAGGACAACGCCAACTACTTCCGCGCGATCCGCATCGAGAAGACCATGATGTCGCTCATCCTGCTGCTGATCGTCGCGGTGGCCGCCTTCAACATCGTCGCCATGCTGGTGATGGTGGTCACCGACAAGCGCACCGACATCGCCATCATGCGCACCTTCGGCGCCGCGCCCGCGCGCGTGATGGGCATCTTCATCACCCAGGGCCTGGTGATCGGCTGGCTGGGCGTCGCCCTCGGGGTGGGATTGGGACTCGAGCTGGCGCTGCACGTCGAGACAATCGTGCCCTTCCTCGAGCGCACCTTCCGCTTCCAGATCCTGGACGCCGACGTGTACTACATCACCGCCATCCCCGCCGAGGTGCACTGGGGCAACGTCGTCGTCATCGCGGCGCTGGCGCTGGCGCTCACGGCGCTCGCGACCGTGTACCCGGCGGTGCGCGCGGCGCGCACCGCGCCGGCCGAAGCGCTGCGCTACGAGTAGCGATGAGCGCCTACGAATGGCTCATCGGCACGCGCTATCTGCGCTCGACCCACCGGCGCGGCTTCGTATCCTTCGTCGCGCTGATCTCGGTGTGCGGGCTGACGCTCGGGGTGGCGACGCTCATCGTCGTGCTGTCGGTCATGAACGGCTTCGAGAGGGAGCTGCGCAGCCGCATTCTCGCGGTGACCTCGCACGCCACGCTCATGGGCCTCTCCGGCGCGCTCCCCGACTGGCGCGCCCTGCAGCAGCAGATCCGGCGGCAGAGCGGCGTCGAGGCCGCGGTCCCCTACGTCGAGAGCTTGTGCGTGCTCGCCAATGGGCGGCGGCTCGCCGCCGCGAAGGTGCGCGGCGTGCTGCCCGAGGAGGAGCGCAGCGCCACGGGACTCGCGCAGCGCGTGATCTCCGGCAGCCTCGACGATCTCAGGGACGGCTCCTACGCCGCGATCCTCGGCAGCGCGCTGGCGCACGAGCTCGACGCGCGCGTCGGCGATACGGTGGTGCTGATCGCGCCCGAGGGCACGGCCACGCCCACCGGGGTCGTGCCGCGCATGCGCCGCTTCCGGGTGGTGGGCCTCATTCACTCCGGCATGTACGAGTTCGATCGGGGCCTCGCGCTCACTCACATGGCGGACGCGGCGCGCCTGTTCCAGCTCGGCGCGGGCGTCACGGGGCTGCGGCTCGCGCTCACCGATCCGCTCAAGGCCCCCGCCACCGTGCGCCGCGTCGCGCTCGCGCTCGGCGGCCCCGGCTTCTACGTCACCGACTGGACCCAGGATCATGCCAACTTCTTCCGCTCCATCGAGATCACGAAGTCGATGATGTTCGTCATCCTGCTGATGATCGTCGCGGTGGCCGCCTTCAACATCGTCGCCACGCTGGTCATGATCGTGAAGGAGAAGCAGACCGACATCGCGATCCTGCGCACCTTGGGCGCCGGACCGCGCAACGTACTGCTGACCTTCGCCGTGCAGGGGGTGCTGATCGGGCTTGCGGGCACGGTGCTCGGTGCGGGACTCGGCACGCTGCTCGCGGACAACCTCGAGTCGCTCGTGGGCGCGCTCGAGCGTGTGCTCGGCACGCAGTTCCTCGACGCGCGCGTGTACTACATGAGCGATCTGCCCGCGTACGTCGAGGCCGTCGACGTGCTCAAGGTGTGCGGCGTGGCCTTCGCGCTGTGCGCGCTCGCGACCGTCTATCCGGCGTGGCGCGCCGCCCGCACCGCGCCGGCGCAGGCTCTGCGGCATGAGTGAGCCGGTCCTCGAGGCGCGCGGCATTCACAAGAGCTTCCGCCAGGGGCCGGTGCTGCTGCCGGTGCTGCAGGGCGTGGCGCTCGCGATCTCTCCCGGCGAGCGGGTGGCGATCGTCGGCGCCTCGGGCTCGGGCAAGACCACGCTGCTGCAGATCCTCGGCGGTCTCGACCGCCCCACGGCGGGCGAGGTGCTGGTCGCGGGGCGGGAGATTCACTCGCTCAGCGAGAGCGAGCGCGGCACGCTGCGCAACCGCTGCCTCGGGTTCGTGTACCAGTTTCATCACCTGCTGCCGGAGTTCTCGGCGCTGGAGAACGTGGCGATGCCGCTCCTGGTGCGGCGCGCCCCGGTCGCTGTCGCGCGCGCCGCGGCGCGGCGGCTGCTCGAGCGCGTGGGCCTCGGCGAGCGGCTCACGCACCGGCCCCACCAGCTCTCGGGAGGCGAGCGGCAGCGCGCGGCGGTGGCGCGCGCGCTCGTGACGGAGCCGCGCGTCGTGCTCGCGGACGAGCCGACCGGAAATCTCGACGGGGCGAACGCGGCCGGCGTGCTGGCGCTCATGCTGGAGCTCAATCGCGAGCACGGAACGAGCCTCGTGGTGGTGACCCACGACCTCGAGCTCGCCGAGCGCCTGGATCGGGTCTACGAGCTCGAGCGCGGCGCACTCGGCGAGCGCAGCTGATCCAAGCGGGGTTGAGCTCAGTCGCTCGCCCCGGCAGGTGTCAGATGCCGCGTGCGGTAGCGGTTGGTCACCTGCCAGCGCCACACAATCTCGAGCGACAGCCAGCCGATGAGGCCCGCGAGCAGCGCGCAGGAGATGCAGCCGGCGATGAACGGCTCCCATACGGGCGCCAGGCTGTTGTGGAACCAGTCCCAGCTCGCGACGAAGTGGAAATGTTGGCGCGGCACGTGCAGCAGCGCCGCGCCGAGGCGGTAGGCGACGTAATACGCCGGCACCACGGTGAAGGGATTCAGGAGGAAGGTGGTGCCGACGATCACCGGGATGTTGAGCCGCCAGATGACCGCGATGGTGGTCGCCAGGATCACGTGCACCGGGAGCGGCACGAAGCAGATCGCCAGTCCCGCCCCGAAGGCGTACGTTACGCCGCGCCGATGCAGCGTCCACAGCTGCGGGTCCGCGAGCCGCGCGCCGAAGGGGCGCAGGAACCAGCGCCCCCGGAGCGTGTGCGGGGCAGGGAAGATACGTTTCAGGAGCCGCCGCATCGATCGAGGGACTGTACCAGAAGGCCCCCGGAGGGGATGTGTCGCACGGCGCATGGGCGGGGAGCGCCTTGAGCGCCCCCGCCCCTCCGGTATGATGCGACCTTTGCAGCCTAAGGTCGCGTAGGATGTGGGAAATAGTGCGGGCCGGCGGCCCGCTGATGTGGCCGATCATTCTGTGCTCGATCACCGCGGCGGCCATCATTCTGGAGCGCCTGTGGACGTTGCAGGACAGGCGCGTGCTGCCCCAGGAGCTGCCGCAGCGCGTGTGGCAGCTGATCGAATCGAACCATATCAGCGACAATGTGATCGCGGCGCTCGAGCAGAACTCTCCCCTCGGCAGACTCCTCGCGACCGGTCTCGCCAACCGCCACCGGCCGCGCGAGATGCTGATGGAGCGTCTCGAGGACGCCGGGCGCCACGTGGTGCACGAGCTCGAGCGCTTCCTTAATACGCTCGGCACCATCGCCGGAGTCTCGCCGCTCCTGGGACTGCTCGGCACGGTCACCGGAATCATCCGCTCCTTCAACGCCATCGAAGCGGGCGGCATGGGCGATCCGCGCGCGCTCTCGGGCGGCATCGCCGAGGCCCTGATCTGCACCGTGGCGGGCCTTTGCGTCGCCATCCCGGCGCTCATCTTCTATCGCTACCTGCGCGGGCGGGTCGAGGGCATCGTGGTGCAGATGGAGAAGCACGCGATCCGCATGGCGGATGCGCTCGAGGCCGCGCGCGGGCGGGAGCGCCCGGCGCCTCCTGCGACCATCGGTTACGAGACCTTGAGGCCGGGGGCGGTCGGATGAACTTGAAGTCATCGCGTCGCCACGAGGAGCCGGAGATCAACGTGGTGTCGCTGATCGACGTGGTGCTGCTGCTCGTGGTGTTCTTCATCCTCTCGACCCGGTTCGCCGACGAGGGGCGGCTGCACGTGCACCTGCCGCATGCCAGTGCGGTGCCCATCGAGAAGGTGAGCGGCGAGCCGCTGGTCGTGAGTGTGACCCAGCAGGGCGGCTACCTGGTGAACGGGCGCGAGCTCATCAACTCGAGTCCGGAGACGCTGCGCGCGGCGCTCCTCAAGGAGGCCGGCACCGAGCGCAAGATCCGGGTCACGCTGCGCGCGGACGCCCGCGCCTCTCATCAAGCCGTCATCACCGCCATGGACGTGCTCGGGCGCCTCGGCTTCTCCGAGGTCAACATCGCGACGCTCAAGGAACAGCCGGCGGGCCGACCTTGAACGACACGGCGCGCCCGGCGACCGGAGCGCGGCGCGCCGCGCCGCTCGGTGGGGGCGCGCTCCGGGCCTACCGCCGCCTGCTCGGCTACCTGCGGCCGCATCGGGGGCGCTTCCTTCTCGGGATCCTCGGCGGAGTGTTGTTTTCCGCCACGATGGCGAGCTTCGCGCTGCTCGCCAAGAAGTTCGGCGACGGCACCTTCACCCACCAGGACCCGCGCACCATCGTGTGGGTGCCGCTCGCCCTCGTCGCGCTGTTCGTTCTGCGGGGCTTGGGCGACTTCACCCAAACCTACTTCATGGGCTACGTCGGCCGGCAGATCGTGAGCGCGCTGCGGCGCCAGGTGTTCCGGCGCGTCCTGCAGCTGCCGATCGGGTTCTTCGACCGCGGCTCCTCGGCGGCGCTCCTCTCACGCCTCACCTTCAACACCGAGCAGATCGGCCAGGCAGCCACCGACTCGGTGATCGTCGTGGTGCGCACGGCGCTCACCATCCTCGGCTCGATCGGCTTCCTGCTCTGGCTCAACGTGCGGCTCACGCTCGTCGCGCTCACCATGGGCCCGCTGGTCGGCTGGCTGGTGTCGGTCATCAACCGGCGCTTCCGCCGCTACAGCCGCCGCATCCAGGAGTCGATGGGCGACATCACGCGGGTCGCCAAGGAGAGCCTCGAGGCTCCGCGCCTCATCAAGGTCTACAACGCCGAGGAGCACCTGGCCCGCCAGTTCGACGCCGTGAACGCTCATAACGCGCGCTCGAACATGAAGCTGATCCTGACCAAGGGGATCTCCAACCCCACGGTGCAGCTGGTCACCGTGACGGGATTTGCCTTCGTGCTCTCGATCGCGATCGCCGACGCCATCCACGCCCGCATGAGCATGGGCGATCTGCTCGGCTTCCTCACCGCGCTGGTGAGCATCGCGCAGCCGCTGCGCGAGCTGGTCGGGGTGGCGGGCCCCCTGCAGCAGGGCATCGCGGCGGCGCAGAGCCTGTTCGAGCTGCTCGATGAGCCGACCGAGCCGCAGGGTGGCGCCTTGCGGGTGGCGCGCGCCCGCGGTGCAGTCGAGTTCGATCGTGTGTCGTTCGCCTACGGTGGGGGCGGGGCGGCCGCGGCGGCGGGCGCGGCCACCCGGCGGGCAGCGGCGCTCATCGACGTGTCGCTCGCAGTCGCCGCCGGCGAGAGTCTCGCGATCGTCGGCCGCTCGGGCAGCGGCAAATCGACGCTGGTGAATCTCCTGCCGCGCTTCTATGACGCGAGCGCGGGAAGCGTACGCATCGACGGTCGCGACGTGCGCGACTACGAGCTCGCGAATCTGCGCGCGCAGATCGCCGTCGTCACGCAGGACGTGGTGCTGTTCGATGACACCATCCGCAACAACATCGCCTTCGGCCGCCAGGTGCCGCATGCCGACATCGAGCGCGCGGCGGAGGCCGCGCACGTGCTCGAATTCGTGCGCGACCAGCCCGGCGGGCTGGATGCGCTGGTGGGCGAGCGCGGCGTGCTGCTCTCCGGCGGCCAGCGCCAGCGTATCGCCATCGCGCGCGCGCTCCTCAAGGACGCGCCGATCCTGATCCTCGACGAGGCGACCTCGGCGCTCGACACCGAGGCCGAGCGGCACATCCAGGCGGCGCTGGCGCAGCTCCTGCTCCACCGCACCACTTTCATCATCGCCCACCGGCTGTCGACTGTGGAGCAGGCCGACCGCATCATCGTGCTGGATGCGGGCGCGATCGTCGAGAGCGGTACGCACGTGGAGCTCCTGGCCCGCGGCGGCCTGTACGCCCAGCTCCACCGCCTGCAGTTCTCCGCGTGAGCGGCCGGCAGCCGATCGAGCCACGGCTCACGGGGCTCTGGTATCGCGAGCGCGCCGGCTCATCGCTCCTCGCGCCGCTCGCCTGGAGCTACGGCGCGCTGATGCGCGCGCGGCGCCGCGCCTACGCCTCGGGCTGGGTGCGCACCGAGCGCGCCGGCCGCCCGGTGGTGGTGGTCGGCAATCTCACGGTGGGCGGCACCGGCAAGACGCCGCTCACCATCTGGCTCGCGCGGCAGATCTCCGCCCGGGGGCTCCGGGTCGGCATCGTCTCGCGCGGCTACGGGGGACAGGACGCCGGGCCGCAGGAAGTGCGGCCGGAGTCCGACTGGCGGCAGGTTGGCGACGAGCCGCTGCTGCTCGCACGGCACAGCGCCTGTGCCGTCGTGGTCGCGAAGGATCGGGTCGCCGGCGCGCGCGCGCTGGCCGCGGGCGGCTCGGACCTGATCCTCGCGGACGACGGGCTGCAGCATCTGCGGCTCGGGCGCGATTGTGAGATCGTGGTGCTCGACGGCGCCCGCGGGCTCGGCAACGGGCAGCTGCTGCCTGCGGGTCCACTGCGCGAGCCGCTTCGGTCTCGGCCGCCGCCCGATGCGGTGGTGGTGAACGGGGCGGCCGAGCACGGCTCGCTCAGGGCGGCGCTCGAGTCCGCCGCACTGCGCTCGGCGGGCCCGCCGCTCGCCATGCGGCTCGTGCCTCAGGGGGCGCTGCGGCTCGATGGGCAGGGGACGCCGCGCCCGCTCCGCGAGTTCGGCGGTAGCCGCGTGCACGCGGTCGCCGGAATCGGCAACCCGGCGCGTTTCTTCCGGGAGCTGCGCGCGGAAGGCATCGAGGTCGTCGAGCACGCCTTTCCCGACCACCATCGCTTCGCCGCGCGCGAGCTCGACTTCGCCGACTCGGCTCCGGTGCTCATGACCGAGAAGGATGCCGTAAGATGCGCGGCATTCGCCGACCCGCGGCTATGGTACGTGCCGGTCGCCGCGCAGTTCGCCGAGCGCGAAGGCAACGAATTACTGAGGCGCGTGCTCGCGAAGGTCGGCGGCAGATTGTAGGCCCGGAGGTCAGACCGATGGATGCGCGCCTGCTCGAGATACTCGCCTGTCCGGTCTGCAAGGGACCGCTCAAGTTCCAGCGCGAGGCGCAGGTGCTCGTGTGCCGCATGGATCGGCTCGCCTATCCGATCCGCGACGCGGTGCCGGTGATGCTCGAGGAAGAAGCGCGCCAGCTGGCCGCCGACGATCCGCTGCTCGAGCGCTGAAGTCCGGGCGCCACGTGTTCCGGGTCGTCATTCCGGCGCGTCATGCCTCGTCGAGGCTCACCGGAAAGGTGCTGCGGCCGATCGCGGGCAAGCCCATGGTGCAGTGGGTACACGAGCGTGCCCAGCGTTCGGGAGCGAGCGAGGTGCTGATCGCCACCGACGATGAGCGGATCGTCCGCGCCGCGCGCTCCTTCGGCGCCGAGGCGGTGCTCACCGCCGCGAGTCACGCCTCCGGCACCGATCGCATCGCCGAGGTCGCCCGCGCACGCCGCTGGCCGCGCGAGGACATCGTGGTCAATGTCCAGGGCGACGAGCCGCTCATTCCCCCGGCGCTCATCTCGCAGGTCGCCTCGCTCCTCGAGGCGCGCCCCGAGGCGGCCATCGGCACGCTCGCGACCCCGATCCTCTCGGTGGAGGAGCTGCTCGATCCCAACGCGGTGAAGGTCGTGACCGATGCGGCCGGCCGGGCGCTCTACTTCAGCCGCGCGCCGATTCCCTGGAATCGCGACGGTGCGCCGGCGGGCCTCGCGAGCCAGCGCGACTTCCGCGGTGCGCGGCGGCACGTCGGCATCTACGCCTATCGCGTCGGTCCGCTGCTCGAGCTCGCGCAGCTCCCCGCCGGGGCGCTCGAGCTGCGCGAGAACCTCGAGCAGCTGCGTGCGCTCGAGCACGGCCTGGCGCTCCATGTCGCCGAGGCCGTCGAGCCGCCCGGTCCCGACGTGAATACGCTCGCAGATCTCGAACGTGTCACGGCGCTCTTGACCCGGCGGAGTCCTTGAAGGAGTTACACTCCATCCGAGTGTGGAGGTGCGGAGCACCTTAACAATTGATCACAGTCAGTGCGGCGGCGTGTTGGACGCGCCGTGGCGCGCGAAGGTTGGCGCGGCGTGCGGAACTTGCAGCGGTGCGTGAACGTCAAATCCGGCGTGTTCCGGCCTGGCGCGCCGCCGCTCCCGCACTGTCAACCGCGGCCCTGCGGTTCGCGTTTAGGAGGCAGCGGTGCGCTTCAATGGGACGGGTCCGATGACTAACCGAATGAAGACGATTATTCGTACGGCGCTCACCCTGGCGGCAGTTGGCTCCGTGGCTGGCTTCCTCGCGGGCTGCGTCGAGCAGCCCCCGCGACCGGCGCGCGTGTACCGGGAGGCGCCACCACCGCCGCCGCCGCCAAGCAGCGATGTCTATGCCTATCCATTGCACGGCCAGAGCGCGCAGCAGCAGGATCGCGATCACTACGAGTGCAGCCAGTGGGCCACTCAGCAGACGGGCTTCGATCCGAGCGCCCCGGGTGTGCCGCCGCACGAGCGGGTGCGCGTCGTATCCGGGCCGCCGGCGGGAACGGGCACGGCGGTCGGCGCCGTGACCGGCGCCGTCATCGGCGCGGCCATCTCCCGACCCTGGGAAACCGCGACTGGCGCACTGGCCGGTGCGGTGGTGGGTGGCGCGATCGGCAGCACTGTCGATGCGGCCAACGCACAGGAGGCCCGCACGGTGGCGGTGAGCGATCGGCGCCAGGCCGCCATCCAGGAGCAGAAGGCCGGGAACTACCGGCGCGCGATCGGCGCCTGTCTCGACGCGCGCGGTTACAGCGTGCGGTGATGAAGGGAAGGATTTACGCGGCCGGCGGTGCGGCGATCGCGGCGCTGGCACTGGCCGTGGCAGTGACGACTGTGCAAGCCGGTGAGCATGGTCGCCACGGCGGTCCCCGCGCCGAACGTCTCGATGCGCGCCACGGCCACAACCACTACTACCCGGACCGTGGGGGGGTCGTGCACGGAGTTCCCGGCAGAGCCGTCAGCGTCGAGCAGGGAGGCGGGCGCTACTTCTATTCGGGCGGTGTCTGGTACGCGCCGCGCGGGCCGAGCTTCCTGATCGTGGCGGCGCCCATTGGCGTGTTCGTGCCGGTGCTGCCGCCGTTCTATACCACGGTGTGGGTGGGGGGCTTCCCCTACTACTACGCCAACGACACTTACTATGTCTGGCGCGACGCGGAAAATGGCTACGAGGTCGTGGACCCGCCGGCCGACCCGAGCGTGAGCACCCAGGCGCCGCCGAGCGATGAGTTGTTCATCTACCCCCAGCGCGGTCAGTCTGCGGACAGCCAAGCGAGCGATAAGTACGAGTGTCACAGGTGGGCGTCGTCCCAGACCGGCTTCGACCCGACCCAGTCCGGCGGTGGAGTGCCCCCGGAGCAGATCCAGCAAAAGCGCGGCGAGTATCAGCGCGCCATGCGCGCCTGTCTCGAGGGACGGGGCTACAGCGTCAGGTAGGATCCGCGCGGCGCCGGGTGGCTCAGGCGCTACGGTGCCTGCCGGCGGGCGGAGTCGCCGGACTCGCCCGCGGGCGGCAGGGCAAACAGCACGATGCCGCTCGGCGACACGTAGCTCGGCGGCGTCAGCGGAGATTCGGCATCGATCACGGTTCCGTCGGGAATCGCGCACTCGGCATCGACGATCGCGCGCCTGATGCGGCAGCCCCGGCCGATCCGCACGTTCGTCAGGATGACGGAGTCCTCGATGACCGTGTGGGCGCCGACCTCGCAGCCCACCGAGAGCACCGAGTGCCGTACCTCCCCGAAGATCTCGCAGCCCGCGCACACGATCGACTCCCGGGCCACGCCGCGGCCGCTGAACCTCGCCGGAGGCAGCTGGCTGAGCGGCGTCCAGATCGGCCACGCGGGGTCATGGAGGTCGAGCCGGGGCCGTTCGGCGAGCAGCTCCATGTTCGCGAGCCAGTAGCCGTCCACGGTGCCGACGTCGCGGCAGTAGCCTGCATCGTCGGTCGCGGCATCGCGGAACGGAAGGCCGAGAACCCTGAGGCCGGCGGCGAGGGCAGCCGGCAGGATGTCGTGGCCGAAATCGTGCCAGGAGCCCGGGTCGCTCGCGTCCTGGCGCAGCAGATCGATGAGCGAATTCGTGTCGAACACGTAGACCCCGAGCGACACCAGCGCTCGCTCGGCGGTGTCGTGCCCGTTGGCCGCCGCCAGCGGCTTCTCGACGAAGGTCCTCACCCAGTGGTCGGTATCGGTGCTGAGAACGCCACACTGCCCGGCATCCGCAAGCGGCAGCTCCATGTACGCGAGCGTCACGTCCGCGTTCCGGCGGCGGTGCTCATCGATCAGGCGCGCGTAGTTCATGCGGCAGAGGTGATTGCCCGCCAGCACCAGCAATTCGGTCGGGGCATGCTCGCGGATGACATGGATGTTCTGATAGGCGGTATCCGCCGTTCCCCGGTAGCAATCGTGGTTGCGGCAGCGCTGGGCCGGCCACAGCTCGATCGACTCGCCCGACCCGGGCCACAGCCGGCTCCACCCGTCGCGCAGGTGCTGGATGAGCGAGTGCGCCTTGTACTGCGTCGCCACCCCGACCCGCCGGATTCCCGAGTTCGTGCAGTTCGAGAGCGCAAAGTCGATGCTGCGGTACAGTCCGGCGAAAGGCAGGGCTGCCATGCAGCGCCAGTGCGTGAGCGCCTCGAGTGGCGTGCCGTCACCCGAGGTCAGGATGACCGCGAGCACATCCTCCTCGAGGCGCGTCTCGCTGCAGGGCACCCGGCGGCGCAGGTTGTTGATGCGGGGGAGGGCGACAGGAGTCGCGGCGGACGTACCCTGCACCGCGTTGGCGTCAGACATGCGTGCGGGGGCATGCAGCGGTCTGACGAGTGGGGGTGGATCCTGTCGTTCCATGTGTCTACGCATGGTCCCTCCCGACGCAGCTCGCTTCCGGTCGCGCGTCCGTGCAAGCGGGCGAGCGATGCTCGCGCCAGGCGTCCTCGGGGTAAATCGAGGAATTGCCCGGGGTCCGGGGTGGCGGTTTCCACCATCCCCGCCTGCCCATGGTAGGTCGGCGGTGTGATTTTGGCGGGGGCCAGAATTAGAATGTGAGGGAGAGACTTGCGGGGCAACCGGGGGGTGGTCATCCATGGGCACTTCGCGCCGACGGCGCACTTCCTCGGCTAAATCATCCCGGCAGGCGCGGCGCACCGCGCGGGGCGTGCAGCCGAAAGGCGCGCCGGCGGGGAAGCGCCGCGAGGTCCATCCGGCCGTGGCGGGACAGAGCGACGCCACGGCGGCGGCGCCGAGCGCACCGCGTCCCGACTTCCCCGTAGTCGCCATCGGAGCCTCGGCCGGCGGGCTGGAGGCGTTCAAGCGATTCATGGGCGCGATGCCCGCCGACGGCGGGATCGCCTTCGCGCTGATTCCACACCTCGATCCGAACCATGCAAGCCTCATGGTCGAGCTGCTCGCCAAATACACGCGCATGCCGATTCACGAAGCCGGTCACGGCATGGCGATCGAGCGCAATCACGTGTACGTGATCCCGCCCAAGCACTATCTCGCCTTCAACGACGGCGTGCTCGCGCTGAGTCGCCCGCCGGAGGCGCGCGGCCGGCAGACCGCGATCGACTTTTCCTTACGCTCACTCGCCGAGGATCGAAAGGAAAAGGCCATCGGCGTGATCTTCTCAGGCACCGGCAGCCACGGCACCGCCGGCATCAAGGAGATCAAGTTCGTCGGCGGTATGGTCATGGTGCAGGATCCGGCCACGGCCGAATACGACCAGATGCCGCGCAGCGCGATCGGCACCGGCCTGGTCGACTACGTGCTCGCTCCCGAGGACATGCCCGCCGCGCTCCTGCGCTACGTCAACCACGCCTACCTGCAGGCCGGGCCCGAGGCCGTCTCGCCCGGGCAGGAGGCAGCCGAGACGGTCAAGCGGGTTCTGGCCCTGCTTCGAACGCGGACCCGGTACGACTTCAGGTGCTACCGCAAGAGCATGGTGATGCGCCGCGTGCAGCGGCGCATGGGGCTGCTGCACCTCGATCGGGTGGACGATTATCTCAAGCGGTTGCGGGATGACCCCGAAGAGGTCGCGGCGCTCGACAAGGACCTGCTGATCGGGGTGACGGCATTCTTCCGGGAGCCGGAAGCCTTTGTGGTGCTCACCGAGCAGGTCATCCCCGACCTCATCCGTCACGCGGACGGGGATCAGGCGATCCGCGTGTGGTGCTGCGGATGCGCCACCGGCGAGGAGGCCTATTCGCTCTCGATGGTGCTCATCGAGCAGTTCGCCGCAGTCAAGCGCGTTCCCAACTTTCAGATCTTCGCCAGCGACGTTTCCGAGGCCTCCCTCGAGGTGGCGCGCCAGGGAAGCTATCCCGAGAGCATCGTGAGCGACGTATCGCCGGAGCGCCTGCACAGGTTCTTCACCAGGGTCGGCGAAAACCATTACCAGGTCAGCAAGCAGATTCGCGACCCCATCATTTTTGCCCAGCAGAACATGCTGTCCGATCCGCCGTTCTCCAAGCTCGACCTGATCAGCTGCCGGAATCTGCTGATCTACCTCGAGCCCGAGGTGCAGGCGAAGGCGATCCAGATGTTCCACTTCGCTCTCAAGGACGGCGCTTACCTGATGCTCGGTCCCTCGGAATCGATCGGGCGGGCACTCGAGTTCTTCGAGCCGGTCTCCAGGAAGTCGCGAGTGTATCGGCGCCTCCCGCAGGGGCGGCCGACCCGACTCGAGCTGCCCCTGGTGCCGCGGCGCGGTCGCGAAGCCCCGACGGCCAGACCGGGGGCCGGGGCGCGGGGCGAGCTGCGCACCAGCGAGCTGATGCAGCACGCGCTGACCCACTACGCACCCGCCTCGGTGCTCATCAATCGCGGTTACGAGATCCTCTCGATGCAGGGTCCGCTGGTGGACTACCTCGAGTTCCCGCCCGGGCAGCCCACGCAGAACCTGCTGACGCTCGCGCGGCAGGGGCTGCGCACGAAGATACGGGCGCTGTGCCAGAAGGCGATAGACGGCAACGCTCCGGTCGTCGACTCGAGCGCTCACGTCAGGCGCAACGGCCAGTACATTGCGTGCTCGGTGACTGCCCGGCCGATCACCGAGCCCCGCGAAGCGCAAGGGTGGCTCCTGGTGGTGTTCCAGGACCGCTTCGACGAGCGCGCCGAGCCCCCGACCAGCGCGCCTCCCGCACCCGAGTCGCCCTTCGTGCGCCAGTTGGAGGATGAGCTCCGGACGGCGCGCGACGACCTGCGGAGCGCCAGTGAGGACTTCGAGAGCGCCAACGAGGAGCTCAAGGCTTCCAACGAGGAAGTCATGTCGGTCAACGAGGAGCTGCAATCGGCCAACGAGGAGCTCGAGAGCTCCAAGGAAGAGCTGCAGTCGCTCAACGAGGAGCTGATCACCGTCAACAGCCAGCTTCAGGAGAAGGTGGACGAGCTCGACCGTGCCAATGCCGACCTCACCAGCCTGCTCGAGAGCACCGAGATCGCGACGCTGTTCCTCGATACGGAGCTGCGCGTCAAGCGCTTCACGCCCGGCATCACGGATCTCGTGAATGTCCGCCCGGGAGATCTCGGCCGCCCGGTCGCCGATTTCGCCACCAATTTTCAGGACGATCCGCTGCTCGCCGACTGCCGCCGCGCGCTGGAGAAGCTCACCAGCGTCGAACGGCAGATGCAATCCTTCGGCGGCCAATCCTGCATCCGGCGCGTATTTCCCTACCGTACCGCCGGCAACCGCATCGAAGGCCTGATCGTCACCTATACCAACATTTCGCAGCTCGTCGCAGCGCGCAAGCTGATCGACGAGGGAGAGGCCTATCGCCACGTGGTCACCCACCTGCCGGTGGCGGCGATCTTCGTGAGCGACACGCACCTCTACATCAACGAGGCAGCGGAAGCGCTCACCGGTTACCGCCAGGGCGAGCTTGCCACGCTCGATGCCTGGTTTGCCGCCCTGTTCGGCGCCAGGAAGGAGGAGGTTTCCATACTCTACGAGGGGCGCAAGAAGCGCGCGCGCACGGATGCGATCGTGGTCACCCTCACCCGCAAGGACGGAGCGCAGCGGACCATCGAGCTGAGTGGGGCACCGTCCGACGGCATCGAGATCATCGTCCTGCGCGATGTGACCGAGAAACGACTGTTGCAGCGGCAGGTGCTGGAGATCGCCAGTCGGGAGCAGCAGCGTGTCGGGCAGGAGCTGCACGACGTGCTGCTGCAGGATCTCACCGGCCTCGCGCTGCTCGCCGACGCGGCGCGCCACGGTCTCGGCGCCGAGGGCGGCGGCCGGGAGCTGATGGCGAAACTCTCGGGCGGGCTCGAGCAGCTGAACGCCAAGGTGCGCGCGCTCTGTGAAGGCCTGATCCCGGTGGAGATCGATGAGGGGGACCTCAAGTCCGCGCTCGAGGCGCTGTGCGAAAGCACGCGCGACGCGCACGGCCCGAGCGTCACCCTGGAAGCGGATCCGCTCGAGGACCTCGATCCGCAGACCGCTCATCAGTTCTATCGCATTGCGCGGGAGGCGGTCGCGAACGCGGTGAGGCATGGGCACCCCCGCAGCATCGTGATCCGGCTGCTGCAGCGGGATGCGGGGGCGCTCGCTCTGGAGATCGCCGACGACGGCGTCGGGTTCGATGAATCGCGGCGCCGCGACACCGGCTTGGGGTCGAGAATCATGCAGTATCGCTGTGCAACGCTCGGCGGGCAGCTGCAGATCCAGCAGCGCGAGGGGGGCGGGACGATCGTGTCGTGCAGCACTTCACGCACGCAGGTGCCTACCGGTCGTGGCCGCTAGAGGCTCGCCGCGCAGATCCTCCGCCACCGCGACGAGTGGCGGGTCCGTGGCCAGCCGGCGGATCCGGGTCTTCATCGTCGACGACCATCCGCTGGTTCGCGAGGGACTGCGGGCCCGGATCGCACAGGAGGCGGGCATGGAGGTGTGCGGCGAGGCGGACAGCGCTGCGGCCGCCACGGCCTCACTGCGGCGCGCAAAGCCCGACGTGGTGATCGTCGATCTCGGCCTCAGCGACATGCACGGCCTGCGCCTCATCGAGACCATCCGATCGAGCGACCCCGACATCAAAATCCTGGTTCTGAGCGCCTACAGCGAGACCCTCTATGGAGAGCGGGCCTTGCGCAGCGGCGCCGACAGCTACGTGAACAAGCAGCAGGCGGCGGGCAGCATCGTCGGGGCGATTCGCGCCACGGCGGCCGGTAAGCGCTACCTCAGCAAGGAGCTGGCCGACAGGCTCCTCGAGCTGGTGCTGCACCGGCGAAGCAGCGGTGCGGCCGGGGTGCGGGAGCTCAGCCCGCGGGAGCTCGAAGTCTTCGAGCTCATCGGCAACGGCAAGAGCACCCGCGACATCGCGCAGCAGCTGGGACTCTCCGTACATACCATAGAGACCCACCGCGAGAAGCTGCGCGCCAAGCTCCTGCTGCGCAACGGCCGCGAGCTGACCCAGGCGGCCGTGCGCTGGGTGCTCGAGAATCGCTGAGCCGCGGCCGCCGGTATGGCGCGCCCTCACCGGCGACGCACGCATCGGCGCCGAATTTCGCCAGATCGCTGGCGCCTGTCTCCGCGCCCTGGAGGCGCTTCCGCGCACCGGGGCCTATGCGTACGCTCATTTGACGGCGCCGACGGTGAATCCAGCGATGAAGCGATCGAGGAACAGATTGTAGAGCAACGCGATCGGCAGGCTGGCGATGAGGCATGCGGCCATCAGCCCTCCCCAGTAGTAAACGTCGCCACGCACCAGAAAAATGGGGATGCCGGTCCCTATCATCTGATTCGCTTCCGAAGAGAGAAACGTCAAAGCGTATACGAACTCCTGGGTGACCAGGGTGAAGGTGAAGATCACCACGGTGAGAATTCCCGAGGTGGAGATCGGAATCACCATCTTGACGAAAGCGCCAAAGCGCGTGAGGCCGTCGACCATGGCCGCGTCTTCCAA
>MNCZ01000014.1 GCA_001914695.1 Gammaproteobacteria bacterium 13_2_20CM_66_19 | reverse complement strand
GTATCCGCCGTCTACGCTTCAAGTAGTGCGTTGCCGCACTCGCATGCAAGACTGGCTTCCGGCTGGTGGTTAACCCTTGCCGGATGGGAGTCGAACCCACTGGATTCCATCGAAAGGTTTCCGCTACCTACATAGCTTTCCCCCTTCCCAGGCTTACCCTGGCGCGAACAGATCGTGATCTCAAAGACCCGGCGCGGTGGTCGCCGCTCACGATGAGGCCATCGCCGCCATCCTCTCGGCAATCCGCGAGCTCATGGGCGCGCCGCCGCCGAAGCGGCGGCCGATAGGATTTACTGCCGATCTGGAGGAGAAGTCGCTATCAGGCAGCGGATGCCAGCCGACAGGGGAGCGATGACAGCTTTTTAGCATTCTCCGCGCTCCCACGGATGGCTCACGGGCGGCGGCGGCGATGGCGCCACGGGATGCCGCTCCCGGTGCTAGCACGACTCAGGATTGTCAATGATTTGTCGTGGCGGATTGAGTGCGTGTAAACTAATGTGTGGAGGTCCACACATGGCGACCAATCTATCCATCGATCCCGAGCTGATCGAGTGCGCGCTCGAAGTCAGCGGCGAGCGGACCAAGAAAGCCGCGGTCACCAAAGCGCTTCAGGAATTCATTGCGCGGCGCCGGCAGAAGCGGCTGCTCGAGCTCATGGGCAAGCTCGAATGGGATCACAGTTATGACTACAAGTCGGAGCGCTCACGCGGTTGAGTCTGTTCGTGGACACCAGCGTCTGGTCCCTTGCGCTGCGCCGCAATGGGTCATCGTCTGCTCCACAGGTCGCGTCGCTAGTCAGAGCCATCGAGAGCGGCGAGTTGATCCTGACGACGGGCCTGGTATTGCAGGAGTTGCTTCAGGGCTTCTCCGGACCGAAGGCCCGTGAGCGGATTCTGGAGCGGTTCTCGGCACTGCCCCTGCTCGTGCCGGACCGAGCCGATCATGTCGAAGCCGCGGCGCTACGCAACACGTGCCGTCGTCATGGCGTCCAGGTTGGTACGATCGATGCGCTCCTGGCGCAATTGTGCATCCGCCACGGCCTGTGGATGCTGTCGAGCGATCAGGACTTTCAGCGCATCGCAAGCCATTGCGCCCTGCGGCTGTGGCAAGCATAAAAGACTGTGCCCGCGTCGAGCCGGGCTGGTGCGAAGTTGGACTGCCAACGCGGATGACTCAGCCGTGAGGCGGTCGTTGGGCGAGTAGAGCGTCAAACTCCCGCAACATGTCCGGCATGCTCATGGCGATTGCGAATTCCCGAATCCAGCGCCGCGCAGCAGCGACGTCCAGCTCGGGGTGAGCGGCCAGCAGTCCCTGAAGGTCTTCGACATCCTTGGGGCGGCGGGCAATTGCCTTCATCACCAGCAGATCTTCAACACGCGGAAGTCGTACCCGGATGCCACCGACGTCATGATTCTCACAGCTGGCAACGGCCAGATTGCTTCCGCCCAATCCGCTTCCGGCAGAACCGCCAACGCATCTACATCCCGACTAAGCCGTGGCCGGCCCAGCACCGAAGCCGCGACGCCACCGATTATCATGGAGGGTATGTGAGCTGCGTCGAGCCAGCCCATCAGGTCAGCGAGTGCGGACTCGAGCGACGCCGGGACGCGTTCAGCCACTCACTGCCTGCCGCAATCTGGCCCAGCGCTCGCGCACCGCTTCGACACCGGCCTCACGATCCGGCTCGACTCCGAAGAGATGGCGGGAAGCCATCAGCGCGGCAAGTTGCCGAAGCTTCGTTTCCATCGGCGTGCGTGCCAGCTGCCGCGCTTCCTCCTCGCGAAGGAGCTGCCAGCGCCTGAAATAGGCGCGCGCTTCCTCGGGCGTAATCGCGTCCATGGCTTATTGTACAGCCCGCACGCGCGAGCTACCGCTCACCGCGCTCGCGCGAAGTGCGGTCGCCGTGCGGTGCCGACTCTCGCGGCTCGGACTTCGAGGGCTGCGACGGTGGCGGCGGTGGGCGTGCCGCGCGCTCCTGCGGATGGCTGACGGGCGGTGGCGGCGGCGCGGCTTCGCGCACCGGCGCGGGCCGCTCCTGCGGACGGTATGCCGGAGGAGGCGGCGGTGCCTCGCGCACGGGAGGCGGCGCCGCAGCCGGCGGGCGATAGCGCTGCTCCTGAGACGGAGGCTGCGGCGGCAGGCGCGAGTATTGCTCGGCCGATCCAGCCGCAGCCGGCGGCCGGTTGACCGGCGCGGAAGGCGGACGGCCATGCGCGTGGGTCGGATCGTCGTGATAGAAACCCTGCTGCTGAGTCGGGGGCAGATGCTGCTGGGCTGAAGGTGGGCGATCTGTTCGCCCCTGCGGTGCGTGCGGCGCCTGCGGTGCGGGCGGCGCCTGCGGCGTCTCCACGCGAGCCGGCGGCGCCCGGTCCGCACGCGCAGCGGCCGCAACCGGGCTGTTCTGCAGCGCGTGCTCGCGGTCCGCGAAACTCGCCGCGGGAGCGGCCCTGGAGCGCGCAGCTGAGCCTGACTCCTGAGAGGCTCCAGGGCGCACGGCTGCGGCTGACGCGCGCGACGGAGTTGCGGGGATCTGCGCTCGGCCTCTGTCCGCGCCGCCGGCGCTGATCAGTCTCACGGGCGCGACGGGTGTTGCGGGCTGGAGCCGTGCGAGCTCGGTGCGCGGCAGCGGCCGACCGCCGTTCGCCTTGATCGCCTCCACCTGTCTTTCGAACGGCACTGGGGCCCGGGGCGGCTTCGTCGTCGCCACCACCGGGCGGCTGAGCACCGCCGGGGGCGGGTGCGGGACGGCGCGTCCTGCGCCGGCTCCAAGCACGGCCTGGCGAGAGGGCATCACCGGCGGCGGCGCCGATGTGACGGCTGTGCTGAGGACCTCACGCGACACGGGCATGACGTGCCGGGCGACATGTTGCCCGGAGGCGAAGACGTTCTGCGGTACGGCGGTCACCGCTCCAGGGGTCGCATTCACGTAGTGAATGTTGGTGACGTTGTTGTGATAGACGTTGGTGATGTAGGTATTGTTGACGATCGTGGTGTTGGTGATGTTGACGTTGCGGACGTAGGTCTCGCTCACGTGGTAACCCGGCACGTAGACCTCGCGCGGCGCGAGCGGGAACCAGCCCACCGAGACACCGATGCCCACTGCGACGCCGCCGCGGGGCCCGCCAACCCATCCGACCAGCGCCGGCCCGTAGACGGGGCGCACGTAGCGCGGCCCCGGCACCCAGCACCAGGCGCTGTTCCACATGATCCAGCGCCCGTAGTGAAACGGCGCGTAGCCCCAGGGCGCATCATCCACCCAGGTCCAGCCCCAGGGGGCGATCCATGCCCACTGTCCAAACCGGTACGGCGCCCAGCCCGCCACCACCACATTCGGCGCCCACACGTAACCGTAGTCTGGCGTCGCCTGCCAGCGTCCGTTGGTGTCGAGATCGGCCATGCCGGGGACATCCTCCGCGACATACTGACGGGAGGCTGACTCCTGCCGCTGCCGCTCTCTTCCTGCAGACCAGCTGTCGAGCTCATCCGGGGCGCCGAGCGTCGCGCTCGCATAGCTCACTGTCGCGGTGCCGGCGAACGTGACCATCTGCTGGGTGCCGATGGCGAGCGACTGTCCGCCGCCCGTCGCCTGCGCCTGCCCCGCGCTCACCTTGACGACGGTCGTGTCGCCGGTTTCGTTGACCTCGACCCGATAATCGCCCGGCTGCTGCAGCGACAGCGCGACATTCGGCGTATCGATCTCGTAGGTCTGATTGGGCTGGATATTGCGCACGTGCACGAGGAGCGTGCCGGCGGTGAGCTGCATCTGCGCCGTGTGGTCATCGAGATTGAGGAAAGAGAATCCGGTGGTGGCACCTAAGCGAAGGGCCGCATCGCCCATGTCGAGCTCGGCACGCGCGTCCTGATCGGCCCAGAGCCGGTCGCCGGTCGTGAGCGGCCGGTTGAGCGTCGCGGCGGCCCAGTCCTGAACGCCCGCCGGTTGCAGCGACACCGAGCCCTGGAGATCGCTCAAGCGTGCCACCCGCCCGGGTGGATCCGCTTCGTCAGCCCAAGTGCTGCCGAGCCCGAGCAGAGTGAGACCGAGGAACGCGAGGAACGCGCCCCGGTGTGTGACATTCAGCCAGCGTGATTTCATGACGTGCCCACCCTGAGAAGAACAACGCTCCGGACGGTTGGCGGATGACGTGAATCCCACCCACGCCGATTTAGACCCTCGATGAGCTGTCGGCGTTCATACTCCTTTATATGACGGCGCGATGCTGAACTGCCAGTGAATCGCGATCTCCGGGCCCCGCGCACGGGGCGCGCGGAGGCGCGCCGGCAAGCGCTGACTGCGACGCCCTTCACGGGGGAAGAGTCAGCGCGCCGGGCGAGCCCGCCACCAGTGCGCGAGCGCAAGGAGAAGCGACCCCACGCCGAGGAACTCGTGCGTGCGCGCGGCCACCTCGTGCACCGTTGCGGTCGTGTAATAGAGCGCGTAGCCCGTGAGCACGAGGAGCGCCGCCGTGCCGGCGAGCAGGACGCCGGAGCGGTAATTGCGCCCCAGTTTTCGGCGCTCGGTCAGGTGATCGGCCATGATCCAGCCGAGGAGAAACACCCCGACGACCGCGAGCAGCCCGTGCACCTTGAGGAGCAGCGGCTCCCAGGGACTCGGCAGTGGGCCAAATGGCGTCGGTTGCTCGAGCGTGAGATGCACCACGAGCCACACGGCACCCGAGAGCCAGAGCAGCGCACAGCCCGCAAAGACGGCCGCGCGCAGCGGCGAGGACATCCGAACGCGCACCCACTCCCCGTTCGGCGGGCGTGCGAGGCCCGTGCCAGGCTCGCGAGCACTCACTTCACGGCGGGGCACGAGGCGCGGCATGCTCACTCAAGCGGCCGAAGCCGCCGTCCGGGGCCCGAGCGCCACCTGCCACAGCGCGACGAGCCACCGAACACCCTCCGTCACGTGCTCGCAGGAGAGCGTGGCGCCTGCGATGTTCTTGATGTCGGCGCGAACGCGCAGCTGCCCGAGGCCTTCGCGGCCGGCGAACTGACGGCGCCATGCCTCGTTTCGGATCTCCCCACCGTGACTTTCGCGGTAGGCGAGCACCTCGAGCGGGCCGAGGTGCCCCGTGGCATCGATACCCGCCGCGTACGTGATGAAATCTCCCCGGCCGATCACTTCGTCGACGAACACGTAGCCTGAGAGCTCACCGCGGTGCATGACTTTCCAGACCCGCAGGCTCCGGTGCGGGGGCTGGGGTCCGGCGAGCCGCGCCACCTCATCGCGTTGCGCGGGGCTCAACGGGAGAACGACTTCGGTGAAGGCGTCCGCCTGGGGAAAGAGCGCCTTCTGGGCGGCCTCCACCGACAGATATTCGGTGGCGACGACGAGCTGCACCGGCGCGCTCGCCAGCCCTGCCAGCGCCAACGTCCAGCTCAGCGGAAACGGACTCTCGCTCGCGCTCATGTCAAATACGAATGCGAATGATTCTTAATTGCCATAGAATAGCCGTCAGGGATCCCGCATTCAACTTGCCCGCCCTCACCCCCCGTGCCCGCCCGCGAATTGCCATCCGTCCCACCGCGCGCTCCCCCGGGGACGTCGTCGATCCGCCGAATGCGCTTAGGGATGGGGACCTGGGTCGCGATCGAAGCCACGGCGGAGTCCGAAACCGTCGCGGCGAGGGCGATCGAGGCGGCCTTCGCGGCCTTCGCTGCCGTCGAGCAGCGCATGCACCCCACGCGGGCAGGGAGCGACGTGGCGCGCGTCAATGCCGCAGCGCTCGGGGTGAGGACGCCGATTCACGCGTCCACCGCTCGGGTATTGAGCCTGGCGCGGGAGCTCAGCACGCTGACCGACGGCGTGTTCGATCCGTGCCTGCCGCTTAGGTCCGGGCGGCTCACCGATCTCGAGCTCGGTCGCTCGACCGGCGAAGCCCATCCCTGGGTGATCTCGCACGTGCCGCTCGCGCTCGATCTCGGAGGGATCGCGAAAGGCTACGCCATCGACTGCGCGATCGACGCGCTGCGCGAAGGCGGTTGCGCCGCGGGCGGTGTGAACGCCGGCGGCGATCTGCGGCTCTTCGGTGCGCGCCCCGAGACCATCCTGCTGCGCCGAGCGGGGCATGGCTATCGGCCGCTCGTCCTCGAGAACGCGGCGCTCGCGGTGAGCGATCTCGATGAGCCGCGACGACCGCCCGAGCATCAGGGCTATTACATCCGCGGCACCCGCGGTCTGCGTCCCGACACGATCGGCACGATGCGGCGCCACGCCGCGGTGCTCGCCCGCGATTGCCTGAGCGCGGATGCGCTCACCAAGTGCGTGCTGCTCTGCCCCGAGGAACTCACCCGCCGCGCGCTCGAGGCGCTGCGCGGCCGGAGCCTCGCTCAGGCTCGAGAGGAATCGCGGACCGACAAGCTCTCAGAGCCTCTCGGCCAGATGCTCGCCCAGGAAGTCGATGAACGCCCGCACCGCGGGTAACAAGCCGCGCCGGGTGGGGAACACGACGTGGACGATCCCCTGGGGACTCATCCATTCGGGGAGCACTCGCCTGAGCCCCCCCTGCTTCAGATCCTCGCGCACCACGCTCTCCGGCAGCCGCGCGACGCCCAATCCCGCGAGCACCGCGGTGCGCAGCACCACAAAATCATGGCAGACGATGCGCGGCGTGTGCTCCGCACGCGCAATCTGCGTGTCGGGGCCCACGAGCTCCCAGGGGCGCCGGTCGAACTCGCCGGCGTAGTCGAGCGTCGGGTGCTGCTTGAGTTGCGCCGGATCGGTGAGCTCACCCGCACGCGCGAGGTACTCGGGGCTCGCGACCAGATACTCGTCGACGTGCCGGAAGCTGCGCATCACGAGGCCGTCCTCCCCGGTCGGTACCGAGCGCACGCGCAGCGCCACATCGAGCCCTTCGGCGAGAACATCGACGCGCCGGTTGCTCACCTGCAGCTCCAGGCGGATGGCGGGATACTTCTCGAGGAACTGCGGCAGAATCGGCGCGAGAGAAGACTGAGCGAGCGCGACGGGACAGCTCGCCTTGATCGTCCCGCAGGGCTTCGCGCGGGCGAACTCCACCGCCTCGACCGCCGCGTCCGCTTCCGCCAGCATGGCGCTCGCATGCCGATAGACCTCGTGGCCGACCTCGGTGACGACAAAACGTCGGGTGGAGCGATTCACCAGACGCACGTTGAGTTTCGACTCGAGCGCCACCACGTGGCGTGACAGGCGCGACTTGGGGATGCCGAGCGCACGCGCCGCGCGCGCGAACCCACCGTGATCGACAACCTGGGTGAAGTAGTAGAAGCCCTCGAGAGGCTGCATAGCTTGCCCGTGATTAGATCCGAACAATTAGATCCAAATATAGGACAGTATGTTCCAATTTGCCCGGATACCCAATGATCGTCCCACAGACTAGGCTTATACCCACGTACCGGCGGGTGTACTAGGGAACTGGGAGACGGTCATGAAGCTCTTGCACATCGATTCGAGCATTCTGGGTGATGGGTCCGCGAGTCGGGAGCTGACTCGGGAAATCGTGGCGCGCTGGACCGCGGCGCACCCCGAGACCGAGGTCACGTACCTCGATCTCGCGGCCGAGGCGCTGCCGCATCTGTCGCAGAAGTCGCTCTCGCCGAGCGACGAGTTCGAAGCGGCGCGCAACGCGGCGGCACTCGAGCAGTTTCTCGCGGCCGACGCCATCGTGATCGGCGCACCCGTTTATAACTTCACTATTCCCACACAGCTCAAGGCCTGGATCGACCGCATCACGGTCGCCGGCAAGACCTTTCGCTACACGGCGAACGGCCCGGAAGGACTCGCGGGCAACAAGGAGGTCATCGTGGCGGTCGCACGCGGTGGGGTGCGTGCCGCGGATGCTTCCGGGGAATTCGGCGAGCCGTACCTGAAGTTCCTGTTCGACTTCCTCGGCATCGACAACCTCACATTCGTGCGAGCCGAAGGGCTTGCGATCTCACCGGAGCACCGCGAGGCGAGCCTGAGGGCCGCACGGGCCGCGATCGCCGCGTACGCCGTGCCCGAGGCGCTTGCAGCCTGAGTTTTT
>MNCZ01000089.1:8107-28049 GCA_001914695.1 Gammaproteobacteria bacterium 13_2_20CM_66_19 | reverse complement strand
GCAGCTTCGCCGCGTCGGTCACGGTGCGCGCCATCGGACCCGCGGTGTCCTGGTCGGCGGTGATCGGCACGATCCCCGTCCGGCTGACGAGCCCGACGGTAGGTTTGATTCCGACCAGCAGGTTTGCACTCGACGGGCTAAGGATCGAGCCGGAGGTCTCCGTACCGACGCCGACCGCCGCAAGATTGGCGCTGACCGCTATGCCGGGGCCAGAGCTCGATCCCCCGGTATCGAGCGCCGGACGCCCGTCGTCCCTTCGGGTCAACCGGATGCCGTCATTGATTACATCCGGGCGCGGGTCGGGGCGCGGATCGAAAGGGTTGAACCCATAGCCGACGCGGGCGATGTCGCCGCCCTCTTCAAACAGCTGGAACCGGAGCTGAGAGCTGTAGCCGCTCGGGTTTGCGAGCGCGAAGAAGTTCGCGAACTCGGTCAGCGTCCCCTTGCCGAGGATGATTGCGCCGGCGCCCTTCAGTTTCATCACGATGAACGCGTCTTTGGAGGGAATGGATTCGCCGAGGGCTACGGAGCCCGCTGTCGTCGGCATGCCGCCCGTGGCAATGTTGTCCTTCAGGATGACCGGCACGCCGTACAACGGCAACGACTCGTGACCGTCGCCGTCGTTGTCGGACTTGCGCATCAACTCGCGCGCCGCATCGGCGGCGTTCGGATTGACGTACATGTAGCCATTCAGGTGCGGCCCCGCCCGGTCGAACGCCGCGATGCGCGCCTGATACATCTTGACCAGCTGCTCTGGCGTCAGAACTTCGGAGCGATACGCCTGCTGGATGTCGGCGATCGTCGTCTCCACGAGCTCGAACCTCTCCTGCTGACGACCTACGGAGGAGTTTTCGCCGTGCGCAATTGCCGCAAGCGCCAGCGAAATCACCGGCAGCATGCGCATCATGTAACAAGACAGACGCTTCATACGCGCACTCCCACTTACGTTCTTAATGAACTCGAAGAAGGCGAACATCCCGCGACCGGGTGCTTGTTTTTTTGATTCGCATGCCGTGTACGCCTTGCCCCCATGGCATGCAATGGGTATTAACCCGCCCCTTTGTTTTTTCGGAAGCAAGCATGGTCGCCCCGCGACCCGCTGCGGAGGGACACTGCGGCGCGGCCCGCCCGGTGGTGCTGATTCCGAAGCTGGGACTTCACCGTGTCCCGCGCTGCGCCGCTCATTCGAGATTTATTGACCGGACCCGAATCCCTCGCGTCGCGGCAGTCACGGAACGCTATCGGCGCATGACCCCCGATCAGCGAATAAGTATTGCCTCGCCGATGTTTGAGACGGCGCGAAAAATCGTCGAATTTTTTCTGCCGCCGACATGACGCGCAAAGAGCGTCGCCTCGCGTTCGCACGACGCTTATACGCGGGCGAACCCCGAGGCGGCCCTGCAGGCGTTGGCGGAGTGGACCGCCTGGTCGTCGATCCGACAATGACTCTGTGAGATTTCCTGCCCCCGGGCCGGCTCCGGGTGAAGATCAAATAAACCGGCGCTCACCCGGAGCCGGTAGTTGCGACTCACCGGCTCTTGCTCCCGACCACCAAGAGCACGAGGCCCGCGCCGAGTGCCATGCCACCGACCCATCCGGGGACCTGGCGCTCCTGCTGCATTTTCGCTTCGACGTCACCGAGCTTAAACACGCTCTCCTCGCGCGAATAGCTCGGCGGCCGGATGACCATCCACACGCCGATCACGATCAGGACGGCGCCTGAAACCTGTATAGCACGCACTCAGCGCCCCTCCGCAGAACGGCTCTTGGCCGCGATATTTTACATTGACGTAGCACTCGATGTTGGCCCAACCTCAAGCGTACTCGCCCACGCCGCGCCTGGCCAAAGCGACCCACGCTGCCATCGCGGCAACAGTCGCTGACGCCCACGGTCAGTCGGCCTCACTTACGCAGAATGTCGCGGGTTCGAGTCCGGTCGCTCCCGCCACTTGATACTCGTCGACTTCGCGTACCGATTCAGGTGGACTCAGGTTCCGCTGCTGGCGAACGATCTCTTTGAGTGAGCTCCCGACATCCGAGGACCACCGCAAAACGAACCGGTTGAGGCAATACGAAAGGCACCCCGCACTTGCGTTCTTGAGCGGTGCTTCGCCCGTACAGCGGTCCGCAGGAACAACGACGCTTACGCCACCGCCCTCCCCGGCGGCACCAGGCGGGCCATGGTCAGCCCCGCATTTCCGGCAGCTCAGTGGGTACCGCACTCGGCAGGCACTAGATTGTTGAGCGTAAACTCCTGACCGTTGCTGCAACGCGTCGGCGTTGGGAAGTCGCTCCAGACACATTCCGGCCGAAAAGGGCAGCGATCGAATAAATCCGAAGCATGCCCCCGGTACCGCCCGGGCCACACACGCTGCATGCCTGGCACCGAGCGTAGGCCGCTTGGTCGGGCGCTCCGCGGAGTCGAATGTCCTTCGTTTTCATTGATTTCCAACGCAGCAGCGGACCCCGCTGCCAAGCCGCAGGTCTCGCAGTCACTCCGACGCGCACCGCAACATAAGGCCTTGTGTGGCACTTGGCATTTGACATTCACTCAACGGGCACTAATGTACGCTCAGTGAGTCGCGTCGAAGCTGGCGGATTCGATTCCCTGCCGTGACGCCACCAGCACGCGCGAAACACGAACACAGCGGGGATTGATCGTGAGCCAACGGACCGGCCGCCCTGACGAGTTTCGCCATATCGGCCGACAAATGGGCCCCAGCGTTGCGGCGCCGCAAACCGGAACGGACAGCGGGATGGAGGTGCATGAAGAGGAGTTGCGCACGGTCACCGCGCAGCGCATGTACAAGATGCGCTGCGAATGCGGACGCTCATGGTTCGAGCTTGAAGTCCCGAAGTTCGTTGAGTGTCCTGGCTGTCATAGGCTCGGCCTCGTTTCCGCCTAACAAAAGCGTCGCAAGGCTCGTATCAGCCGCACACCCGGCAGATCAATAGGTAGCACGCCCCCGCTACCATAATTTCCTTTCACCGCGTTTCGAGATTCCTCTGCGATCGCCTTGTAAATGCGGGCCAAGCGTCTGCCAACATTCACCCGTTCGCATCTGCTTACGGGGATGATTTCCAGTCGGCGACCAACTATCCGCTCCTGCGCATCACCAACAACAGAACTGGGCACGTCTTCTATAGCCGAACCCACGACCACGGCAGCATGGCAGTTGCCTCGACTAGCCTCGTATCAACTCATTTCGACGTGCCGCAAACTCAGGAGCACGGCGTTAGCCGATTGGAGGTGGTCGCAAACGGGATCGCATCCGCCTCCACCGAGGTAAGGGTGGAATAAAGTACGGGTGGAGTGGTGGCGCGGCTGCAGGCCGAGGCGTGCCCCGCAGCCATCCGGGCATCGACACGGAATTGACTAAAAAGAGACCCCGCCGAGGCGGGGTCTCCTGTGCGATTGCGCAAGCAAATCAGAGGCTGATCGTCACCGCTTTAGTGGCCAGATAATTGTCGAGAACTGCCTCTCCCATCTCACGGCCCCAGCCAGACTGTTTGTATCCGCCAAATGGCAACGCCGCATCGAAGATGTTGTAGCAGTTGATCCATACCGTCCCGGCCTTGAGGCGCGCAGCCAGCGCATGCGCTTTGCTGACATCGCGGGTCCAGATTCCGGCCGCCAGACCATAGATCGTGTCGTTGGCCTCGTGGACCAGGGCATCGCCCGCTTCCACAAACGGTGTCACAGTCACCACCGGACCAAAGATCTCCTCCTTGACGATTTTCATGCCGGGCTTGGTATCGACGAACACGGTCGGTTCGACGAAGTACCCTGACCCCTCGCGCGCCTTGCCGCCAGTCACCGCCCTGGCACCCTCTTGCTTGCCGAGTTCGAGGTAACTGCAGACGCGATCGCGCTGGATCTCGGATACCATCGGGCCCATCTGCGTGGCGGGATCGAGGCCCGAGCCGAGCTTGATCGTCTTGGCTTGATCCGACACTCCGGCTACGACTCTGTCGAACAGCCGCTCGTGCACGTATAGCCGCGAGCCGGCGCAGCAGCACTGACCATGGTTGAAGAAGATCGCGCTTGCGGCGCCCGGGATCGCGACGTCGAGATCCGCGTCCTCGAGAATAATGTTTGGCGACTTGCCGCCGAGCTCCAACGATACGTGTTTCAGGTCGCGCGCCGCAGCCTGCACGATCAGTCGACCTACCTCGGTGGATCCGGTGAAGGCAACTTTGTCCACGCCGGGGTGAGCTGCGAGCGCAGCCCCCGCCGTTTCGCCAAAGCCGGTGATGATGTTCACCACACCGGGCGGTAACCCGGCCTCCTGCATGATCTCACCCAAACGCAAGGCGGTGAGCGGCGTCTCTTCCGCCACCTTCAGTACCACGGTGCAGCCAGTGGCAAGGGCGGGCGCGAGTTTCCAGGCCGCCATCAGCAGCGGGAAGTTCCAGGGAATGATCTGTCCGACCACGCCGATGGGTTCGGGCCGCGTGTAGGAGTGATACTGCACCCCCGGCGTATAGAGCACCGAGAGCGGGATGGTCTTGCCCTCGATCTTCGTGCACCAGCCCGCCATGTATTGAAAAATGTCGGCGGCCAGCGGTACGTCCGCTACCCGCGCCACAGCCATTGGCTTGCCGTTGTCGAGCGACTCGAGCTCGGCGAGCTCGTCGGCGTATTTCGAGATGAGATCGCCGATGCGCCACACGATCTTGCTGCGTTCGGAGGGCGTCATCGCCGGCCAGGGTCCCGACTCGAACGCTCGACGCGCTGCGCGCACCGCCGCGTCGACATCCAGCTTGTCACCCTCGGCAGCGCGGGCGATGGTCGCTCCACTCGCCGGATTCTTGACCTCGAAGGTCGCTTCAGAAACGGCAGGTAGCCACTTGCCGTCAATCAGCAGTTTCTTAGGACTGCCGATAAACTGCGCGACGGGACGGGATATCTGGGGTTCTTTCATTACAGCGCTCATCGTAGATTCTCCTCATCGTCAGACGGGCTCGATTCAGGGTGCTCCGCCCACCACCCGTGCCTTTGTCAGTTGAAGTTCTGTCCAGATCTTCGTAACACATTTGATGCGCGTCTCTCATCGTGCGCAATACGTATGGACGTAGGCTACGGCGGTGCCTTTCGCGTCGTGCCGTTGACGACGCAGCCGGACCAGCCGCACGCTCAGCCCCAATTGACGGCACCGCCAACGAGTGCGGCGCTCGGCAGGCATCGTCCCGCGTGAGTCCAGGGCTGTTGTTGCAGCGCGGCTCGCCGCCGAAATCTGAGTCAAATCAAGTGGGCCGGAGCCGGTAATTGCGACTCACCGGCTCTGGCCCCGGCTACCATAATTTCCGTCTGTTCGGGACAGCCATTCCACCAAACGGGCGTGTGCGGCCACGAACACTAGCGTTGCCGTGGCTCAATGCAGCTTGACATGCGGCTCAGTGCGCCGGGTGATAAGCCGCGCTACCGTGTCGAGCGCCACCTTCGTGCATCCATGCAGCGCAAGCTCATGCATCTTGTAGAGTGACATGTACATCAGCCGAGCGATGTAGCCCTCGATTACCAGGCTGCCGCCAACCAGGGCTCCCATCAGGTTGCCGACGGTGGTGTACTCGCCAAGCGAAACCAGCGAACCGAAGTCACGGTACCGATAAGGCAACAGTCGTTTGCCCGCAAATCGGTTTGCGATCTGTTTGACCATGTGGATCGACTGCTGATGCGCGGCCTGTGCACGCGGGGGCACGTTCGCATCCTTCCCCGTCCACGGACAGGCGGCGCAGTCGCCGATGGCGAAGATGTTCTCGTCCCGTGTTGTCTGCAGCGTCGGCCTCACGATCAACTGGTTCGCGCGGTTCGTCTCGAGTCCGTCCAGGTCCTTGAGGAACTCCGGAGCCTTCACGCCCGCTGCCCATACGACCAATTCCGCTGGAATGATTTGCCCACTCGAAAGTCTGACACCATTCGGCAAGACCTCGGCGACGCGCGCCGACGTCCGGACCCGCACACCTTTGCTCTGCAGGAGCTTGGTCGCGGCGTCAGAAAGACGCTGCGGTAACGCTGGCAGGATCCGATCGGCCGCCTCAATCACGTTGAGCTTGATGTCCCGGTCCGGATCGATCCGATCGAGCCCATACGCCACCAGTTCGCGTGTTGTGTTGTGCAGCTCGGCGGCCAGCTCGACGCCGGTGGCCCCGGCACCGATGATCGCCACCTGCAACTGCTCTGGCCGAAACGGTTCTGGCTGCGCATGTGCGCGCATGAGGGCGTTGACAAGCCGACGATGAAAGCGCTTTGCCTCGCTGGATGTCTCAAGCGCGATCGCGTGCTCCTTGACGCCGGGAGTACCAAAATCGTTGGTGAGACTGCCGATTGCGAACACCAGCGTGTCGTAATGGAACACACGCTGCGGTGTGATCTCGCTGCCCTCCTCATCGACGACGGCCGCCACCTGCACCTCGCGCCGTTCTCTGTTGAGGTCGATCATCTCTCCAAGGCGGAAGCGGAAATGATGCCAGTACGACTGGGCCAGATAATCGAGCTCGTGCACACCCAAATCCATGCTTCCGGCCGCGATCTCGTGCAGCAGCGGCTTCCACAGGTGCGTACGGCTCTTGTCGATCAGCTCGATCTGCGCCCTGCCGCGTTTGCCAAGACTGTTGCCGAGCCTGGTGGCGAGCTCCAAGCCTCCCGCCCCTCCGCCGACGATAAGGATCTGCTCCAGCGCCGGCTTGTGAGCGGTGGGTTGACGACTGTTCACTGCCCTACTCCGCGCATTCTTCAGGTTCAGCCCCGCAGGGTGCGATGAGTATGCCATGGTCAGCACAGCAGGGTGCACGGCTCATCGTCGTCCGCATCAAGTCCGAACGACTGGTGTGGGCTGTGCTTTCGATCGTGTAGGGCGGCTAACGCTGTCACTTCCGATTCAGCGCACGCTCGGCAACCTCGGCCAGTCGAGCTCGCACGAATGGGCGCGCGGTCCGATCCGCACCTGACATGCCTGTGCGCGATCCCTTCGAGAATCGCCCGTCGGTCTACGCCGACAGTCGCTGCTTTGCCTTCGCGACCGCTGCGTCCGTCGGATCGTCGTCTCGATTCCGTGACGTCTCGAATGCAACGAACTTCACAACTACACTCGTCCGCAGAAAACCTGACTGTTTGGTGCAGGCGCGACTTCATGTCCTACCTCGGATACTTTGTTTATTTCCTGCCAGAGCGCATCGGAGAAATACACGCCTTGCATCCGGCGCTGAAGCCGGACCGGCAATTTCTCGCGACTCACCTGAATTTCGTAGAGGTGAAGGCATTCCCGATCGCGACGGTCTACCGCTACACGCCGCCGCACTGAGATCGGTTCAGACACAGCCTGCCTGGGTGCGTTTGGCGCCAAGCCCACCAGGAAGCACGCAACCGGCGCCGCGGTTGCTGGTGCCGCAGCCGCGGACTACTTAGACGGAGTCGCTTACGCCGGCCGACGGGGCTTCACAGCTGCGGGCATAAGTCGGGAAGCCTACGCTTATTCCCTACCCTCTCGGAAAATCACCCTCATTGGAACCGCCATCCAAGGCGAGTACCTTGTAAAAAAAATGACCCGAACGACCTGCCACTACTGCCAGCACACTGCAACCCTGATGCTCAGGGAGGAGTTTCGCCGCACTGCAGGCGGCCACACGGAACCGGACGGAAAGACGGTGGTTTGCCAGGGGTGCGGAGATAGCTGGCACTTCCGCGACCGGGGGCAGCTACCGGAGTGGCTGCGACAGGAACTGAGAGACAGGGGGCTCTGACCACGCCGTCCGCCACCGCGAGCGATCCGATGACGGAACTCGCGCGCCACGCTTGCGCGATCGTTACAGCTCGCTCGCGGACCCGAATTTCGTCCTATTGCTGGGCGGTGATGTCAGTGCCGGTGCCCGTCTGGCCGCTGCTCCAGGTGTAGCCGCTGCTCCAGGTGTAGCCGCTGCTCCAGGTGTAGCCGTTACTCCAGGTGTAGCCACTGCTCCAGGTGTAGCCACTACTCCAGGTGTAGCCGCTTCCCGACGTGTACGACCCATTCCAGAACAGGCCGTCCAGGAGCAACGGGACGATGGAAAGCACATCCTTCACCACGCACACCAAACCACCGATCAAACTCCCTAGCAGACCGCCACCACTCGAGCAGGTGGTGGTTTGGTGGTCGGACATGATGTAGTAGTTGCCGTTCGAATCCCGATTCGCCCGCCCGCCGAAGTGCTGGGTCCCCGCGAGATCGCTCGCCACGTTCAGTCCCTGATTGGCGCAGTTCGTGGCGGTGCCGTAGACGGCGTCGTGCGCATTCACCAGACCCGCGCCCTGCTGGAACACCGTGTAGGCCAGCGTCCCTTTCGAGTTCACGGCCGGATGGGCCCCAGACATCAATCGGCACTTGACCTGATCGGGAGTCAGGGAGGGATTTACCTGGAGCATCAGCGCGACCACACCGCTCACCACGGCGGTGGCTTGCGACGTGCCCGACATCGTGAAGTCATCGTACGGTCCGACCCACTGCGGAAACTCCGAAGCCAGCGTGCCGTTGTTGGGCGCGTAAGCGAGGATGTGGCCGCCCATCCCCACGATTTCCGGCTTCACGAAACCCTCGTACGTCGGGCCGGCGGAGGAGAAGCTGGCGAGCTGGTATTGCAACGGCTGCATCGGGTGATAGGCGTCGGTTACCGCACCCACGGTGATGACGTACGGGACGTTTCCGGGGGCGTTGATGGTCATCGGTTGCGGTCCCCGATTGCCGGCCGCTGCCACGACCACAATGCCGGCGCCCCAGGCGGCCATCACCGCTTGGTCGAGTGGATCGTCCCAGTACGGCGACTGCGGCGGCGCTCCCAGCGACAGATTGATCACGCGAATGTTGTAGCGGGATTTTTCCTTGATGACCCACCCGATACCGGCGATGACGTCGAAGTACCGGCCGGCGCCTGTGCTGTCCAGCACGCGTACGGAGACCAGATTACCGCCGGGTGCGACGCCCTGATAGTTGCCGGTCGTGGCCACACCACTGCTCGCGATGATCGACGAGATGTGTGTGCCGTGACCGAACAAGTCGTTGATGCTTTGACTGTAGTTCTGCTGTGCGGCGGTCTGGCTATAAGTCGCACTCTGGCGCGCCTGAATCACGTCGTACTGCGCAAGCACGTGCGGGGTCTGGTACGGTGTCGTCTGCAGAGGGCCCAAAGTGCTCCACACGCCGGAGTCGAGCACCGCGACCGTGACGCCCCGTCCGGTCACCCCACCGACATGGAGGTTGCTGGCGGCGACCTCCGACGGGTAGTTGGTTTCCGGCAGATGACTGGAGCTGGCCTGCACCGGCGAGTCTTCGAAAATGCGTAGACGCGGGACATCTGAGGCCCGCAGCGCCTCGAGCTCCCGGTCATCCAGTGCGGCGCCCACTGCACGGATAATGGAAAGATCGCCGGTCACTACGCCGCCGACTCGCGCGACGGCGCTGCGCGCGACTTCGACGCTCTCGGCCTGCACGATGTAGTCCTGCCGCACGCCCACCGGTTCAACTCGGGAAGGTGGTGTCGTCCGCGCCCGCGCCGGCGCAGCCGCGACGGGCATCCGCGCTGCCGGCCGAGACGCGGCGGTCATCGGCGATGGCGACGGTGAATCGCTTCGGGACATCACTGCCCACAGGGCCAGCAAGACAGTCGCGATGAACCCTGCAAATAACCAGCGCCTGGACCAGGTCTTCGTTGTCATGAAGGCGTTCTCGTTTCTTGGTATGCGGAGTACTCGCTCCGACCTTCGTTTTACAGGAACAGCATCGCCACGTAGCGACAACGCTCGGTGCCGCAGGAGCGCAAGGTGTGACGCATCCCGCATAAGCGCCGGTAAAGTCGCTACGTTCTACGAGATCATGTTGACATAACCGCCAACTCTCCAAGGAAACTGCGCAACACCGGCTTGATGAGCGCCTCTCGTCAGGAAGTCGTCCCCTGCTCGGCGGGACGGTCGCTTTGCAGTACTGCCTCGGCAGAGCGCCGGGAAACCGACACGGCGACAAAGCGAGTACTTCGCTCGGTGTGCATTAGGCAAAGGGCTTGCTGCGCTTGCCACTTGAGAGTGAGCGCCTTTTCCCGGCCGCGCACGTAGCCCATGCCCGCCGCCACTACCGCACACACGAGGACGAACCCGACGGTCTGGACACGTGTGAGTGCAGCGATCACGTAGCCAGCGGTAGCGCCTACCAACGTCGCCACGACGGTGGACTGCATCACCACTCTATCGGCCTCGGCATAGAGCCGGTCGGCGAACTTCTGGATCAGTTGGGAATCGTACTTGACATGATCCTCGCTCATAGGGTTATCCCTTTCTCCGAGTGCCGCATCGCGAATCAAGACCCTTTGCTGCGGCTGCGACCCTCGTCCCAGCCACATCGACCCGCGCCAATGTCCGGACTGTAGCAAACGCGGCGCCCGGTTTGAGCAGCTGGTCAATGGCCGGTCCCGGTCTTGAGCCCGACCAGACCCGGCCGAGGCGTCCGTGGAATTTGCTGCGCGAGCGCCGCCCGCCCTCACTGCCGCCGAACGGTCGGTAGCTTGGGGCGCGCCGCGAGGACGCACTGCTAAGACACGACACAGGGGTGCAACCGTGACGCAGACCTATTCCGGCGGCTGTCAGTGCGGGAAGGTGCGCTATGAGGTCAGCCTGGACATCCAGTCCTTCGCGATTGGAAAGAATCCGAAAACGGGGGCGGAGGTGGCCGCCATCAACGTCCGCTGCCGGGACGACGCCGATGCCGATACCTTCAGGGTGAGAAAGGTGGACGGCAAGAGCTTTTAGCACTGCCGGCTGACTCACCGTAACAGGCGCCGCGGCGATGCGGGCGCAACGCGGGCTCCCGCCGCATAGCGGAGGGCTATCTTTCCGAGTCACCCGCGCGGATGCGCCGTGCACATTCGCGCTGCCAGATCACGTAGCATGCGAAATGAAAGATCAGGTGATCGGCATTGCGCGGGTCGACGACGTCGTACTCGACTTTGTCACGCGTCACCGGTTTATCACACACGGGGCACGTCTGCCCCCCTCCGAAACCACCGTTGATCAGCGTAATGAACTCCACTGGCAGGCGACCGTCCTTAATGCGCTCCTGCACGCGCGATCGCAGCTCACTCTCCGGCAAAACCGCCTCGGTAGGCATTACCTGCGCCTCTGCCGCCGGGCTAGGTTTGGTTCGGCTGGCGCGCCGAGTTAACGCCGATATTCGGGCGGCCGCAATCGGGGTTTCCGCCATCAACCGGCGTTCATGACCGGGACGCTCTGGTGCCACGCGGTGGCGCGCTCGTAAGCGCGCGCCAGGCGCAGCACCGTCGCCTCGCTGCCCGGTGGACCGCTGATCTGAAGTCCGATCGGCAAGCGCTCGGCGGTGAAGCCACAGGGAACGGAGATGGTCGGCAGCCCCAGCAGGTTGAGCGGCCGGGTGTTGTGCAGCATGCGCAGCTCGAGCGGTCGCGCGGTGTTGGGATCGCCGAGCTCGCTCAGCGCGAACGGTGGCACCGGTGTGGTGGGCGTGACCAGAAGGTCCACATCCGCAAAGCAGCGCGCGGCCGCATGGCGGGCCTGATCGAGGCGGCGCCGGCTTTGCATGTACGTGGACAGGCTCACGTCCGCCCCGGCGCGAATTCGCTTCAGCGTGGCCGCCTGGTAGAGCTCGGGACTCTTGGCCACATATTCCTTGTGAAATTCGTACGCCTCGGCCGAGAGGATCGCGACGTACGGCTCCATGACCGAAGCGTAGCTTGCGTCCGTCGCGAATGGCGCCACGTCGCGCTGCGAGCGCGTCAGGTTCTTGAGCACGCCGAGCGCTGTCTCCATCGCCGCCTGAATGTCAGGATGCAGGTTCTCGTAGAAGTAGTCCCGGGGAATCCCGAGACGGAGCGCTGCGGTCGCACCCTCGATGGCCGCCGCGTAGTCCGGAACCGGCACGTCGGTACTGCCCGGGTCCTGGGGGTCGTAGCCCGCGATCGCCTTGAGCAGCAGCGCCGCGTCACTCACCGTCCGCGTCATCGGGCCGAGATGATCCAGCGACCAGGAGAGAGGAATGGCGCCGCTGGTGCTGACGCGGCCGTAGGTCGGTTTCAGCCCGACGATCCCGCAGTAAGCCGCCGGCTCGCGGATCGAGCCGCCGGTGTCCGAACCGAGCGCTGCGTAGCACAGCTGCCCAGCCACCGCCGCTGCGGAGCCGCCCGAGGAGCCACCGGGGCTGTAAGCGAGGTTCCACGGATTGCGCACCGGGCCGAAGTGACTGAATGCCGAGCTGGCGCCGAAGGCAAACTCGTGCATGTTGAGTTTCCCGAGCAGCACGGCGCCGGCGGCCTTGAGGCGGCGTACTACCTCCGCGTCCTGTTGCGGGATGCGCTCCTTGAATAACGCGCTCCCAGCCGTGGTTCGCAGCCCAGCAGTGTCGAGGAGATCCTTCAGGGCGATCGGAATGCCGTGCAGCGGGCCCTTCCAGCCGTCGCGGCCAACCTCTGCTTCGGCGATGCGGGCGCTGGCCAGCGCCGATTCCGCGGTAACGGTAATGAAGGCGTTGAGGCGGGGATTGAGTCTCTCGATGCGATCGAGACACGCCTGCGTGAGCTCCACCGGGGAGATCTTCCTGTGCCGCACGAGTTGCGCGGCCTCAGTCAGGCTGAGGGCCGCCCGCCGCGCCGGTCAGAGCACTCTTGATGAAAACCCTGCGAGACATCGGCTCAACTCCCATGGCGGCTCCCGTGCGCGTACGACCGACGAAACTACACTATTTCGCGCGTCGTGACAGAACTTGGCTTGTTGCGAAATCGGAGATCCGCGCATTAAACGTGTGAGTTTGTTGTTACCAGTCGGCCGCATCTCACGTCCACGATGAGGCAGGCGACACGGTTTGTCTTGTAGGTGACATTAATCACAGCGTCCCGAGCGCGAGATGCTGTTCACGTTCTTTCGAGCGCAACGCCGACACCGGGCTCGTCCTTGCAACCCCCCTCACAGAATGCGGAGCCCGATACCCTGTCTGCAATGAAAGTGGGATTGGCCTCAAATGTCGCCCGCAGGAGACCTGTATAACACCAGGCCATGAAGTGCCCGAAATGTGAGCACCGCCAGGATGACATAACGCAATGTGCATCTTGCGGCATCTATTTCGCCAAATTTTCCCGGCGACAGACTCGGCACGCTGGCCGCCGCAGCGCCGCTGCCCGCGCGCAGCAACACGCGGCCGGATTTGGGTGGGGTGCCATTGCTTTCACTGCGATCGTGAGCTCGGCGCTCGTTTGGCACGTCCCGCGCGGTCAGGCCTCACCCTCCCGGATCGCCACTTCCACGCATTCGGCGGCGGCCAGCGCCTCCGCAGGGCTCGCGGCGGCGGCGAATGTCGGGCTCGCAGGTGCGTCGTACGGCGCGGATTCTGCGGCGTCGCGGCGCTTTGCCCGCAACGCCGAGCCCCCGCGCGTCCTTGAGGGTCTCGAAGCCCAGCTGGCGAGGTCTTTCCCAGCTCGCAATGCGATAGAAACCGCCCGCAACTCCACGGTGTTCATCCGGAGCGGCCTGGGAGTAGGCTCAGGGTTCATCCTCGATGCGAGCTGCCACGTCATCACCAGTCGACATGTGGTGGATATTGATGCTCCCCAGGTGGCGAACAATACGGTGGACGGTGCCGAGTTGCGCGCACGTCTGAGCGCCGAAGCGCAACAGCTGCAGGCGAACATCGTCGAGCAGATGCAGTTGCGGGCGGCGCTCGCAGGGCAACCAGGCACGAACCTGCAGGTGCTGCAACTGGATGAGCGTATCGAGGCGATGCAGCAGGAGCTCGCCAGCTTGCCGGGGCAGCTCAACCGGGAGGGCGCCGACAAAGGCGCGCCGAAGCCGTTCAACGGTTTTACCGCGACACTGGTGGACGGTACCGAATTCACGGTGTGGCGCGCTGAGTACGCGGAAGGCCGGGATCTCGCGATCTTTCAGCTTCCGGCGGACCACTGTCCGCACCTGGATCGGGCCAGCTCCGCCAGGCTCCTCCAGGGAGAGCGCTTGTACACGATCGGCAACCCCTCGGGGCTGGCCTACAGCGTCACGGCGGGCATCTTCTCCGGGGACCGCGGCGCCGGCAAGGAGCGATTCCTGCAAACCGACGCGCCCATCAATCCGGGCAATAGTGGCGGCCCCTTGATCACCGAGAATGGTGCGGTCGTCGGCATCAACACCATGAACTTACGCGGCACGCAGGGCATCGGCTTCGCCATTCCGATCGAGGCGGTGTACCAGGACTTCCCGCAGTTGCGCAGCGCGCCGCGCTGAGTGCTCGTCGAGCGACGCTTGCCTCGCCCACCATCGCGACCCTTCGCGTCGCCTCCGGCGCTCCTCGCGTAAATCTACCCACGACACGTCTCCCGCTACCGCGCTCATTCAGCCGGGTTCGAAGCGGCCCCATGGCCAGCCCCGTACTCGCAGCCCGGGCTGGCGGTTGGCAGCGTTCCCGGGCCTCCCGCACGGAGGCCGGCGTGGTCGTCATCCGTGGGGCGCCCAGGTCGTCTGGCTCCGCGACCCTGATGGTAATCTTCTCTCCATCGTTTCGTACGCCGGATCGTACCGGGAGCGTTACCAGTGAGAAGCGGTGTGGGGCTGAAGCGTGATGTGGCAGGGGCACTGTGCACATTCCTGCTCCTGCTCGGAGCGGCGTGGCCGACATCCGCCGGCGACGCGAAGCCTTTAACCGCAATCCTCCTCAAAGCTCGAACCCATCTGCCGGATTCCAATTTCGCCGACTCGGTGGTGCTCGTGATGAACAACGTCGGGCACGCCCCGATGGGTCTCATCATCAACCGGCCCACCCAGGTTCCACTCTCGCGCCTCTTTCCGGATCTCAAGCCCCTCGCGCAACTGCACGACAAGGTTTACTTCGGCGGGCCGGTTGAATTCGGCTCGGTGTGGTTCCTTTTTCGCGCCGTCAAGCCCCCCAAGCATGCGATCCAGGCTTTTGAGGGCGTCTACTTCAGCGCGAACCGGGAATTGCTGCTCCAGCTGCTGGCCCGCGACAAGCCCATGGACGGCCTGCGGATCTTCATCGGCTACTCCGGCTGGGCTCCGGGTCAGCTCGAGGCCGAGATCGCACGCGGCGACTGGACCCTCGAGCGCGCCCAGTCGGATGCGATTTTCAACGGCAAGTCCGAGTACCCCTGGCCCGCACCGCAGTCTCCGAAGCGCAGCACCTGATGAACGCCTACCAGATGCCTCCGAGCGACACGGTAATGGCCTCGCCGTTCACGCCTCCCGCTGCGTCGCTGCACAGGAACGCGATTACCTGCGCGACCTCGCGCGGCTCGAGCACGCGGTTCTGCGGGTAGATCGCAGCGCGCTCCCGCCACACCTGCTCGACGCTGACGCCGCGTCGCTCAGCCTCCGTCTTCGCCGAGCGCTCGGCCATTGCCGTTCGCACCCAGCCCGGGAGCACCGCGTTGGATGTGATTCCGAATGGCCCGGCGTCCTGGGCGACCGCGCGTGCGAGTCCGATCAGTCCGTGCTTGGAAGCGGTGTAGGCACTGCCGGAGCGCTCCGCTTTCTCGCCGGCGGTCGAGCTGGTGAACACGAGCCGGCCGAAACCGCGCTGGCACATCCCGCCCACGGTCAGCCGCGTGAGCTCGAACGGACCGTCGAGGTTGATGCGCATCGTCTCGCGCCAGACTTCCGGGTCCTGCTCCCACACGAGCCGCTCGTGAGCCGAGCCGATGCCGTGGTTCACGATCAGCAGGTCGATCGGCCCCAGCCGCCGCTCGGTCTCGGACACCGCCAGGGCGCAGCCTTGGGCGGTGCCGAGGTCGGCCGCGACGTACTCGAGGCCGACGGCCGCCAGTTCCGCGGCGCTGCGCGCCACGATCATCACGCGCGCTCCCGCGGCTGCGAGGAGCAGGGCCGCCTCGCGCCCGATCCCCCGGCCGCCGCCCGTAACGAGCGCCACACGTCCGTTCATCCCCCAGCTCCCGTAATCATGTTCGCGGAAGCCTTTTCAAGCCGGGTAGATCGGGTTCTGAGACTCAGCAACCGGCCCGGCATGAGGCAGCGGCTCATCGAGATTCACGCCGCAGTATGGACAGAAGCCGACCTTCGGGCCGGATCCCCAGCTGAAGGCGACGGGCATCGCTATGGTCTGTCCGAGTCTCGCCTTGCACTTGGGACACCTCACGATTCGCTGCATGGCCAGGATGGCGCCGCCGAAAAGCAGGAATCCCGCAATCGGGATAGCCGCCCGTGGGATGCCGTGAGGGAGGTCCCTCGCGACCGCCCCACCCAAAGCAAACAAGAGCCAGCCGCCAATTCCGGCAGCGGCGCACCACCATACCCGGCGCTTGATGTAGTGACGAATTGTCTGCTTCACAGGCAGCGATCCTGGCGCATGCAGACTCCCTCCGCTGAGTTGGTTCGGCAGGCAACGCGCCTGCGTACTGTTCCCGGCGGACAGTACTCTTTCAAGCCAGTGGGAGTCCACGGGCCCGCGGCGCGCTCAGGAATCGGCGCAGGGGTCCGTCAGGTTGAGTGCGTCGTCAGCCTGTTGCGTCGTCGCGCAACGGTCAGCTCGAGTGCGACCTCTTCTTCTGGCAGCGGTGGCACCCACCCGACGATGTGACCGCAGGTGAGGTAGATCACCCGGCCACTGCGAAAATCCACCTCCTCGTCGTCGCGGTCGTCCTGGGACGGGTCATAGCGGCGGATGTTCCAGTCGCAGAGGCTCAGCATGTAGCCGACCGTGTGCAGCTCCTGATTGACGATCGCATCCGACATGGAGAAGAAATCGGCGAACGCCTGGTTGTGAATCGAGCATACGTGCGTGTGGAAGTCCGCCACCACCTCGGGACCGTAGAACTCCGCAAGGTCCACGCCGAACGGTCGCTTTGACGAAATCAGAGCGGACGCCTCGAACCCGCCGGGCACGGCCCGCACGACGCCACCGCACTCGTACTGCGGATCGCAGATGGCGGCCGCATGTTTGAGGCCGCTGATCGCCGCTTCGTCAATCGTCGCGAACACCGCCAAAGTCAACAGGTTGACCATCTGGCCTCCGAGCTCGTTGGCGCGACCCGGCCCCCCGGCGCACTCCTCGAGCACATGGTGGTCAGACTTCCCGATCCGGCCGTCAAGGTCGTGGCAGCAGGTCGCACAACGCAGGCGCGATGTCAGGCGCGTGACGGCGGTCAAGTCTCGACAACGGCGGCTGAGACGCGCGTCAGCTTTCTGTTGACGCCGGTTTTTCCATAAGGTTCCGCGCGCGGCGGGACGACGGCCATGCCTTTCGAGGCCCCGCTTGCGTCTGGTCACTTGCCGGGAGATTTCGACGTCGACTTGAACACCACCCCGTCCTTCATCACGAAGCCGACGTTCTTCAGCTCATTGACGTCGGCGAGGGGATCGCCCGCGACCGCGATCACGTCCGCGTACGCACCGGGCGCGACTACCCCGAGCTCACCGCTCCGGCCAAGCAGCTCCGCGCCACGCGAGGTGGCCGACCGAATCGCCTGCATCGGCGTCATCCCGAATTCGATCTCCCGGGCAAACTCCTGCGCCAGGGGCTCGGACCAGGGGAAACCGCCGGCATCCGTGCCGAACGCGATTTTGACGCCGGCACGCAATGCCTTCTGAAACGAAACGCCATGGACGGCCACGCGCTTGCGGTCCCGCTTGCCGGTCGGGGTGTCGGGCGGGTCCAGATCGTAGTAGTAGACGGACAGGGTCGGTACGAGCCAGGTGCCTTGTCTGACCATCTGTGCAATCTGCGCGTCGGTGAGCTCGAGACCATGCTCGATGGAGTCGCAGCCGCCGTCCAGGGCGCGCTGCAGACCGATTCCGTTGTAGGCGTGGCAGGCGACTCTTCTCCGCCAACCGTGCGTCTCGTCGACGATCGCCCTGAGCTCCTCCACCGTCAGCGTCGGTTGCGAAACGAGTGCGCCCTGCTCATCGACCCACGACCGGTGCGTCATGTATACCTTGATCCAGTCGGCACCATGATCGAGCTGCTCGCGCGCCGCCTTGCGGGCCTCCACCGGGCCGTCAACGATCTGAGCCCCCTTGGGCACCTCGATTTCGGGCGCATAGCCTTCGAGGACATAGCCGCCGGTCGTCGAGATCGAGCGGGTTGAGACGTAGAGTCGCGGCCCGGGAATGTAGCCCTCCTCGATCGCCCGCTTGATGCCGACGTCGCCGAAGCCCGCTCCCTCGGTCTCCACGTCGCGAAGCGTCGTGAAGCCCTGTTCCAGCGCTCGCCGCGCCGCAAGCGTCGCGCGCACCACCCGGTAGGAAGCCGGGAACTTGAGCAATTGCACATCGTAGCCGCCCGCTGCGGGCACCTCGCCCTGAAGGAATATATGCGTGTGACAATCGATCAGGCCGGGAAGAAGGGTTGCGCCGCCGAGATCGATCACCTCCGCACCGGGTGGCGGCGAATGCGCCCCAGCCGTCGTGACTTCGGCGATGCGATTGCCGCGGATCAGGATCTCGGGCTTCAGGCGCGGCTGGCCGCCCGTTCCATCGATCAGCGCCCGGGCCCGCAGCACCGTGAGATGGGGTGCCGCGGCCGCGGCCGATCCCGGGGAATCCTGCGCGAGGCACAGCCTCGCGAGGCATGAAATCACGATGCCGAGGTAGGGCACGAGACGCATGGAGATCCCCCTGTCTTGACCGGCAGCGGACCGCTCCGGGTACGGCGCGAATGATGCCTGCCGCGATCTAGCCGTCAACCACCGTAAATCCCTCGCGCCGGGCCGCGGCCGTGAGCCGCTCATCGAGGCAGACAATCTCGAGCGTGGCCGGATCGTGATCGGCCGCGACCAGGGCGGCCGCGAGCTGAAGACTATCGGCCGCCCGAAGGGGGTGCACGCGCAGCAGCCGCTCCGCCGTGCGGCGCAGGGCCGTCGACGGCACGATCTCGTGCCAGCTGTCGGCGAGATGGCGCGCGACCGCCAGCGTCGCCTCGACCTCTTTCGCCGTCAGCGCATTCTCCCGTTCACGTCTCGCGATGGCCGCGGCAATCTCGACCGGCGTTGCCCACCAGGCGAGTATCTCGGCGTCCTCCTCGAGGACTCTGAGCATGGCCTCGCGAGCGGGCTCCTCGGCAAGCAGCGGAATGATGGCGGAGGCGTCCCAGAACTTCACGGGCGTACACGCCTCATCGCTCCTCCAGCCGATCGAGGCGCAGCGCCTCGAGGAGACGGGATGCGCGGCCGAGCGGCTTGCCAAGGGAGGCCCGCAGCTTCTCGGCCGACATCGGGCGAGTCGGCGGCCGTGTCACTCCTTGAGCGCGAAGCAGCGCCAGCCGGTGTGCGCCACGCCCCGCCGACTCGATCCGCTCGAGGCGCGCCACCGGCACGTCACGGTCGTAGATCACCACGGCATGTCCGGCCCGCACCTTGCGCAGGTAGGCGCTCAGATTATCCTTCAGTTTTGAAATGGTGGCTTTTTCCATCTGGCCATTATAGCCATGATGGCTCGTGCAGCTCAACGCGCCGAGTCGGGGCGCGGCCCGTGTGCCAAACTGTCACCCTCACGTCCACGCTGGCACGGGAGCAGGCGCACGGGCATCTTCTAGCGCCGCCCGGGCTCACTCCCGAGCGCGCTTCCGACAGGTCCGGGCCGCAAGACCACAAACGGGGGAATTCACATGAAAAAGTCGCTATCACTCATCATGCTCGCAGCGGTACTGTTCGCCGGCCCGGCTCTCGCCGCGGATCCGATCATCGGCATGTGGAAGCTGAATGTCGCGAAATCGAAGTTCAGCCCGGGCGCAGAGCTCACCGCCGGAATCCGCCTCTATACCGAAGCCAACGGCACGTTCACGCTCGAGCAGAAGCTGACCGGCAAGGACGGCAAGGAGCGCTCGAACCGGGTTCAGTACCGCGATGGCGAGGACATCAAGCAGACCTTGACCGCGGGCGCGGACACGACGCACGCGAAAAAGGTCGACGCGAACACCTGGGACTTCGATCTCAAGAAGGA
>MNCZ01000089.1:0-7957 GCA_001914695.1 Gammaproteobacteria bacterium 13_2_20CM_66_19 | reverse complement strand
CCGCCGGTCGAGCTTAGGTGCGAGCTTCGCTCTCAGCCACGCGGTTTCACCTCTGCGATGGCCTGTCGGGTCGCTGCTCGCGCTGCGCTCTTGGCATCAGTATCGGGCCTGAGCTCGTGTATCGCCTGGCCGAGACTCACGGCGCCCGAGCCCGTCACCTTCGACCGCAGTGTGTCGAACGGAATGCCGAGATTCTTGCTCACGTGTGCCGCCGCCACGCAGCTGCCGAGATTCCTGAACCCCGCGCACGCCTGCTGCGCAGCGGTACCCGTCAGCTCCTTGATCTCTGACGAGAGCTTCGTATTGTCGGCGAGCTGGTCGCCGATGCTGCGTCCTTCACTCTGCGGGCCGCTCGATCGGTCGGAAGCATGACCCGCATCCACGTGGCCTGGCGTCGCGCCCGGCATTCTTCCAGGCATTCCGCCTCCCATGGGTCCTCCGCCGGGTGGCACCGCAGCCGCACCGAGGCTGAACAGCACCAGAGCGGAACTCACAACGAATAGGGTCGATGTTTTCATGGACTTCTCCTCCAACGGCCGTCGGGGATTTCCTTTACCCCAACGCTCTCGCCCATGATTCTCGCAGCCTTGCTTTCCCCGGTGGAATGTTGCCAAGCGCCGACAGCGATGATGGCCGCGCAGAGGCTCTGCAGCGCCCCGGCTTGAGCTCGATTACATTATGGCGAAGGGCCGATCCTTCCATTCAAACGACTTCCGGCCACTGGCATGGGCAACACTGCAATCGTCAAACCTCCGCGCCGGCTGCGTGCCGGTATCGTTGGCGGCGGGCGCGGCGCGTTCATCGGATCGGTGCATCGCATGGCCGCCGAGCTCGACGGTCAGGCCCGCGTCGTCGCGGGCGCCCTGTCGTCCGATCCCCGTATCGCCCGTGAGAGCGCGGCAGCCTGGCTGCTCGAGCGCGCTTACACCTCTTATTTGGAGATGGCCTCGTCCGAAGGCGCCCGCCGCGACGACGGCATCGACTTTGTCATCATCGCGACTCCGAACGACCTGCACTGTCCCGTGGCGCGGGCTTTTCTCGAGGCCGGCATTCACGTCGTCTGTGACAAGCCCCTCGCGCTGACGGTCGCCGAGGGCGAAGAGCTGGTTCGTCTCGTCGAAGCCGGCCCGAGGCTGTTTGCGCTCACGCACGCCTACACGGGCTATCCCGCCGTCCGCCAGGCGCGCGAGATGGTGAGCGCCGGCGAGTTGGGCGAGATTCGCAAGGTGATGGTCGAATACACGCAGGACTGGCTGATGGAGGCCGTGGAGACCCGGGGCAACAAGCAGGCCGCCTGGAGGACGGATCCCGCGCGCGCCGGCCTCGCCGGGTGCGTGGGCGATATCGGCACCCACTGCGCGAACCTCGTCGAGTTCGTGACGGGCCGACGGATCGAGGCGCTGTGCGCGGAACTCAGCACCTTCGTGCCGGGCCGCCGCCTGGACGATGACGCCAGCATCCTCTTGAGGCTGGAGGGCGGGGCGAAAGGCACGCTCAGCTGCTCGCAGGTCGCCTGCGGGGAAGAAAATCGGCTCTCGATCAGGCTCTATGGGTCCAGGGCGGGTCTCGAGTGGCATCAGGAGGAACCGAACACACTCATCCACAAGCCCGCCGGCAAACCCTGGGCGCGGCTGCGCACCGGGCATGGGTACCTCAGCGCATCGGCGCAGGCGCTGACCCGGGTGCCGGCCGGACATCCGGAGGGCTATCTCGAGGCTTTCGCGAATATCTATCGCCGCTTCATCGAGGACGTGCGCAGGGTCCAGCTCGGACAGGCGCCGGTGCACGATTACCCCGGAGTACGGGACGGCCTGCGCGGCCTGCGGTTCGTCGCCCAGGCCGTCGAGAGCTCGCGCGCCGGGTCGGTCTGGCTGAGGTCGGCCTCGTGACCCGACCGACGCGATTCCGTCTTTGCATCATGATGTTTCTCGAATTCTTCATCTGGGGCGCTTGGTTCGTCACGCTGGGGAGCTACCTCGCGGCGAATCTGCACGCGAGCGGAGCCCAGACCGCCCTCGCCTACTCCACGCAGTCCTGGGGCGCGATCATCGCCCCGTTCATCGTCGGGCTCGTCGCGGATCGCTATTTCAATGCCGAGCGTCTGCTCGGCATCATTCATATCGCAGGCGCCATCCTGCTCTACGCGCTCTCCCGCGCTCGGAGTTTCGATGCCTTCTATCCGTGCGTGTTCGCGTACATGATTCTCTACATGCCGACCCTGGCGCTGGTCAACGCCATCTCCTTCCGGCAGATGGATGAGCCCGCCAGACACTTCTCCGGCATCCGGGTGTGGGGCACGATCGGCTGGATCGTCGCGGGCCTCGGTGTCAGCTATCTGTTCGCCTGGGACTCCCATGCCGCCATAGCGCGAGGCGCGCTCAGGAACACCTTTCTCATGTGCTCGATCGCGTCCTTCGCACTCGGCCTCTACAGCTTCACGCTGCCCCGCACGCCGCCCCTGCCACAACCGGGCCAGGGCTCCCGCCTCCGGCAGTTCCTCGGAGTCGATGCACTGGTTCTCCTGCGGGAGAGCAACTTCCTCGTATTCTTCCTCGCCTCCATCCTGATCTGCATTCCGCTCGCCTTCTACTACCAGAATGCCAATCAGTTCCTCACCGAGATTCAGGTTGCCAATGCGACCGGCAAGCAGACCATCGGGCAGATGTCGGAAGTCGTGTTCATGCTGTTGGTCCCGGTGTTCCTGAAGACCTTCGGGATGAAGACCACCCTGCTGCTCGGCATGCTGGCCTGGGCCTGCCGCTACGTGCTGTTTGCTTTCGGCAACGCGCACGAGCTCGCCTTCCTGCTGATCCTCGGCATCGCCCTCCACGGCGCGTGCTACGACTTCTTCTTCGTCTCCGGCCAGATCTACACCGACTCCAAGGCCGGTGCCCGGCACAAGAGCGCGGCCCAGGGCCTGATCACGCTCGCCACTTACGGTGTCGGCATGCTGGTCGGGTTCTCCGTCGCGGGCCTCATCGACGACCGGTACTCGCTCCACGGCGCCCACGACTGGCAATCCATCTGGCTCTATCCCGCCGCCTTTGCGGCCGTGGTGTTTGTGCTCTTCGCGGGGACGTTCCGCAACGAGACGATCGCTTATGCCAACCAAACCAGCGGCGACTGAGTTCCGGCCGAGACCGATGCGGCTCAGCATCCTGACCGCGGCGCTCCAGGAGCTGACTCCGCGGGAGCGGCGCGACGCGGACCCCGACTTGGGCGTCGAGGAGTGGCTGGAGTTCGCCCGGCAGATCGGCGCCCCGAACATCGAGCTGTCCGCGGCCCTGCATCCCACCGAGAGCGACGTGCCCGCGGCCGCGCTTCTCGATCCCGTGGCGAACACGCTGGACCTGCGCAAGCCCTTCAGCGCCGCCCGCGCGGCGCGCGTCCGCCGGGCAATGCACTCGACCCGCGTGGGACTTTCGGACCTGGCGTACTTCGACAACATGCTGGCCGCCGATGAGTCGCTGCGCCACCGGAAGCACGAGCTCATGCGGCGCGTCTTCGACGCCGCGGTCCTCCTCGGAACCGATGCGGTCGCCGGCTTCGTCGGCCGCAATCCCGCCTTGAGTCTCGACGCGAACCTCGTGATGTTCGAGGAGGTGTTCATCCCGCTTCTCAAGGAAGCGCAGGCGCGTGGACTCACCTACCGCGTCGAGCAGTGTCCGATGCCGGGATGGACCATCGGCGACACGTGGCACAACAACATCGCCTATGCCCCGGGTCCCTGGATCGCGCTCCACCGCATCTGTGAGCGGCACGGCGTCGGGGACCAGTTCCGCATCCACTATGACCCCTCGCACGCCATCCTCATGGGACAGGACTCGCGCTCGGTATTCCAGTATCTGAAGGACGCCGGCTACGACTTTCTGATCACCGGCTTTCACGTCAAGGGCCAGGTCATCGATTCGCGCGGGATCTCCGCCTGGGGCTACGGGGGTCAGACGATGCAGCGTGGCGACTGGCGCGGGGGGGAGCCCAGCCCCGATCCGCTCGAGCAGCGCCATGCGTGGAAGAAGCAAACCGTGTTCTGCGAGCACGAGCTGCCGGGCACCGCGCGGCACGATCCGCTCGCGTACCTTCAGAACCGTACGGTGGACTGGCTGGACCATCAGCTCGCCGCACGCGAGCTGCTGCGCATCGATCCGGAAAAGACCTTCCTGGTCGTGGAGCACGAATACCCTAAGGCTCGCGTTCAGGATAAGTCGCGGCTCGCGCCGATTCTCTCGGCATCGCTCGCTTTCACGCGGGCGATCGACGAGGCCGCGGCGGCGATGTACGCCCTGCAGCACGAGGTGCTCCCCGCCCAGGGGATCGCCGTGCAGGGCATCGGGCGCGAAGCCTACCGATCGTAACCCATGCCTTTCGTGACCGCCGGATCCCAGCGCAATGCTTACGACGTCATCGTCGTCGGCTCGGGTGCCGCGGGCGGGCAGTCCGCCTATGCGCTCTCGATGGAGGGCGCGAAGGTTCTCATGCTCGAGGCCGGGCGCAGATACATCCCCGCAACCGAGACGCCCATGTTCCAGACACCCGACCTCGCGCCTCTCCGGGGGGTCAGCACTCCGCACAAGCCCTTCGGCTTTTACGACGCGACGGTCGACGGCGGCTGGGAAGTGCCCGGAGAGCCTTACGTGCGCGCGAGCGAAGAGCGCTCGAGTCGCTTCGAATGGTGGCGGGCGCGGATGCTCGGGGGTCGGACCAATCACTGGGGCCGGATTTCGCTGCGCAACGGCCCCTATGACTTCAAGCCCAGGAGTCGCGACGGCCAGGGGTTCGACTGGCCCATCGGTTACGAGGATGTCGCGCCCTACTACGACAAGGTTGAGTTGCTGATCGGCGTCTACGGCACCAACGAGGGGCGGGAGAACACTCCGGATTCGCCGCCCGAGTGTCTGCTGCCGCCGCCCGCGCCGCTCGTCAGTGACTTGCTTCTGGCGCAGCGGGCGAAGCGCCTCGGGATCACCGCGATACCGGGCCATAAGGCCGTTCTCACCCGGCCGCTCGATTACGAGCGCACCCCGGCTCGCCTGCATCCGCACAATGTCACCGCGCAGAGGATCCTCGCCGAGGACATGCGCGCCCGTGCGCCGTGCCTATGGGCGACGCCGTGCGGGCGGGGCTGCTCGATCCGCGCGAACTATCAGTCGACCACCGTGCATCTGCCGCCGGCGCTCGCGAGCGGAAACCTCGACATCACGACCGACGCGATGGTCTACGAGGTGACACTCGGACCGCGCGGGCGCGCGAGCGGCGTGAGCTTCATCGACCGCACCACCGGGAGGCACCACCACGCGAGCGCGCGGGCGGTGGTGCTGGCGGCGAGCGCCTGCGAGTCGGTCCGCATTCTGCTGAATTCCAGGAGCGCGCAGTTTCCGGATGGACTCGCCAACTCGAGTGGACGGGTGGGCCGTTACCTCATGGATACGGTCGGCAGCAGCGCGAGCGGCCAGATTCCGCTACTCGAGAGCCTGCCGCCCCTCAACGAGGACGCCGCTGACGGGGATCAGACGTATGTTCCCTGGTGGCTCTACCGCGAGCAGCGTGCCGGCAAGCTCACCTTTGCGCGCGGCTATCACATCGAGTTCGGCGGCGGCAGGCGGATGCCGGGGTATGGAACCGGGGCGGGAATGGAATGGCTCACGGGCGGCAGCTACGGGGTGAAGTTCAAGCAGGACGTGCGCCGCTATTACGGGTCTTTCGTCGGCTTCGACGGCCGTGGCGAGATGATCCCCAACGAGCGCTCCTATTGCGAGATCGATCCGACCGTCAAGGACAAGTGGGGCATCCCGGTCCTGCGCTTCCATTGGGGATGGTCGGAGCACGAGCTGCAGCAGGCGGCACACATGCAAAGGACCTTCGCGGAAATCGTCGACGCCATGGGCGGCCGGATGCATCGTGGACCGGAACAGGACCCGGCAAAAGCCATCGCCCCCGGCGGCTCGATCATCCACGAAGTCGGCGGCGCCATGATGGGATCGGACCCCAAGACTTCGGTCACGAATCAATGGTGTCAGACCTGGGACGTGCCCAACCTTTTCATCACCGACGGCGCCGTGTTCGTATCCAACGCCGACAAGAATCCGACACTGACCATCCTGGCCCTTGCCTGGCGCGCGGCGGACCACATCCTCGAGCGGATGCGGCGGAGCGAGCTGTGATCGATCGGCGCACCACGGTGAAATGGATGCTGGCCGCTAGCGCGGCGTGGCCGCTCCTCCGAAGGCGCGCGGCCCGGGCCGAAGCGTCGGCCGTGAGCGTGCAGGGCTACGGGACGGATCCGAATCTCCTCACGGTTTACCACCCGGGGGACCTCTGGCCGCTCACACTCACGCCGGATCAGCGGCGCCTCGCGGCGATCCTTGCGGACCTCATCATCCCTGCCGACGAGAGCTCGCCGAGCGCCTCGGCAGCGGGAGTGGTCGAGTTCATCGATGAGTGGGTGAGCGCGCCCTATCCGCGCCACCAGCGGGACCGGGGGATCGTGCTCGACGGGTTCAAGTGGCTCGAGACGGAAGCGATACGGCGTTCTGGGACGGCGTTCGCGGAGCTCGGTGCGACCGACCAGCACGCGATCTGCGATGAGATCTGTGACGTTTCGCGGGCGGCGGATGCCAAGCGCGATGCCGCCCGCTTCTTCGCGCTCTATCGCGACGTCACCGCCGGCGGGTTCTACTCGACTCCGGTGGGACGAAAGGACCTGGGCTATATCGGCAACGTGCCGCAGGCGCGTTTCGACGGGCCGCCGCCCGAGCTCCTGCGGAAGCTCAACCTCCCGTGAAAGGCAATCCGCAACAGGTGGGAGCCATGGACAAGACGCCTCTCTACGCCACGCTGCTCTGGGTCTGCTGCGCGGCGGTGCCGCTCGCTGGCGCCGATGCAACAACCCCCGGACCCTGGCGGTCGCTCCTGAACGACGACAGTGCCCCTGACTGGCGCGGCTGGAAGGAACCGGGATTTCCCGCGGGCTGGCGCGTCGCCGGCGGGGTGCTCTCGAAGGACGGCGTGGTCGACGACCTGGTCACGAAGGAGAGCTTCGCCGATTTCGAGCTCGAGCTCGAGTGGAAGATCGGCAAGGCCGGCAACAGCGGCATCTTCTATCGCGGCACGCGCGAGTACGATCACATCTACTGGAGCGCACCCGAATACCAACTTCTCGATGACGCGAACGCCCCCGACGGCCGCAGCCGCCTCACGGCCGCAGCCTCCGCCTTCGCGCTCTACGGTGCGCCTGAGGGCGTGGTGCTCCCTTTCGATCACTGGAACAAAACGCGAATCGTGGTCAAAGGCACGCACGTGGAGCATTGGCTCAACGGCCGCAAGGTCGTCGAATACGCGCTCCAGAGCCTCGACTGGAAGAGCCGGGTTGCGGCGAGCAAGTTCGCGGCATATCCCGATTACGGGATGGCCAAGAGCGGACTGATCGGGCTGCAGGGGGATCACCCCGGAGCGCTGGCGATCCGGAACATCCGGATACGCGAGCTGTCTTGACGCGCTGGAGGGCGGTCCTCTCGCGAAGCGCTGAGCGTGTTCAATCGGTGCGCGTTGCTTCGCTGAGGCTATCGAGGCCCAGACGAGCGCTGGAAAAGTTGGTTTTCCTCACTATTGCAAGGTTCCTGCGGACGGGCGGGCCGGGTTAAGGTTGGATGACTGGACGGACAGAACCCGCCATTGACGCTGGCGGTTCGGAGTCTATGATCGATGTCCATGCAGGCCGCCTCGCTCGAGATATTGGAAAAAGCCAACCTGCCGGCCCCGCAGGCGCGCGCCATCGTGCAGGCGATCGAGATCGAAATCGCGGGCGCGCGCGATACGCTCGCGACGAAGCAGGACACGCTGCTGCTGCGTCAGGACATGGCGGAACTGGGGCATGACCTGCGGCAAGAGATGTCCAAACTGGGACATGACGTGCGGCAGGAGATGTTGGACATGCGCCATGGACTGGAGCTCAAAATCG
>MNCZ01000108.1 GCA_001914695.1 Gammaproteobacteria bacterium 13_2_20CM_66_19 | reverse complement strand
CACCGACGGCGATGTCCGAGACATAGGAATGCCGGCGAAACGGCTCGCGGGCGAAGATGTTGGACAGGTGCACCTCGATGAAGGGCAGGGCCGCGCCGGCGAGCGCGTCGCGCAGCGCGATGCTGGTATGGGTCAGCGCTCCCGGATTGATGATGATGAACGCGACGGCGTCGGCGGGCGCCCGCTGGATGCGCTGGATGAGCTCGTGCTCGGCGTTGCTCTGGAAGGCGAGGAGCTCGTGACCGAGCTCCCGGGCCACCTCCAGGGCGCGCTGCTCAATGGAGACGAGCGTGTCCGTGCCGTACAGGGCAGGTTCCCGGGTGCCGAGGAGGTTCAGGTTGGGGCCGTTCAGCAGCAGCACTCGGGCCATGCGCGCGACTTCTTCGAGAGTCCTTCGGACCTGCGAAACCGCGCGAATGTAACCTAATTCGCCGGTATTTGGGTACTTCTTGTTGCGATTTGCGAGGATCTGGCAGGACTTGGTCTAATGCGCCCCGTCCCGGACGGAGGCGGCCCGCCGGACGTTCAGGCGGCCGATTCCGGATTCGATCTGCTCGCGCGCGGCCGAAAGGCTCAAGCGCCCGGCTTCGACATCCCGAACCCGATCGAGGATGAAGCCTGCCTCATCCGGGTGCAACTCGCCCACCTTCAGCGTCACGACTCTCCCGGTACGATCGGCGAAGACGCTGAAGGGCAGCACCGGCTCCATCCCGAAGGCGGCGGCCGCCTCGTAGCCTCCCTGCTCGCCGAGGAGCACAGGATAGTCGATGCGTGCCTCACGGGCGTACTTCTCGGCCGCGTCGGAATAGTCGATCGCGATCCCGATGACCTCCAGGCCGTCGGCCGAGCGCTCGCGGCGCAGGCTCCTGAGCAGCGGGATCTCCCGCCGGCAGGGCTCGCACCAGGTGGCCCAGAAATTCACGAGCAGCGCGTGGCCCTTCCAGTCGGTGAGCCGGTGGGGTGTGCCGTCGAGTCCCGGCAGAGTCAGGTCCGGCAACACCTCGGGGATCTTGTGTGCCGGGGATGCGGCCGACACGGCAGCAGAGGGCGTCGCCTCGGCGGCGGGCGGCCCCGTAGGGGCCGCTGCCGGAGCGGCCGGCACGGGCGATGCCGCATGCAGCGTGGCGCGCGTCGGGTGCGCGAGACGATAGGCGAGGAAACCGCCGCCGGCGCACGCGATCAACACGGCGGCAGCGAACGACGCGCCGCCCGCGCCGGCGCGGCTGTGTGGGGGTTGGCCTTCGCTCACGGCGGCGAGCCGAACGCCGCGCGGGTGCGCGAGGCGAAGGCGTCCGCCTTCATGTATCCCACGACGCGATACCCGCTGCGTTCCCGGCCGTCCGCCCCGTAAAAGGCGATCGTCGGGGGTCCGAAGATCCCGAAGCGCCGGAGCAGTGCCTCATCGTCGGCGTCGTTGCGCGTGACGTCGGCGCGCAGCAGCACCGTGTTGCGGAGTGCTGCCTGCACGGCCGGGTCGGTGAAGGTGTAACGCTCCATCTCCTTGCACGAGGTGCACCAGTCCGCCGAGAAATCCACGAGCACGGTGCGCCCGCTCGCCGTCGCCTCGGCGACGCCATGGTCGAGATCGGCGACGGACTTGATGATGTGGAACGGCAGCGCGTGGGCCCTCGCGCCGAGGGCGGGAAGGGGCGCGAGCGGATCGGTTCCGCCGAGCGCGGAGCCGGCGGTCAGCGCCACACCGTAGAGGCCCGCGACGACACCCGCCATGCGCAAACCCCAGGCGGCCGAGCGCGCCCGCGACTCGGCCCACAGGAGCGCCGCGAGAACGAGGGCGGGCACGGCCCACAACAGGAGCGCCACGCGCTGCGGCACGATGCGTGCGAGCATCCACACGGCCACCGCGAGCATCATGACGCCGAAGAGCTTCTTGACGAGCTCCATCCAGGGGCCTGCCTTGGGCAACAGCCGGCCCGCCGAGGCGCCCACCACGAGAAGCGGCGTACCCATGCCGATGCTCATGGCGAAGAGCGCGGCGCCCCCGCGCGCGAGCTCACCGCTCTGGCTGATCACGAGCAGCGCTCCGACGAGCGCGGGCCCCACGCAGGTGGTGACGATAAGCGCCGACAAGGCGCCCATGACGGCGACTCCGCCGAAGGTGCCCGCGGACTGGCGATTGCTGAGGCTGGCGATGCGTGTCTGGATCGCGACCGGGATCTGCAACGTGAACAGGCCGAACATCGACATCGCGAGCGCCACGAAGATGAGTGCAAATAACGCGAGGACCCACCACTGCTGGAAGACCGCCTGCACCTGACTGCCCGCGGCCGCGCAGGCGATGCCGGCGACCGTGTAGGTGAGCGCCATGCCGAGCACGTACGCTGCGGAGAGCGCGAAACCGCGCGCGGGGGTGATGTGCCTGCCGCCGCCCGCGATGAGTCCGGAGAGGATCGGCACCATGGGCAGCACGCAAGGCGTGAAGGCGAGCACCAGCCCGGCGAGGTAGAACCAGCCGAGCATGCTGAGGAGGCTGCCGCTGCGGATGAGCGAGGCGAACCAGTCCTGCTCGGCAGGTCCCGGTGAGCTGCCGCCGAGGCGGCCGTCCGCGGAGCTGCCGGGCGAGCCCTGGGAAGCCGTGCCGGTCGAGGCGCCGCCCGCGGGCAGCGTCACGCTCACCCGCTTGGTGATCGGCGGGTAGCAGAGGCCCGCCTCCGCGCAGCCCTGGTACGTGACCTCGAGCGGCAGCTCGAACGCTCCTCCGCCCGGGCGTGCGACCGGCACCGTGGCGGCCAGCTCGTGGTGGTAGATCTCCTGCTTGCCGAAGTACTCGTCGGTCTTGAACTCGCCGCCCGGCATCTGGGGCGCGCCGAGCTGGGCCTGACGGCTCGGCGTGCTCACCTTGATTCGGGTGCGATAGAGGTAATAGCCCTCGGCGATCTCCCAGTTGAGCCGCGCGCGGTCGGCGCCATCGGCGAGCGCATCGAAGCGGAACGCCTGGTCCGGCTGCAGAAACTCGTCCCCGCTCGGCTTGAGTGAGTCCATGAGCGCCGTGAGGCCCCCCTTGCCGGCCGAAGCGGGAGCGGGGGCCGGAGTGCGATCCGGGGGCGCGGCCGGGGATCGCCCGGCCAGGCTCACGCAGAGGAGAAGCAGCGCAGTCGGAATATGTCGGGTCACGGGTGGTAAGCGGGAAGTCCTACGGATTTCGGGGGCTTTTATAGCTCAGCCTTTTGACGAACGGCAGGAACTGCGGTTCATCCTTAGCGAGCGGGCCACGGGTTCCCCGGAAGCCGGCCGGCGCCCCCGCCCCGGCCGCAGGTCCCGAAAGGGGGGCAAAGGAATCGAAAAAACCCCGGCGACGACTTGAATTCCAAATTTCCCTGCATATCATTAGCAGCCGCGACGGGGGAGTGCTAACAGCCCCCGGGGCGTTAAGTTCAACCATTTTCACCGAAAAGACCTTAAGGAGCGTTAACCATGAAGATTCGTCCTCTTCATGACCGCGTCATCGTGAAGCGCCTGGAAGAGGAGCGTACCTCCCCGGGCGGTATCGTGATTCCCGATACCGCGGCGGAGAAGCCCATCCAGGGGAAGATCGTCGCGGTCGGTAAAGGCAAGATTCTCGAAGACGGCAAGGTGCGGCCTCTCGACGTGAAGGTCGGCGACAAGATCCTGTTCGGCAAGTACAGCGGAACCGAGGTCAAGGTCGAGGGGGATGAGTTGGTGGTCATGCGCGAGGAAGACGTCATGGCCGTGATTGAAGGCAAGTAAGCGGAAGGATCACGACAATGGCAGCGAAAGAAGTTCGTTTCAGCGATGACGCACGCCAGCGCATGTTCCGCGGCGTGAACATCCTCGCCAACGCCGTCAAGGCGACCCTCGGCCCCAAGGGCCGCAATGCCGTGCTCGAGAAGAGCTTCGGCGCACCCACCGTCACCAAGGACGGGGTGTCAGTGGCGAAGGAGATCGAGCTCAAGGACAAGTTCGAGAACATGGGCGCGCAGATGGTGAAGGAAGTCGCGTCCAACACCTCCGACGAGGCCGGCGACGGCACGACGACCGCCACCGTGCTCGCGCAGGCGATCATCCGCGAGGGGCTCAAGGCAGTCTCCTCGGGGCGCAACCCGATGGACATCAAGCGCGGCGTCGACAAGGGGGTCATCGCCGTCGTCGAGGAGCTCAAGAGGCTCTCCAAGCCCTGCAAGGACTCCAAGGCGATCGCGCAGGTCGGCACGATCTCGGCGAACGCCGACGAGTCGATCGGCAAGACCATCGCTGAAGCGATGGAGAAAGTCGGCAAGGAGGGCGTGATCACGGTCGAGGAAGGCTCGGGGCTCGACAACGAGCTCGAAGTGGTCGAGGGCATGCAGTTCGACCGCGGCTACCTCTCGCCGTACTTCATCAACAATCAGCAGAACCAGACCGCGGAGCTGGAAAAGCCGCTGATCCTGCTGGTCGACAAGAAGATCTCCAACATCCGCGAGCTCCTGCCGCTGCTTGAGGCCGTGGCGAAATCCGGCCGGCCGCTGCTGGTGGTCGCCGAGGACGTCGAGGGTGAGGCGCTGGCGACGCTCGTCGTCAACAACATCCGCGGCATCCTCAAGGTCGCCTCCGTCAAGGCGCCCGGCTTCGGCGATCGCCGCAAGGCCATGCTGCAGGACATCGCCACCCTCACCGGCGGCACGGTGATCTCGGATGAGGTCGGACTGACGCTCGAGAAGGCGACGGTGAACGACCTCGGCGAGGCGAAGAAGGTGGTCGTCGAGAAGGAGAACACGACCATCATCGACGGCGCCGGCAAGCCCGCCGACATCAAGGCGCGCATCGAGTCGATCCGCCAGCAGGCCGAAGAGGCGACCTCCGACTACGACAAGGAGAAGCTGCAGGAGCGCGTGGCGAAGCTCTCCGGCGGTGTCGCGCTCGTCAAGGTGGGCGCGGCCACCGAGATCGAGATGAAGGAGAAGAAGGCGCGCGTCGAGGACGCGCTGCATGCGACCCGGGCCGCGGTCGAGGAAGGCGTGGTGCCGGGCGGCGGCGTGGCGCTGCTGCGGACGCAGAGAGTGCTCGAGAAGCTCGAGGCCGCCAACGAGGACCAGACGGTCGGCATCCGCATTCTGGCCCGCGCCATCGAGGAGCCGCTGCGCCAGATCGTCGACAACGCCGGCGAGGACGCCGCGGTGGTTCTCAACCGCGTGAAGGAAGGCAAGGGCGCCTTCGGCTACAACGCCGCCACCGGCAAATACGGGGATCTGCTCGAAGAGGGCATCCTCGATCCGACCAAGGTGGCGCGCCTGGCGCTGCAGAACGCCGCCTCGGTGGCGGGACTGCTGCTCACGACCGAGGTCATGGTTGCGGAGGCTCCGAAGGAGGAGGAGCACAGCCACGGCGGCCCGCCGGGCGGCATGGGCGGAATGGACATGTAACACCCCCTCTAAAGAGGTATCGATTCCGCAATCAGCAGCCGATACGCTTTACATAACAGTTAAGGGTCGTGCCCGGATCTCATCCGGGCTCTTCCCCGAAAGCCGCGGAACAAGACCCCCTATTCCGCGCATTCCTCGCAGGCCCCTCTACAGGGGCCTGTTTTTTTCGTCGCCATGTCGCGGTGCACCTACTTCCACGCACCCCCGCGCGGGTTTATCGTCCGGAGGCAAAGGAGGCCAAGCCATGGCTACTGTCCGGTACCGGGCCCTGCGAGCTCCGGCGTGCATTGCGCTCCTGGCGCTCGCTGCGTGCGCGCGTCAGGGTGAAGGCGAGATGAGCTGGGCGCGGTCGGCCCTCGAGCGGAACGCTGCGTTCGAAGTCGTAGCGGCCGACGAGCAGAGCCGCACCTTCACCGTGCGGATGAAGGACACGGGCGAGCTGCGCGTGGTGCGTGCGGACCAGCTGATCGCCGGCGTGACGGCGCCGGCGACGGGCTCCGCTTCCGCAAAGGCGGCCCCCCAGGCGGGGCCCGCCGCCCCGGCGGGCCCGGCGGCCTCCGCAGAGCCGCTCGGCGCCGAGACCGGCGCGGCCCGCGCCGACGAGGCCGCGGTCCCCGAGCCATCCAGCACCGAGCCCGCGCGGCCCGCGGAGAGCGCGCCGGCCAGGGCGAGGGTGGAGGCGCCCGGTGGCGGACGGGTCTTGAAGTCCGGACCGGGCTACAGCATCAAGGCGTCCGCAGCCCCGGCGCCCGCCGCAGGCGGGCGGCTGCGCGATACCGCCGTCACGAGCGCCGCCATCGAGCGTCGGCATGAGCCGATCGTGTGCCAGGGCCAGCGCCTCCTGCACATCGACAATCGCAATCTCGAATTCGACGGCGACGCGGTGAGCGCCCAGGACGGCTGCGAGATTCACATCACCAACAGTCACATCAGCGCCACCGGCGTCGGGGTGTCGGCGCGCGCCGCCAACGTGCACATCGACAACAGCCTGATCGAGGGCGACGCCGCGGCCATCGATGCCTCCGAGGGCGCGCAGGTGTATGCGACGTCCACGCGCTTCCGGGGCCTCAGCCGCCGGGCCGACAGCGCCTCGTTCCACGATCTCGGGGGCAACATCTGGAATTAGCCACCCCGAGAAAATCGCGCTTGCCGTGACCGAAGAGCGATCGCCGCCGACCAAGATGCGTGATTTCATGGGGACCCCGGTACGCCACCCCATGAAATCGCGCTTGCCGTGACCGAAGAGCGATCCCCGTCGAGCAAGACGCGCGATTTCACGGGGACCCCGGTGACCCGCGGGGGTCGGGAACCTCCGTTCAGCGCCGAGCTGGCCGCGGTCGTTGCAGGGTCGCTCGAAGCGCTCAACGCCAGCGACGTCGCGAGAGAGGCGCTCGGGGGAGCGCCGCTCACCGTTCGCGACTCGATTGCTGCGGTCTTCAGCGCGAGCGACTTCGTGGCGCAATCCTGCGCGCGTGACCCGCAAGTCTTTGCCGGCCTCATCGAGAGCGGCGATCTCGAGCGGCGCCTGGCGGCGGAGGACTTCGCCGCGCGCACTCCCGCACTGCCCGCGGATCCGGCGGCGCCCGAGGCGAGCTTCCTCGCCGAGCTGCGCCGCTGGCGGCGGCGGGAGTTCGTGCGCATCGCCTGGCGCGATCTCGCCGGCTGGGCGGACCTCACCGAGACGCTCGGCGATCTCACCGCCTTCGCGGATGCCGCGATCGCCGCCGCGCTCGGCTACGCCCGTCGCGCACTCGTGACGCGCTACGGCGAGCCGCGCTCCGCGGGCGGCGAGGCTCAGCCGCTCGTCGTCATCGGCATGGGCAAGCTCGGCGGGGGCGAGCTCAATTTCTCCTCCGACGTCGATCTGGTGCTGCTGTTCCCGGAGCACGGTGAGACCGACGGCCCGCGCAGCATTGCCAACGAGGAGTTCTTCACCCGCCTCGGGCAGGCGCTGGTGCGTCTCCTCGAAGCGCCGACCCCCGAGGGCTTCGTGCTGCGCGTCGATCTGCGGCTGCGCCCCTTCGGGGATTCCGGTCCGCTCGTCTCGAGCTTCGCCTCGTTCGAGGATTACCTGCCGCGCCACGGACGCGACTGGGAGCGCTATGCGTACGTCAAGGCCCGCCCGGTCACGAGCGCTGAGCGTTATGGCGACATCGACGCCGCCGCCATCCGCCCGTTCGTCTACCGGCGCTATCTCGACTACGGGGTGTTCGAGAGCCTGCGCGACATGAAGGCGCTGATGGAGCGCGAGATGCAGCGGCGCGAGCTCGCCGACCACATCAAGCTCGGACCCGGCGGCATCCGCGAGATCGAGTTCATCGTCCAGGCGCTGCAGATCACGCGGGGCGGGCGCGACCGGCGCCTGCAGACGCCCTCGCTCCTCGCCGCTCTCGCGCGCATCGGCGAGACGCGCCTGCTTCCGCGGCAGGCCGCCGAGGAGCTCGGGGCCGCCTACACTTTCCTCCGCCGGCTCGAGAATCGCCTGCAGATGCTCGCCGACGCCCAAGTGCACCGCGTGCCCGCGGACGCCCTCTCCCGCGAGCGCATCGCGCTCGCCATGAGCTCGCGCGACTGGCCGGCAGTCCTCGCCGAGCTCGATGAGCACCGCGGGCGGGTCACGCGGCACTTCCGCCTGGTGGTGTTCGGCGGGGCGGAGCCCGATGAGGGCGCGGTGCGCATCGATCTCGGACGGTTCTGGGACAGCCAGGCCGAGACCGCGGCGCTCGCGGAGGCGCTCGCGGGCGCCGGCTTCGAGGACAGCGCGGAGGCCGCGCGGCTGCTGCTCGAGCTGCGCTCCTCGTCGCTGGTGCGCAGACTCGATGAGCCCGGACGCAAACGCCTCCAGGCCCTGCTGCCGGCGCTGCTCGCGGACGTCTCGCGCAGCGGCGCGCAGCTGCCGGTGCTGCGGCGCATCCTTGCGATCATCGAGGCGACCGGCAAGCGCTCGGCATACTTCGCGCTGCTCAAGGAGAACGCCGCGGCTCGGGCCCGCCTCGTGGAGCTCTGCGGTCACGGCGAGTTCCTCGCGGCGCAGATCGCCGCACACCCGCTGCTGCTCGATGAGCTGATCGACGAGCGGCTGCAGACGCCGCCGCCGGACCGCGCAGAATTCGAGCGCGAGCTCGAATCGCGCCTGGAGCAGCTGCGCGAGGAAGACCCCGAGCAGCAGGTGGAGGCGCTGCGGCAGTTCCAGCGGGCGGCGCTGTTTCGCGTCGCCGTCGCCGATCTCACCGGGGCGCTGCCTCTCATGCAGGTGTCAGACCGGCTCACCGACATCGCCGAGCTCATCGTCGAGCGCGCCCTCGATCTCGGCTGGCGGCAGATCACCGCGCAGTTCGGCCTGCCACGATGCGGCGACGCCGATACCGCGCGCGCCGTGAACATCTGCGCCGTCGGCTACGGCAAGCTCGGCGGAATCGAGCTCGGCTACTCCTCCGACCTCGATCTGGTGTTCCTGCACGACTCGCAGGGCGAGCGGCAGGAGACCACCGGCGCGCGCCCCATCGACAACCAGCTGTTCTTCGTGCGGCTCGCGCAGCGCATCGTGCACCTCCTGACCATGCACTCCGCCGCCGGCCGGCTCTACGAGGTCGACGTGCGACTGCGGCCGAGCGGCAAGGGAGGGCTGCTGGTCACCAACATCGACGCGTTCGCCGACTACCAGCGCGAGGAGGCGTGGACCTGGGAGCACCAGGCGCTGCTGCACGCGCGCGCCGTGGCAGGCTCGCCGGAGCTGCGCGCGCGCTTCGAGCGGGTGCGGCTCGAGGTGCTCTCCCGCCACGTGCGCCGCGAGCGCCTGCGCGAGGAGGTGCGCGGCATGCGCGAGCGGCAGCGCCGCGAGCTCTCCCGGGGCGATGCGCTGCGCTTCGACATCAAGCAGGATCCCGGAGGGATCGCCGACATCGAGTTTCTCGCCCAGTACTGGGCGCTGAAGTGGGCCGCCGAGTATCCGCCGGTGGCGATGTACTCCGACACCATCCGCCAGCTCGAGTCGGTGGCGTCGGCCGACCTGGTTCCGCAGGCGAGCGTGGATCTCCTCACCCGCGCGTACCGCGCCTACCGCGCCCGCACCCATCATCTGGCCCTCGACGGCGCGGCGCCGATCGTACCGGCGGCGGAGTTCCGCGAGCTGCGCGAGGAGGTGACGCGGCTGTGGAATGCCACGATGGCCGCTTGAGGCGCGCTCGCGCGGGTATAATTCCCGCCTCCCGGCCGCCGGTCGCATTCAACGCCCGTCCAACGCCCATGGTCGCGACGACCAAGCCCCTCATCGAGCCCAACGCGCAGAATCAATACGAGATCGGCCCCGAGGACCTGCCGCTCAGCTGTCCGATGCCGCAGATGTACCTCTGGAACTCGCATCCGCGCGTGTATTTAGCCGTCGAGGAGAGCGGTTGGGCGAAGTGTCCGTACTGCGGAGCCGAGTACACGCTGAAGCGCTGACGCGGGCGCAGGTCCGAAGGGCGCAGCTCGTGTGATGCTTGATTTCCGGGGGGTGCCCTAGCGGTACGGCTTGTAGGACTTCTCCTCGACGAGGCGCGACCCGAGCTGCAGATTGATGCGCTTCTTGATCGCGGCGCGCTCGTCGTTGCAGACGTACACGGCGCGCGCCAGCTCGATGAAATCGCGATCGAAGCTCTGCTTCGCCTCCTTGTCGCGGATGCGGTCCTCGATGTCCCACAGTCGCTCGTTGACGTCCTCGAGCGCGCGCTCATCCCGAGCGAGGTCGTGGCTCCCGCCGCCGCGGTCGCGCCAGGTCTGCTCGAGCAGCGCGAGTTCCAGCTTCACGTTGGCGAGCTTGCCGGGATCGAGGATGCGAGCCTGTTTGATCCTCAGGATGGTGATCTTGTCGAGCAGTTCTCCCGGTGAGATGGGGACCAGGATGTCCTTCATGGGCGCGATCCTAGCAACTGATCGAGCTTCGCGGTGACCTCATCGACCCCGATCAGGTCCATCACGCCCGGCTCCTCGATCTTGTGGTTCCACGGGAGCTCGGCGGGATCGCAGCCACGGAAGGCGCGCGCCGCCCGCGGATAGGCATCCACACACCAGCGGCCCGACAGGTAGGGGCCACTCCTCGCCGGGTTGGTCGCGGCGTAGAGCCCCACGACCGGCGTGCCCACCGCGGTCGCCATGTGCACCGGGCCCGAGTCCGGGCTCACGAGCACCGTCGCGCGCGAGAGCAGCGCGAGCAGCTCCGGGAGGGTGTCCTTGCCGATCTGGTTGATGAGAGACGCGGGGCAGGCGCGCTCGATCTCGGCGCCCGTGCGCCGCTCGAGCTCGCTCGGGCCGCCGGCGAGTATCACGCGCATCCGCAGGCGGCCGGCGGCGTGCTCGGCGAGCGCCGCGAAGCGCGCGGGACGCCAGTTGCGCCGCACGTGCCGCGAGCACGGATTGATGACGAGCGTCGGACGGGTGTCGGGTATCAGCCGCTCGGCGTAGGCGCGCGCCGCGGGCGGCAGCGGCAGATCCCACCGCAGCAGCCGTTCGCCGACGCCGAGCGCGACCGCAAATCCGAACAAGCTGTCGAGCACATGCTCGCGCGCGCGCGGGGCGATGCGCGCACTGGTGAACAGCCACTGCAGCTCGCGGGCACGCGCGCGATCGAAGCCGAGCTTTACGGTCGCCGGCACGCACGCCGCCACGAGACTCGCGCGCAGCGCCAACTGCATGTGCAGCAGCACGTCGAAGCGCCGGCCGCGCAGCTGCCTGCGGAGCGCCGCGAGCGCGCCGAGGCCTGCGCTCTTGTCCACGGTGATAAACTCGACGCCCTCGATGAGGCTCATGAGGCGCGCTTCGGTCTTGCCGATGATCCAGGTCAACTGCGTCGCGGGCCACGCCTGCTGCAGCGTGCGCACCACCGGCACGACGTGGCAGGTATCGCCGATCGCCGAGAGCCTGAGGATGCAAAGAGTACGCGGCGGTTCGGCCCGGGACGGGATCATGGAGCAGGGTTCATGAGCGGGCGCTGGCCGCTGGGCCCCGAGGTCAAACAAGGCAAGCTCGAGGGCGGCGCCATGCTATATGACGCCTCGCGCGTCGGCAATTTGAATCCGGGCTGGTTCGATCCGAAGTACTGGGAGGAGCGCGGCGAGCTCGACGGCGCCGCGCGCGGCCGGGGCACGACGCATTTCGTGAAGTCCGCGGGCAGGCATTTCGTGCTGCGCCACTACCGGCGCGGCGGGCTGATCGCGCACCTCGCGGCCGACAAGTATATCTGGCGGGGCGCAGAGAACACCCGGCCGTTCGAGGAATGGCAGCTCACGTACCGTCTGCATCGTGCGGGGCTGCCGGTGCCGGCGCCGCTCGCCGCGCGCTACCGCCATCGCGGCCTCACCTACACGGGCGACCTCCTCACCGAGCGGGTGGCCGTAGTCGGCTCGCTCGCCGAATGCCTGCGCAAGGGAGCGCTCTCGGTAGTCACCTGGATCTCCATCGGGCGCTGCGTCCGCAGATTCCACGACCTCGGCGTGTGCCACAGGGATCTCAACGCGCACAACGTGCTGCTGAGCGAAGAGGCCGTGTACCTCATCGACTTCGACCGCGGGGAGCTGCGCCGGCGGGGGCTCTGGTGCGACGCCAGCCTGGCGAGACTGCGCCGCTCCCTCGAGAAGATCACGTGGGCGCTGCCGGCGGACCGTTTCGGCGAGGCGGACTGGCAGGGACTGCTCGACGGCTACCGCGAGGCCGCAGCGAGCGCGGCGGCGGCGCCGTCCTGAAGAGGCGCGGGAGCGGCGTGCGATTCGTCTACCTGCTCGCGGTATATCTCGCCGTTCCGCTCGTCTCCACGATGCTTCTGTGGCGCGGGCTCCGCGACCGCAGCTACTGGCACGACTTCGGCGAGCGCTTCGGCTTCGGCGCACGGCTCGCCCCGCTTGGGGTCTGGATGCACGCGGTGTCGGTCGGCGAGGTGCAGGCCTGCGCGCCGCTGGTGAGCGCCCTCGCCCGGCGCCATCCGCACCTGCCGCTCACCGTCACCACCTTCACGCCCACCGGTGCGGCGCGCGCGCGGGCTCTGTTCGGCGACATCGCGCAGGTGCGCTACCTCCCCTATGACACCCCGGGCGCCGTGCGGCGCTTCTTCGCCCGCGTCGAGCCGCGACTCGCAGTGATCTTCGAGACCGAGCTGTGGCCGAACCTGTACCGCGAGTGCGGCCGGCGTCGTGTGCCGCTCGTGCTGGCGAGCGCACGAGTCTCGGAGCGCTCGGTCGGTCGCTATCGGCGACTCGGCGCGCTGTTCCGCGCCACGCTGTCCGAGGCTCGTGTGGTGGCGGCGCAGGGTGCGGGGGATGCGTATCGCTTTCGCGCCCTCGGCGCGGATCCGGCCAGCACCCACGTGACCGGCAACCTCAAGTTCGATTTCGATTTGCCGCCCGGCACCCTCGAGCGCGGGGCCCGGTTGCGGGAGCAGTACGCGCCGCATCGGCCGCTGTGGGTGGCGGGCAGCACGCACGGCGGGGCCGAGGAGCAGGCCATCATCGAGGCACAGCGGCGGGTGCATGCGGCGCACCCGGGCGCGCTGCTCGTGATCGCGCCGCGCCATCCGCAGCGCTTCGCCGAGGTTGCCGGTACGCTCGCCCGCGCCGGCATGCGCTACGCGCGCCGCTCGGAGGCTCCTGCCGCCGCGCCCGATTGCGAGGTGCTGCTGCTCGACACGCTCGGCGAGCTCCTCGATTTCTACGCCGCCGCGGATCTCGCTTTCGTCGGAGGGAGCCTCGCGCCGGTCGGCGGCCACAACCTGCTCGAGCCCGCAGCTCTCGGGCTTCCGATTCTCACCGGCCCCTACAACACCAACAGCGAAGAGATCGCGCAACTCCTCATCGCGCGCGGAGCCGCCGAAGTGGTGCGGGACGCCGCCGGGCTGCGCGCTCGCGTGAGCGCGCTGCTCGCCGACCCCGCGGCCCGGGCCCGGATTGGCGCGGCCGGACGCGCTTCCGTGGACAGCAACCGCGGTGCGCTCGACAAGCTCCTCGCCCTCATCGAGCCGCTGCTCGATGAGTCCGAGGCCTAGCCTCGCGGCGGTCGTTTCGGCGGCGGCGCGGGGTTGCCGGGGGGCGCGGGCACGGTCGGTGCCAGGCTCTCGGGCGTCGGCTCCGCGGGGAAGGTCGCCACCGCCTGCGTCAGCCAGGTGTTGACCTCGTTGAGCTGCGCCCGGTCGAGATTGCCGGCGGCGAGGCGCAGCTGCAGCACGCTCACGATGTAATCGTAGCGGCTGCCGGAGTAGTCGGTCTTCGCCTGCACCAGCGTCTTGCGCGAGTTGAGGACGTCGACCGCGGTGCGCGTGCCGACCTCGTAGCCCGCCTCGGTGGCCTTCAGCGCCGTCTGGCTGGACTCGAGCGCCTGGCCCAGGGCCTGCACCCGCGCGATGCCGCTGATGACGCCCAGGTAGGCGTCGCGAGCCTGACGCTCGGTGGCGCGCGAGCTCTGCACGACCGCTTCCCTGGCGGCGATCCACAGGTACTGGGTCTGCCGCACCTTCGACTGCGTGAAGCCGCCGCTGAAGATCGGCAGCGTGAGCTGCAGGCCGATCGAGCGGTCGTTGAGCTTACTGTCGATGGAGGAGGGGGGCGGCGCGTCGACGATCTCGCTGGCGCTCGTGTGAAGGTACGAGCGCCCCGCGACCAGGTCGAGCGTCGGCAGATGGCCGCCGATGGCGATCCGCACGTTATCGCGCGCGATCTCCGCCGCCAGGCGGCTGGAGATGAGCGAGAGATTCTGCTCGAGGGAGACAGTGACCCAGCGGCTCTCGTCGGCGGGCTCCGGGCTTTTCAACGGCATGTCGGTGCCGGGCTTGGAGAGGTGGTCGTATTTCTGCCCGGTGATCTCCAGGAGCTGATCCTCGGCGGTGGCGAGCGTTCGCTTGGCGGCGATCACGGCCGCGGCCGCCGTGTCGCGGGCCGCCTTGGCTTCCTGTACGTCGGTGATGGCGATGAGCCCCACCTCGAAGCGCTTGTTGGCCTGATCGAGCTGGCGGGAGATCGCCTCGAGGGAGGCCTGGTTGGCTTCCAGACCGTCGACCGCCGCGAGCACGCTGAAGTAACCCTGCGCGACGCGCAGGATCAGCTGCTGCTCGGCGGCCTGGTAGTTGGCTTCCGCCTGCGCGACCTCGCGGCCCGCCTCCTTGAGCGTCATCCACTTCTCCCACGAGAACAGGCTCTGCTCGAGGTTCACCGCCCACTTTTGCGTGGTCGTGTCGGTCGTCGTCAAAAAGCGCTGCACGGTCGGCGGCGCGAAGATCTCGTCCTGATAGCCGGAGTTATGATCGCGCGCGGCGCTCGCGGTTCCGGTGAGCCGCGGCAGCACTTGGGCCCACGCCTGCGGGCGGGCCTCGCGCGCCGCAAGGCGGTTGGCATCCGCCTGGCGGATGACCGGGTCGTTGTGCACCGCGTCCTCGAACACACCGGCCAGATCCTTCGACGCGGCGACGCCCGAGAGCGTGAGCAGCATCAGGGCAATAATCGGGGCGCGAATCATGACACTCCCTTCTTTGAACGGTCCGCGGCGAGCGGCGGTCAGAAAGTGAACCGCGGCGGCCGGGCGGCGCTCACCAGCGGATCGATCACGGTCTCGAACAGACTCTGCGTGGCCCAGGCATCCTCGGCCGTGCGACGCACCAGGCGGGCTTCCATCACCGGCGCCTCGCCCACCACGACGAACAGCCGCCCACCCACGCTCAACAGGCGCTCGAAGCGCGCGTCGTAGTGCGGAAGCGACCCGGTGACCGCAATGGCCCCGCAGCGCGCGCCGCTCTCGACACTGAAGACGTCCGCGTCCGCCACCTCGACATCCCGCATGCCGAGCTCGGCGAGATTGCGGCGCGCCGCGTCGGCGAGCTCCGCGAATACCTCGAGCGAGCGCACCTGCGCCGACATGGCGCGCAGGCACGCGGTGACGAATCCGGTGCCCGCCCCGATCTCCAGCACCGGCTCGTCGGGTGCGGGCAGCAGCGCCTGCAGGAGCCTGCCGGCCACACTCGGACGCAACATGTGTTGCCCGCGGGGCAGTGGCACCTCGAGGTCAGCGTAGGCGAGGTAGCCGTATCCCGCCGGCACGAACAGCTCGCGCGGCACTTGCCGCATGACGTCCAGCACGCGCTCATCGAGCACGTCCCACGCGCGCACCTGCTGCTCGATCATCTGCTCGCGGACATCGGCCGTCTGCATCGCACACCCTTCGGGGATTGGACTTATTGCACGTGCGGTCAAAGGCCGGAGAAGGTAAGGGTTTTCCCGGGCCCTGCCAAGCCGGCTTGCGACGAGATATGGTGAAATACCGACGGGGCGAGGGGGTGCCTGCGCTATGCTTGTGTGGACCACAAGCCGCGGGCACTACAAGTCCAATTAGAGTGCCTGACACTACCGCGCGGGGCATCCAAGCGGAAGGCTTGAAGAAGAACTAGATGTCGATTCTCGGGCTTTTGTGCCTGCTGTTCGCGCTCATCGCCGCTCTGACCCTGGTGCTGTATGGGCTGCAGCGCCGGGCGTTGGGTACGCTCGCGCGGCTGTCGCAGCAACTGCAGCTCAGCGCGGGCAACGGACAGCTGCCGGGGCGGGTGGACCTCGAGAGCGGCAGGCCTGAAATCGCCGCCCTGGTCCGCGCCGTCAACCACCTGCTCGCCCGCGCCGCCCGCGGGACGGAGCTCGACGGCGCGCCCCCTCCGGCGCTGTTCGCCGAGCTCGGCGAGCGCATTCACGAAGCGGTGCTGATGCACCGCGAAGTGATCGTGTACGCCAACCGGCAGTTCGCGAACCTCATCGGCGTCGATCGCATGGAGCTCGTCGGGCGCAAGCTCGCCGATCTCGTGCCGCCGGAATACGCGGAGCTGGTGGGCGAGAACATCCGCCGCCGCCTCGCCGGGGAGCCGGCCGCCGAGCGCTACGAGATCGACATGGTCGGCCTGCAGGGCCAGGTGTGCCGCCTCGAGATCGCCTCGACGCCGGTCGCATACGACCACGGCAAGGCGCTGCTGATCACCGGCGTCGAGATCATTCCCACCCAGACACAGCAGCAGCTGCGCCTCGGCGGAGAAGCCGCCGCCGAGCCGCAGCTGCTCGCGCTGCACTCGCTGGCCGAGGCGATCATCGCCACCGACAAGGAGGGTCGCATCACCTTCCTCAACCCCGCCGCCGAGCAGCTCACCGGGAGCCCCGCCAGCGCGACCCAGGGCAAGCTCCTCGAGGAGATCGTGAGTCTCGTCGACGAGACCGATCGGCGGCTGCTCTCCGATCCGGTGCACCAGGCGCTCACCACCGGCGCACCCGTCAACCTGAGCCGCCGGACGCTGCTGCTGTCGCGCGCCAATGGCCACGAGCGCTCCATAGAGCTTTCCGCCTCGCCCATCCGCAACAGCTCACAGGAGCTCATCGGCGCGGTCGTGCTGCTGCACGACGTCACGGAGCTCCGCGGTCTCGCCCGGCAGATGTCCTACCAGGCGACTCACGATGCGCTCACGGGACTCGCCAACCGCGGCGAGTTCGAGCGGCGTCTCGAGGAGGCGATCGACAGCGGCCACCGGGGCGATGGGCAGCACGTGCTGTGCTATCTCGACCTGGACCGCTTCAAGCTCGTCAACGACACCGGCGGCCACGTCGCCGGGGACAGCATGCTGCGCGAGGTTGCGAAGCTCCTGCGCGACGCGGTGCGCGACAGCGACACGGTGGGGCGCCTGGGGGGCGACGAGTTCGGCACGCTGCTGATCGGCTGCCCGCTCGACAAGGCACGGCAGATCGCCGATGACCTCACCCGCTCGGTGGGCGAGTACCGCTTCGTGTGGAAGGACAAGATCTTCAACATCGGCGTCTCGGTCGGGCTGGTCGAGATCTCGCGCGAGAGCGGCACGCTGGAAGAGCTGCTCGCGGCCGCGGATACCGCCTGCTACGTCGCCAAGAAGCAGGGCTCGGGAAGGGTGGCGGTGTACTCGGCGCGCGATGAGGCCCTCGCCCGCCACACGGGCGAGATCCAGTGGCTGCAGCGCCTGCAGGGGGCGCTCAGGGAGAATCGCTTCCAGCTGTATCACCAGGTCATCGTTCCCACCCACGGCGATAACGGGGGGCCCGCGCTCGAGGTGCTGGTGCGGCTGCTCGACGAGTCGGGCCACGAGCTGCACCCCGCGGAGTTCATGCGCGCGGCGGAGCGCTACCGCCTCATGGGACTCGTGGACCGCTGGGTCGTGCAGCAGACCTTCACCGCTATCGCCAGCGGCGCCCTGCCGGTGCCGGCCCGCCGCAGCGTCGCGATCAACGTCTCCGGTCAGACGCTCGACGACTCGCAGTTCCTCGAGTTCGTGGTCGAGTGCTTCGACAGCTCCGGCGTCGCGCCTTCGCAGGTTTGTTTCGAGATCAGCGAGAACGCCGTGGTGGCGAACCTCGATCACGCGCGGCGCTTCGTCGGCGTGCTGCACGGCATGGGATGTCAGTTCACCCTCGATGACTTCGGCTCCGGGATGGGCTCGTTCTCGAACCTCAAGAACCTGCCGCTCGACTACCTGAAGATCGACGGCTCCTTCATGCGCAACCTCGCGCGCGATACGGTCAATCAGGCGATGGTGGGGGCGATGATCAAGCTCGCCCGCACACTCAACTTCAAGGTGATCGCCGAGCAGGTGGAGGACGGGAGCTCGGTCGAGGCCGCGCGCCGGATGGGCGTCGATTATCTCCAGGGATACGCCATCGGGCGGCCGCAGCCGCTGCAGCTCGCGGCCTGAAACGCGCGCCGAAACTACCCCGCGATACGGGGAGTTGCCTTTAGCCCCAGGCTACCGCTCCAGCGGCTCGAACCGAAGCGCCACGCCGTTCATGCAGTAACGCTCGCCCGTCGGCTCGGGCCCGTCAGGAAACACATGGCCGAGGTGGCTGCCGCAGCGCGAGCAATGCACTTCCGTGCGCCGCATGAAGAGATTCCGGTCCTCGCGCGTGGCCACCGCTCCCGGCAGGGGCCTGAAGAAGCTCGGCCAGCCGGTGCCGCTGTCGAACTTGGTGTCCGAGCCGAAGAGCCTCTGGCCGCAGCCCCCGCAGCGGAAGGCACCGGCGCGCTTCTCTTCATTCAGCGGGCTGCTGCCGGCGCCCTCGGTGCCGTGCGCCCGCAGCACCCGGTAGGCCTCGGGCGTGAGCTCCCGCCGCCACTCCTCGTCGGGCTTCTCGACCGGGAAATGCTCGCCCTGGGGACTCGTCACAGCAGCGGCACCAGGAGCAGCGCCACGATGTTGATGATCTTGATCAGCGGATTGATGGCGGGACCCGCGGTGTCCTTGCAGGGATCGCCGACGGTATCCCCGGTGACGGCCGCCTTGTGCGCCTCCGACCCCTTGCCGCCGAAGTGCCCTTCCTCGATGTACTTCTTGGCGTTGTCCCACGCCCCGCCCCCGGTGGTCATGGAAATCGCGACGAAGAGTCCCGTGACGATCGTACCGATCAGGAGCCCGCCGAGGGCGCGGATGCCCGCGCCGCTGCCCATCAGGGCGTTGACCACCAGCACCAGCGCGATGGGCACCAGGATCGGCAGCAGCGACGGCACGATCATCTCGCGGATGGCGGCGCGCGTCAGCAGATCCACCGCGCGCGAGTAGTCGGGCTTGGCCGTGCCCGCCATGATGCCCTTGATCTCGCGGAACTGACGGCGCACCTCGTTCACCACCGAGCCCGCGGCGCGCCCCACCGCCTCCATCGCCATGGCGGCGAAGAGATAGGGCACGAGGCCGCCGATGAACAACCCGATGATCACCGCCGGGTCCAACAGCGAGAACACCGCCATCTTGCCGGCCGCCTCGAGGTTGTGCGTGTAGTCGGCGAACAGCACCAGCGCCGCAAGCCCGGCCGAGCCTATGGCGTAGCCCTTGGTGACCGCCTTGGTGGTATTGCCCACGGCGTCCAGCGGATCGGTGATGTCGCGGACCTGGCGCGGGAGCCCTGCCATCTCGGCGATGCCGCCGGCGTTGTCGGTGATGGGTCCGTAGGCGTCGAGCGCCACGATCATGCCGGTCATCGACAGCATCGAGGTGGCGCTGATCGCGAGGCCGTACAGCCCGTCGAGCGCATAGGCGCCCCAGATAGCGAGGCACACGGCGATCACCGGGAGCGCCGTGGCCTTCATCGACACGCCGAGGCCGGCGATGATGTTGGTCGCGTGTCCGGTCTGCGAGGCGGCGGCCACCTTGCGCACCGGACGGTAGTCGGTGGCGGTGTAGTACTCGGTGATCATCATCAAGGCCGCGGTGAGGCCGAGCCCGATGAGGGCGCACCCGTAGAGGCGGGCGACGTCGCCGGGCATGATGCGCTGCGTGATGAAGTAGAAGCCCACCGCCGACACGAGCCCGGAGACGATGACCCCCTTGTAGAGCGCGGTCATGATCTTGCCGCCGGCGCGCGCCGAGACGAAGAAGGTGCCGATGATCGAGGCGACGATCGAGGCCGCCCCGAGCGCGAGGGGATAGATGACCGCCGCGGACACAGCTCCCGGCCCCCGATCCGCAAACAACAATCCGCCGAGCAGCATGGTGGCGACCAGCGTCACGGCGTAGGTCTCGAAGAGGTCGGCGGCCATGCCGGCGCAGTCGCCGACGTTATCCCCGACGTTGTCGGCGATCACTGCGGGATTGCGCGGATCGTCCTCGGGGATGCCGGCTTCGACCTTGCCG
>MNCZ01000004.1 GCA_001914695.1 Gammaproteobacteria bacterium 13_2_20CM_66_19 | reverse complement strand
CACCCCGCAGCCGGACTTCGGCATCGCGACCTTCGAGCGCATCAACCACTCGCTCGCCCGCATCACCGGGGTGCCGATCACCAACACCGTCGTGGCGGCTCTCTACAACAGCGAGCAGCAGTCGCTCCCGTCGCAGCCGCTCGTCTCGGCGTTCCTGCCCTCGCACCAGACGGCGATCGCGCAGCTTGCGAACGCCTACTGCGGCCAGCTCACTCAGACCCAGTCGCTGCGCGATGCCTTCTTCGGCACCGGGCTCGACGCGAGCATCAACAGCAGCGCCTCGGGCTTCTTCGGCTCGAGCGGCAGCGCCAGCCGCAGCATCGTCATCAACGCGCTGGTCAGCAACGCGGTCGGGACCAACGTCTCGCCCGCCGCGGCCGGCGCGGTGCGGAGCGAGGTCGATGCGCTGCTCACGCGCATGCCGGCGCTGAAGCCCGCGGCCACCGTCGCCGATGCCACCACCGCGGTCTGCGCCGCCGTGCTCGGCAGCGCAGTGGTGAGCCTTGAGTGAAGCCAGAGGATTTCGGGAGACTCACCAGATGCTGATCCGCAAGAAACCCCCGCGATCGCACGCACTCGGCGAGCCGCTGCTGCACGAGAATCACCCGCTGCCGGTGACCCGGCGCGACTTCGTCGCCGCCGGCTTTCTCTCCGGCCCCGCGATGGTGATCGGGCCGGCGTGGCTCGGCGCGCTCCTCAAGGCGAGCCGCGCCGAGGCCGGAGTGCCGTTGTCGCCGGACATTCAGGCGCTCCTCGGCTCCGGGCAGTGCAACGTGCCGACCGCCGCCGGCGGGTTGCCGTTCATCTGCTTCGACCTCGCGGGCGGGGCGAATCTGGTCGGCTCCGAGGTGCTGGTGGGCGTGCAGGGCGGACAGACCAACTTCCTGTCGACTGCCGGCTACGGCAAGCTCGGCGTGCCGGGCAACATGGTGCCCACCTCGAGCGCCAACATCGACGCCTCGCTCGGGCTCCTGTGGCACGCCGACGGCGCGATCAAGCGCGGCATCCTGAGCAAGGCGACGACGCCGGCGACCGCCGCCGGCACCAACGGCGCGGTGATCTGCGCCATGTCGCAGAACGACACCCAGAACAATCCCCACAACCCCATGTACGGCATCGCCAAGGCGGGGGCGCAGGGATTGCTCCTGACGCTCGCCGGCACCGAGTCAACGGTCTCCGGCGGCAACTCGCAGGCGCCCATGGCGCTCGTCGACCCGGCTCTCCAGCCCACCACCATCAGCCAGCCCTCGGATGCGACCGCGCTGGTGAACACCGGCGGCGCGACCGCCGACCCCGTGGCGGTGGCGGTGCTCGAGTCGCAGGCGCGCATCAGCGGCGGCACCACCCCGTACCAGGCGGGCAACATCGGCTCCTTCGGCGGCGCACTGAGTGCGCCCAACGGCTTGACCCCGGGCGTGCAGCTGTATTCGGACCCGGTGACGGACAGCGCGCTCAAGAACCAGGTGCGCTGCGCGTACGTCAAGTCCGCCAACACCGCCGCCGTGTTCGGCAACCCGGCGGCGCTCGATCCGACCCAGGATCCGAACATCGTCGGCGGCACGACGCCGATCTTCACCGCCAGCGACTTCATGGACAACGACGTCCAGAAGACCGCCAGCGTCATGAAGCTGGTGCTGGATGGCTTCGCGGGCGCCGGCACCATCACCCTCGGCGGCTACGACTATCACGACGGCACGCGCGCCACCGGCGAGGGCCGTAACTTCAAGGCCGGCCAGATGATCGGCGCGGTGCTGGAATACGCCCAGCGCGTCGGCAAGCCGGTGATGATCTACGTGTTCAGCGACGGCTCGCTCACCTCCACCGGCATGGTCGACAGCAGCACCGGCGGCCGCGGCAAGCTCGGCTGGCAGGGCGACAACTCCTCCGTGGCCTCCACCTTCTTCCTCGCCTACAGCCCCAAGGGCCGGCCGCAGCTGCGCAACGGGTCCGCGGGGCAGCAGATCGGCTACTTCGGCTCCGACGGCTCGGTGGTGAGCACCTCGAGCCCGGCCGCCAACGCGGTGAACCAGCTGGTGCAGGTCGTGATCCTCAACTACATGGGGCTGCTCGGCACCGACCTGCAGTTTCCGACGCTGTTCTCCACACAGAGCCTCGGCTCCGCGAGCGCCCTGGCAGGGCTCACCGCCTTCGCGCGCATCGTGTGAGCGCGGTCGGCGCGCCGCCCGAGCGCGCTGCAACAGACCCGCGCCGCGCCACGTCCGCACGGCGCTGTCGCCTGCCGACGACGGACGCCAGGTTTTCTCGCCCGCGCCTTCGTTGACAGTGTTAAGTGCGCTGTGCAATTTTGAGCGCTTTCAGCGTGAGCGCATCTCATTGACGACGCACGACCCTTTGGCCAGGGAACCCTTCTCGAGGCCGCCGCGGGCCCGCCGCCCGGCGGCGCTCCGGCCGCGGGCGCGCCTCACGCAGCGGCTGTTGAAGGGGCTGTGCGTCGCCCTGACGTCGCTCGGCGGCAGCTTCGTCTCGTGGGCCGAGCCCACCTATGCCCTGATCGGCCAGAGCGCCCCGGATTTCGCGCTGCACGCGGCCATCGGCGGCAACGCCCGCCTCTCCGAGCACCGTGGCGACGTCGTGGTGTTGAGCTTCTGGAGCAGCCGCTGCACGCCCTGCCGCACGCAGCTCGCCGCTCTCAACCGCAGTCTCGCGACCTACCGCTCGGCGGGACTCACGATGTTCGGTATCGGTGTCGATGACGATGCCGTTCAGGCGCACGATTTCGCGCGCTCCGCCCAGGTGAGCTTCGCGCTGCTGCTCGATCCCGCCAAGAGCGTGAGCCGCAGCTACCAGGTCGACAATCTGCCGATGACCGTGCTGATCGACCGCAGCGGCACGGTGCGTCACGTGCTGCGCGACTACAGCGCCGATAGCGAACAGCTCTACCTGCGACAGCTGCGGGCTCTGCTGAATGAGTGACCGGAGCGAACCCATGCTGCAGATGACACGCGTCGTTTTGCTGGCCGTGCTGCTGGCGTCCGCGACTCCCGCAGCCCGCGCCGCGCCGCCCGCCGCGCGCGACACCCCCACCCCGGCGGTGCCGGCCGCCGTCCCCGGGGCCCCCGGCGAGACCGGCTCCGCGAGCTCGACGCCCGCCGAGCCGGCGCCCGCCGCATCGGCCGCGGCGCCGGCCGCGGAAGGCGCAACCCCGGCGACCGAGGGCGCCGCCGATACCCGCGGTCTCGATCAGGAGATCCAGGACCTCAAGAAGGACGTCGTCGATCTCAACAAGGACCTGTTCATCCTGGAGGAGGAGCTGCTGTTTCCGGCCAACACCCAGGTGGCGGTATTCCTGTCGATGGACATCGGGACGTTCTTCGCGCTCGACTCGGTGACGCTCAAGCTCGATCAGAGGGAAGTCATCAACTACCTGTACACCCCGCGCGAACTCGAGGCGCTGCTCAAGGGCGGCGTGCAGCGGCTGTACCTGGGCAACCTCAAGGTCGGTCCGCACGAGCTGGTCGCGTTCTTCAACGGCAAGGGACCGAACGAGCGCGCCTACAAGCGCGGCGCCTCACTGCGGTTCGAGAAGGGCGTCGGCGCCAAGTACCTGGAGCTGAAGATCAATGACCGGCAGAGGAAGCTGCAGCCGGAGTTCGAGATCAAGGACTGGGAATAGCTCTTGAGCCGGCCCTACCGCATGCGTACGCTGCTTCTCGCCGCCGTGCTCGCCGTCCTGGCCGCGGCGCAGGCGCCAGCGGCCCGCCACGACGCCGAGAAGCTGCCGGTCACCCGTATCCGCGACCTGCACTACGGCGATGCGCTCTTCTATTTCTACCAGGACGAGGAGTTCGAGGCCCTCACGCGGCTCCTCGCCTACGAGCACTGGAACCGCGTGCCGCATCACCTGGATGAGGCGCAGCTCCTCGAGGGCGGGCTGTACCTCTCGCTCGGCATGCACAACGAGGCGGGCGAGCGCTTCGCGCGGCTGCTGACCGACGAGGTGCCCACCGGGGTGCGCAACCGCGCCTGGTTCTACGTGGCGCAGGTGTGGTACGCGCGGGGCTATCTCGAGAAGGCCGACGCGGCGCTGCGCAAGGTGAACGGGCGGATGTCGCCGGAGCTCGAGGCGCAGAAAGAGCTGTTGTTCGGCAACGTGCTGATGCACGAGGGTCGCTATGACGAGGCGATCCGGATGCTGTCGCTGTGGCGCGAGCCCGAGGGCGGGCGGCGGATCTGGTCCGGCTACGCGCGCTTCAACCTCGGCGTCGCGCTGGTGCGCAACGGCCGGCTCGCCGATGCCGATCCGTTCCTCACCGCCGTCGGCTCGATGATCGCCACCACTCCGGAGCTCCTGGCGCTCAAGGACCGCGCCAGTCTCGCGCTCGGCTTCGCGTACCTGCAGGCGAATCAGCCGGCGCGCGCGCGGTCGGCGCTGGCGCGGGTGCGCCTCAACGGGCCGTACTCGAACAAGGCGCTGCTCGGCACCGGCTGGGCTCTTGCCTCGCTCGGGGACTACCAGGGGGCGCTCACGCCGTGGATGGAGCTGCGCAGCCGCGACCTGCTGGATGCGGCGGTGCAGGAGTCCTACCTCGCCATCCCTTACGCCTTCGCCAAGCTCAACGCCAACGCGCAATCCGCCGAGTACTACGAGAGCGCCGTCAATTCGTTCGATGCCGAGAGCGGGCGCATCGACGCGGCCATTGCGCGCATCCGCAACGGCGACATGCTCCAGCGCGTGCTGACGAGCGAGCAGGGCGCGCGCTATGGCTGGTTCTGGCAGCTGAAGAACCTCCCCGATGCGCCCGAGTCCCGCTACCTGTACGCGGTGCTGGCCGGACACGACTTCCAGGAGGGACTGAAGAACTACCGCGACCTGCTGTTCCTGAACGGCGCGCTCGGACGCTGGGACGAGAGCATGGCTGCCTTCCAGGACATGATCGCGACGCGCGAGCGCGCCTACGCCGAGCGGCTGCCGCGTGCGGACGCGCTGCTCACCTCGGGCGCCGTGCAGAAGCTGCAGCAGCGCAACACCGCCCTCGCGAACGAACTGCGCGGCATCGAGGCCGGGGGCGACATGTCGGCGCTCGGCCCCGCCGCCGAGCGCGAGCAGTGGGCGCGCGTCAGGCGCGTGGAGGCCGCTCTCGCCGGCGCGCCGGAGACGCCCGAGTACGCCGACCTCCGCGCGCGGCTGGCGCTGGTGAAGGGCGTGCTGCAGTTCGGCCTCAACGACGCCTTCAAGGCGCGGCTCTGGCAGGAGCACCGCGCGCTGAAAGACCTCAACCTCGCGCTGCACGAGGCGCAGAGCCGCTGGATCCGCGTGGAGCGCGATCGCCGCAACGTACCGACCAACACCGGAGAGTTCGCCGCGCGCGTCACCTCGCTCAAGCAGCGCATCGACGCCCTGCAGACGCGTCTCGCCGGGGCCGAGCACAAGCAGGGCGAGTTCCTCGCGCGCGTCGCGGCCCACCAGCTCGAGGAGCAGAAAGACCGGCTGGCGACCTACCAGGTGCAGGCGCGCTTTGCGCTCGCCACCATGTACGACCGCGCCGCGAACGCGCAAGGCGCGCGCACGCCGGCTCCGGTGTCGCCGGCCGGCGAGACGCCGCCCGCGCCCGAGGCGGTGCCGGAACCCGAGGCGCCACCCGCGACCGAGCCGCCACCCGCGCACGAGCCGCCACCCGCGCACGAGCCGCCACCCGCGCACGTGGAGGCACCGGCGCCCAAGGCCCAGGAGCTGCCGCGATGAGCACGCTCCTCCCGCGGGCCGCCGCGCTCGGACTGCTCGGTGCGCTGCTCGCCCCGGCGCCGCAGTCGGCCTGGTCGCAGAGCGCGAGCGGCAGCTCCTCGCAGTCCACCATCGGCGACCTCTCGCGGCGCAAGGTCACGGTGCACCGCGACACCGCCGCGAGCGCCAACGCTTCGAAGGCGATGGAGAACTACCGCCACTTCCTCGAGCTGCAGAACACCGATCCCAAGCTCCGTGCGGAGGCGCTGCGCCGTCTCGGCGATCTCAACCTCGATGCCGGGGAGATGGAGCGGCTCGAGAAGGAAGTGACTGCGGTGGACCTGCAGGGAGCCGAGGCGATCAAGCTCTATTCGACGCTGCTCAAGGCGTACCCCGACTATCCGCGCAACGACCAGGTGCTCTATCAGCTGGCACGCGCCTACGAGACCACCGGCCAGCCCGCCCAGGCGCTCGGCACGCTCGACCGGATCGTGCAGCGCTATCCGCAGAGTCCGCAGCTCGACGAGGTGCAGTTCCGGCGCGGCGAGCTGCTGTTCTCCGACAAGCGCTACGCGGACGCCGCGCACGCCTACGCCGCCGTCATCGGGCGAGGCGCGAGCTCGCTGTTCTACCAGCAGAGTCTCTACAAGCACGGCTGGTCGCTGTTCAAGCAGTCGCTCACGGCGGAGAGCCTGCCGTCCTTCGGCGGCGTGCTCGATCAGGAGCTCGGCACCGGCGCGCGCGCCAAAGCGAAGCCACTCGAGTCGCTCAAGCGCGCCGATCGCGAGCTGGTCGAGGACACGCTCCGGGTGATGAGCATCACTTTTTCCTACAACGACGGCGCCGCCTCGCTCGAACAGTATGTGCAGAAGGTCGGCGAGCGCCCCTACAGCTGGATGCTCTATTCGCGGCTCGGCGACCTGTACGTCGACAAGCAGCGCTACCAGGACGCCGCGAGCGTCTACCGCGCTTATGTTGCGCGCGATCCCTACAGCGATCAGGCGCCGGACCTCGCCATGGCGGCGATCGAGGCGTACACCAAGGGCGGATTCAGTCAGCTGGTGCTCGACGGCAAGCACGAGTTCGTCGAGCGCTACAACTTCGACTCGCCTTACTGGAAGACCCGCGGCCGCGCCGACCACCCGCGCGAGGTGCAGGAGCTCAAGACGAACCTGAAGGACGTCGCCACCTACTTTCACGCGAGCGCCCAGAAGTCCAAGCGCATCCCGGACTTTCAGGAGGCGGCGCGCTGGTACCGCGACTATCTGAAGTCGTTCCCGGAGGATCCGGACTCCGCCGCGACCAACTACCTGCTGGCGGAGGCGCTGTTCGAGAGCCACCAGTTCGGGGATGCCGCGGCCGAGTACGAGCGCACCGCCTACGGCTATCCGCGCAACGACAAGTCGGCGACCGCCGCCTACGCGGCGCTCGCGTCCTACCAGAAGGGAGAGGAGGGGCTCTCCGGCGCGGAGAAGGAGGCGTGGCACAAGCGCGCCACCGACTCGGGGGTCAAGTTCGCGCAGACCTTCCCCGAGCATCCCGACAGCGCCGGTGTCCTCACCCGCGCGGCCGAGGAGATATTCGCCGCGGGCGACCGGCCGCGCGCCATCAGCGTCTCCGAGTCGATCCTGGCGCGGCAGCCGCCGGTCGATCTCGCCAAGCAGCGCATCGCCTGGACGATCATTGCGCAGTCGCACTTCGATCAGGGCGAGTACGACAAGGCGGAGCCGGCATTCCTGCAGGCGCGCGGTCTCGCCGGCAAGGACGACAAGCTCCGCACGGATCTCACCGAGCGGCTCGCCGCCAGCGTATACAAGGAGGGCGAAGCGAAGCAGAAGGCGGGCGATGCCGGCGGCGCGGTGGAGGATTTCCTGCGCGTCGCGCGAGTGGCGCCCGAGTCGAAGGCCCGCGTCAACGCCCAGTACGACGCCGCCACGGGGCTTCTCACCCTCAAGCAATGGGATCGCGCCATCGGCGTGCTCGAGGATTTCCGCCGCCAGTTCCCGCAGCACCAGCTGCAGCCGGAGGTCACCCGCAAGCTCGCGGTGGCCTACACGGAAGCCAACCGGCCGGGCGAGGCCGCCGCGGAGTTCGAGCGCATCGCCGCAAACCCCGCCGAGACTCACGCCGTGCAGCGCGAGGCGCTGATGCAATCCGCCGACCTCTACGCCAAGGCCGGCAACAGCGGTCGCGCGATGAGCATGCTCGAGAAGTTCGTCGACACGAACCCGATGCCGCTCGGCGACGCCGAGGAAGCGCGCCAGCGTCTCGCGGACTACGCCGCCCAGCGCGGCGATGCCACCGGGCGCGATCGCTGGTACCAGGAGATTATCCGCGCCGACGGCGAGGCGGGATCGCAGCGCACCGAGCGCACCCACTATCTCGCCGCGAAGTCGCAGCTGGCGCTCGCGCAGCCGGCGCGTGATGCGTTTCGGGCGGTGAGGCTGACCGCGCCGCTGAAGAAGAGTCTCGTCGTCAAGCGCGATGCGCTCGAGCGAGCGATGGACGGCTACAAGCGCGCCGCCGGATATCAGGTCGCCGAGGTGACCACCGCCGCGAACTACGAGATGGCGGAGCTCTACGGCACGCTCGCCAAGGACATCATGGCCTCGGAGCGGCCGGCGAAGCTCAAGGGCGATGCGCTCGAGGAATACAATTCGCTCCTCGAGGAGCAGGTGTTTCCGTTCGAGGAGGAAGCGATCAAGGCGCACGAGCTGAACGCCGCGCGCGCCAAGGATGGGGTCTACGACGAGTGGGTGCGTAAGAGCTTCGAGGCGCTGGCGCGCCTGAAGCCGGCGCGTTACGGCAAGACGGAGCTGACGCAGGATGTCGTCACGAGCCTGGAATAAGCGGCCGGGGTGGAGCCTAGCGCCCGTTGCGCGCGCGCTCGTTGCGCTCGTCGTTGCGCTCGCTGCGCTGGCGGCCTGCGGCTCGCCCCGCACGCGTCCCCAGCCGGCCGCGCTGCCGCCTCCCGCACCCGCACGGGCCACACCCGCCTCCCCGCCCCCGCCTGCTGCCCCGACGCCAGCTCGCCCGGCGGGCGCCGCGACGGGCGGCACGGCGTCGGTCCCCGGCGGCGCGCCCGGCGCCGGTGCGGTGCCCACTGTCCCCGTGCATCCCGAGGTTCCGCCGGCGGCGCGCAATGACTTCGATCGCGCGGTGAATTTCATGCGTGCCGGAAACAAGCTCGAGGCCGAGCTCGGCTTCAAGCAGGCGGCGCTTCAGTACCCGCAGTTCGCAGCCCCGCTCGTCAACCTCGCGATCCTCGAGCGCAAGGATGGCCGCCTCGATGTGGCCGAGGAGATCCTGAAGAGCGCCGTCGCCCGTGAGGCCGGGAGCGCGGTCGCCTGGACCGAGCTCGGCGCGACCCAGCGGTTGCGCGGAGAATTCAAGGACGCGGTCTCCTCGTACGAGCAGGCGATCGCGGCCGACCCTCGATACGCCCCGGCCTGGCGGAACCTTGGCGTGCTCGCGGATCTCTATCTGGGAGACCCGCGCCGGGCGCTCACGGCATTCGAGCAGTATCGCCAGCTCACCGGCGAGGAGAAGCCGGTGAGCGGCTGGATAGCGGAGCTGCGCCAGCGCTTGGGCCTGGGGCCGGCGAAGCGCCCCGCCGCGGAGGCGCCGGGGGAGGGGAAGCCCGAGAGTTCCCCGCCGCCTCCGGCGAGCCCCGGGACGCCGCCGGCCGGTAACCCGGGAGCGACACCCCGCGGAACACCTGAGCCCACGCCACAGGGACCCGGCGACCCGCAGATGGAGCCCTCCCCGGCAAACGCCACGGGAGCTCCGACGGAGAGCAACGCCCCGAGGGCAGGAGGTTGAGCATGCACCACGCGTGTGCACACCGATTCACGCCACACCCGTTGATGAGCATCGCGATGATGAGTGTCGGGCTGCTGCTCGGCGCGATGACGCTCGGCACGGCGCTCGCCCAGACACCGCCCGCGAGCGCGCAGGACCCCCGACCCGCGCCGCGCGAGCGCGCGATTCCGCCGCCCGATGAGCTCGAGCCCGCAGTGGACACGACCAGGGGCACGGGCGCGCCAACGCCGGCGGCCACCGCGCCGGCCGCGCCGGCTGCCGCTGCGCCTGGCGCTCCGGCCGCTCCTGCAGCTCCCCCTGCGCGCGCGCCGCGCGCGGGAGCGACGTCCCGCGACGAGACGGCGAGCGCGGGCGGGCCTCCACGCGAGGCCGGCGCCGCCGCTGGCGCGAAGGGTGCCGCCGCCACCACGAAGACCGGCGCGCGCAAGGGACCCGATCGGCTCGAGCTCGATACGACGGACATCACGGGCAACCGCGAGCTTCCGAAGGTGCTCTACATCGTGCCGTGGAAACGCTCCGATCTCGGAGATCTCGCGGGCCGGCCGGTGAACAGTCTTCTCGATGAGGTGCTGCAGCCGCTCGACCGGGACGTCTTTCAGCGGGAAAACCGCTATTACGACGCGCTCAAGCCGGGGCAGACGGCCACCCGGAAGGGCGCAGGTCAGGGTTCGGGCGATAAGCCCTGAAAAATGGAGATGCAGCGGCGTCAGGATGAGAGCTGGGTCGCAGCTTTTTGGGCTTATGTCATTCAGGTTTCGCAGGCCGAGGCTTGCGTGGCGGTCTACAGGAGCGGGAGTGTCAGATGAACATCTGGGATAACATCGTGCGATTCTTTCAGGGCGGCGGGGAGTTCATGTTCCCGATCGCGCTCGTGTTCGTGGTCGGGCTGGCGATCGCCCTCGAACGCTACGTTTACCTGGTCCACGCGGCCGTGCGTAACCGCGGACTGTGGAACGAGATCGTGCCGCTGCTGTCGCAGGGCAATTTTCGCCAGGTGGCGCAGGCGACGGCCAAGTCGCCGTCGGCCATCGGGCACATCCTCAACTACGGCCTGGCGCGCATTCAGTCGGCGCGGCGCCGCGACGACATCGAGAAGGCGATGGAGGAGAGCCTCATGGAAGTGGTGCCGCGGCTCGAGAAGCGCACGCACTACCTCGCGACCTTCGCCAATCTCGCGACGCTGCTGGGACTGCTCGGCACGGTGATGGGACTGATCCGTGCCTTCGCCGCGGTCGCGACCGTCAACCCCGCCGAGAAGGCGAACCTGCTGTCGGCGAGCATCTCGGTGGCGATGAACTGCACCGCGTTCGGCCTGATGACCGCGGTGCCGCTGCTGTTCATCCACGCCTGGCTCCAGACCCGGACGACCGAGCTCATCGACAGCCTGGAGATGGCCTCGGTGAAGTTCCTGAACGCGATCACCGAGCGCCAGAGCGCGGCGGCGCCGGCCTGAGCCGCCTCTCCGCCCCCGAGAGCTGAGAGTCCCGCATGCGCCGCTCGTACCAGACCCGCAAGCTGGAGCGCCACTCGCGCAAGCCCGCGGAGCTGCTGCTCGTGCCGATGATCGACATCTTCACGGTGCTCGTGACCTTCCTGCTGATGACCGCCGTGTTCTCGCGCACCGTGATCCTGCAGCTGAACCTGCCGCCCCCGCAGACCGAGTTCAAGGAGCCGCCGCCGGGGCTGCAGCTCGAGGTGATGGTGCGCAAGGACCTGATCCAGGTGGCGGATCGCAACACCGGGCCGCTCGCCACGCTCCCCAACACGCCGGGCGGCTACAACTTCGACGGGCTGACGGACTACCTGAAGCGCGTCAAGGCGAAGTTTCCGGAGAAGACCGAAGCCAGCATCCTGCTCGAGCCCGACACGCCCTACGACACCCTGGTGCAGGTCATGGACCGGGTGCGCGTGTTCGAAGTGAGCCAGGGACTCGCCTCGGTGCAGGCGGAGCTCTTCCCGGACATCTCGATCGGCGATGCGCCGGAGCTGCCGCCCGGAGCGGCTGCGGCTCCCGTGGCCGCAGCTCCGGTCGCCGCTCCCACGAACCCGGTCGCGGCGCTGATTCGCGCCCCGGCCGCCAATGCGAGCGGAGCACGCCCATGAGCATGTCGAATCGCGCCCGGCGCATGGCGCTGCATCACCTGAGGCACCGCGCGGATGCGCAGCTCAACCTCATTCCCCTCATCGACATCCTGTCGGTGATGGTGGCGTTCCTGCTGGTCTACTCGACCGAGGTCGAGGTCATCCAGAACGCCAAGGGCATCGAGATTCCGCAGTCGATCGCGGAGACGGCGCCCAAGCAGTCGGTGGTGGTGATGATCACGAAGACCGATCTCTTCGTGCAGGGAGAGTTCATCGCGACCGTCGACCAGATCCGCACCGGCACCACCAGACTCGTCGAGCCGCTGCGCGCAGCGCTCAAGCGGCCGATGCTGGTCGGCAAGGAGATGAGCGAGCGCGATATCGCCCAGCGCGAGATCACCATCCTGGCGGACAAGTCGCTTCCCTACGAGGTGCTCAAGCGCGTGATGGCGACCTGCACGGATGCTGACTACGGGCGCATCTCGCTCGCGGTCATCCAGAAGGAGAAGCCGGTAGCCGCGGAGCAGCTCAAGCCGGTGTAGGGAAGCCATGATACTCGCCCCCTTTTACCGCGAATTCGATCTGCCCTGGGAGGGCGATCCGGAATCGAGCCGGCGCTTTCGCAAGATCCTGCGGGTGCTGCTGGTCATCCTGGTCGTGCTCAGCATCGCCTTCCCGCTGCTGCCGGTGTCGAAGCGCGCCGAGGTCGAGGAAGTTCCGGAGCGCCTGGCGCGCGTCATGCTCGAGAACAAGCCCAAGCCGCCGCCTCCGCCCCCGGTGCCCAAGGAGCAGGAGAAGCCCAAGATCGAGCCGAAGGTGGTGATGGTGAAGCCGCCGCCGGTCGATCTGAAGGAGCTGGCGCGCAGGAAGGCCCAGAAGCAGCTGAACCAGGTGAAGGACGAGCTCGCTGACCTGCGCGAGGTCATGGATCTCACCCCGCTCGAGACCAAGAATCTCTCCGGCTCGGTCAGCGCCGACTCGCACGCCGAGCGCTCGCTCATCACCTCCAAGGTCGGCGTCGGCTCAGGCGGCATCACGTCCGCGAACATGAGCCGCGGCTTCGGCACCGGCGCGGGCTCGCTCACCGGCCACGACACCACCGCGGTCAACTCGGGCATCGTGCGATCGGGCCTGAACGCCCGGGGACCCGCGCGCCCCGGCGGTGGCGGCAAGGCGGCGCGCTCGCGCGAGGAGATCGAGCTGGTCTTCGACCGCAACAAGGGACGCATCTACAGCCTCTACGCCCGCGCGCTGCGCGACAACGCGGAGCTGCAGGGGAAGCTCGTGCTCGAGTTCACCATCGCCCCGAGCGGCGAGGTGACCATGTGCCGCCTGATCTCGAGCGAGCTCAAGGACCCGGAGCTCGAGAAGAAGATCATCGCGCTGGTACGATTGTTCCGCTTCGATCCGAAGGACGTCGATGCCGTCACGACCACCAAGCCCATCGACTTCTTCCCGGCGTAGCCGCACGGTGGCCGACATGAGCGCACGATGAACCTCGTCTCGGAAATCGAGTTCTACTCGGAGCTGCGACTGCTCGACAAGGCGCGCCTGCTGAACCTGTTCATGCACGAGCTCGCCCAGGAGGCGCGCGGCACCTACGGCGCCGGCGCCGACCAGGTGCACGACGGCGCGCACCTGCGATTCATCAACGAGCTCAACCATCGCCTGACGCGCATCGTCGAGCAGCTGCTGGCGGATGAGGCGACGCGCCCGCCCGACGATGTGGTGTTGCGCATGCTGCTCGCGCCCCGGGCCGACAAGGTGGCGGAGCGGCTGGTGTTCAACGCCTACGCGCGCGCCATCCAGGGATTCGAGAGCTACGATACGACCGTGCTGATGGGCGGGGGCTGACGCCCGCCTGAGTTGTGTCCGGACCGAGCACGGCCCGTCACTCGGCTGCGGGGTCTCGGATTGCACCCACCGTCGGCGCGCGTTAAGAATTATAGAATGACCGACGCAGTGCGAAGCTGGCTGGTGCCCGCGCTCGCCATCGCCCCTCTCACCGTCACCGCGCCCGCGCTTGGCGCTGCCGCCGATAGCCCCGTTACCAATCGCGCTGCGCTTCCGAGCGTGACGCTGCTGCGCCCGGCGCGGGTTTGGACCGCGGGCGAGCCCGTTCACGAGGGCTGGGTGGTGCTCATCCGGGGCTCACGGATCGTTGCGGTGGGTGCTGCGGGCACGGCGCGCGCGGAAGCGGGCGCGCGGGTGATCGACCTGCCCGGTGCGACGCTCCTCCCGGGCCTCATGGACGCGCACTCGCACCTCTTCCTTCATCCCTACGACGAGACGCGCTGGGACGATCAGGTGCTGAAGGAGCCGGTGCCGTACCGAACGCTCCGCGCGGCGCGGCAGGCCCGCGCGACGCTGCTCGCCGGTTTCACGACGCTGCGCGATCTCGGCACCGAGGGCGCCGACTTCGCCGACGTGTCGCTGAAGCGCGCGATCGAGGACGGCCTCATCGAGGGTCCGCGTCTCTTCGTCGTGACTCGCGCCATCGTCGCCACCGGCTCCTACGGCCCTGCCCCCGGGAGCCTGCGGCCGGATGTGTGCTGCACGCCGCAGGGCGCCGAGGAGGCGAGCGGTGTCCCGGAAGTGATCCGCGCGGTGCGCGAGCAGGCTGGACGGGGCGCCGACTGGATCAAGGTCTACGCGGATTACCGCTGGGGACCGGGCGGCAGCCAGCAGCCGACCTTCACGGAGGAGGAGCTCAAGGCGCTGGTCGAGACCGCGCACTCATCCGGCCGGCCGGTGGCCGCGCATGCGACGACCGCCGAAGGCATGCGCCGCGCGATTCTCGCGGGCGTCGACACGATCGAGCACGGCTTCGGCGGCACGCCCGAGGTGTTCCGGCTCATGGCCGCACGGGGCGTCGCCTACCTGCCGACGCTCACCGCACAGGAAGCCTATGGCGAGTATTTCGAGCACTACGTCGCCGGCGCAAGCGCGCCCACCGCCGGCATGCAGCAGGCCGCCGAGGCCTTCAGGACGGCGCTCAGGGCGGGAGTCGTCATCGGCTGCGGGAGCGACGTGGGCGTCTTCGCCCACGGCACGAACTATCGGGAGCTCGAGTGGATGGTGCGTGACGGCATGACGGCGCTCCAGGCGCTCACCGCCGCGACCGCCACCGACGCGCAGATCCTGCGCCGTGGGGAGGACCTCGGGCGGGTGCGCGCCGGGATGCTGGCGGACCTGGTCGCGGTGAGCGGCGATCCGACCCGCGATATCGAGGCGGTGGAGCACGTGATGTTCGTCATGAAGGACGGCGTCGTGTACCGCAGTCCATGACGGGCTGACACGGGTGCGCGCACGGCTCGCGCCTAACGGGCCTGCTCGGTCCCGTTGCTCGTCCGGCGGATGAAGTCCGCGACGTTGTCGTGCAGCTGCTTGAGCGAGGCATCCTTCGCGTACACCATGTGCCCTGACTCGTAGAAGCAGTACTCGATGTTGGCCTGCAGTCTCTGCGGAATCGGCAGGTGATGCATCTCGTAGACGCCCTGGTAGAAGGGCGTGGCGAGGTCGAAGTACCCGGCGTTCAGCTGCACCTTGAGGTTCGGATTGAGCTTCATCGCATTCGCCAGGTCCGGCATGACGTTGGTGCCCTGGCGCGCGGAGAGCGGCGGCTCGCTATGTCCCGGCTGCTGATGGGCGAAGTTCCAGGTGCGGAAGGTCTGGATCCGGGGCTTGAAGATCCTGTCATCGCCGTAGTGCAGTTCCCGGCGCACGTAATCGTTGAGCGCGGAGACGTAGGCCGAGCTGAGAGCGGCGGACTGCGGATCGTAATCGGCGCGCTGGCTCAAGGGGTCGATGTCCGGGCCGGAGAAGCGACTGTCGAGCCGCCCGGTGGTCATGCCGCCGTCACTCTGCAGGTTCTGGCGGAACTCCCCGCCGTCGATGCGCAGGTCCGCCTTGAGGATGTAATCGACCGGAAGTCCCGTGTACTGATGGAGCTTCTCGGCGATCGCGGCGCGCTCGCTCGCGGGCAGCTCCGACCCTGCCGCGAGCGCCCGTGCGTATTCGCCCATGGCGAACTGCTCCACCTCCTTGAGCAGGGCGTCGAGACTCGGGTGCTCGGCGGGGAGCTTGCGGTGATACCAGGCGGCGGCCGCGTAGCTCGGCAGCACCGTCTGGTAGGGCAGGTCGATGCCGGGATTGCCGGTCGGACGGTCCGGGCTCAGGTCAAAGTTGAGAATCTGCGACAGCAGGATCACGCCGTTCAGGTCGATCGAGCGGTCCGCCTCGAGCTGGTTCACCACCACCGCGGAGCGTGGCGTGCCGTAGCTCTCGCCAAAGAGGTACTTGGGCGAGTTCCAGCGCGCGTACTTCGACAGGAACTCCGAGATGAACTCGGCGAACGCATACGCGTCGCCGTCGACGCCGAAGAAGGCCTTCTCCTTGTCCTTGCCGGCGATGCGGCTGAAGCCCGTGCCGGGAGCGTCGATGAAGACGAGATCGGTGGCATCGAGGAGGCTGAAAGAGTTGTTCACGCGCGGATAGGGCGCGGCCGGAGTGTGCGCGTCGGTCGCCGTCACGATGCGGCGCGGCCCGAAAGCCCCCATGTGCAGCCACATGGTCGAGGAGCCGGGGCCGCCGTTGTAAAAGAAGGTCACCGGGCGCGGCCCGCCGCCGCTCCTGAAGTAGGCGACGTAGAACATCGAGGCTTCCGCGGTCGGATTGCGCCCCTCGGCGCCGTCGTCGCCGCCTGCGGAACCGGGCTTCTCGGCGTTGGAGTCGCGTGGAACGTCGTCCCACCCCTGCGGATGGACGATGAGCGTGCCGGCGATCGCCTGGTAGGCGATTGGATGGCCACCGATGATGACCGTACCGTCGCTCGTGACTGACTCGACCTTGAAGGGCTCGAACTTGCGGCCATCCTTCTGCGAGTCGCCTTCCGGCTTGCGCTCCTGCCTGCTGTCCTGCGGCCGCGGCGCATCGAGCACGGCCGCCAGAGCGGCACCCGAGGCCAGCGTGACCAGCAGTGCCAGCCATGGCCTCAAACCCAATCGACCCATGACGCCTCCCTTCGAAACGCCCGCCAAAGGTCGCGCGAGTCTAACTCGCTGACTCGCACGGGCAAGCCTCGAGCGGCGCTGCCACCGCGCCCCCGGCTTGCGGCTTCAGCGGCCCGCGAGCCGCTCGAGGGCATCCCCGGCGAGCCGGTACGTGGTCCACTCATCGAGCGCGACGGCTCCCAGGCTCCTGTAGAACCCGAGCGAGGGCTCGTTCCAGTCGAGCACCGCCCACTCGAGCCGCGCGCATCCGCGCTCGAGAGCCGTGCGCGCCAGCCATGCGAGCAGGCGCTTGCCGATGCCGAGCCCGCGCGCTTCGGGTCGCACGTAGAGGTCCTCGAGGTAGATGCCGGGCTTGCCGATGAAGGTCGAGAAGTTATGAAAGAAGAGCGCAAAGCCGACCGGCGCGCCGTCGAGGCAGGCGAAGACGACTTCGGCGCCGCGGCGCGCGCCGAAGAGCGCGGCGTCGAGGTCCGCCTCGCTCGCCACCACCTCGCGCTCGAGACGCTCGTACACCGCGAGCTCGCGGATGAATCCCAGGATGCGCGGGGTGTCGCTGCGCGTTGCGGGACGGATGGTGACCTCGCCCGACACGGCTCAGCCCGTGCTCTGCAGGCCCTGGGCGATGCCCCCGACGCTCGCGAGCAGCGCCTCGAAGAGCTCGCGGTCGGCGCGTCCCCGGGCGCGCCAGCGCCCGAGCAGGTCGACCTGCATCAGGTTCATCGGATCGATGTACGGGTTGCGCAGCGCAACCGAGCGCTGCATGGTCGGGTCGGAGTCGAGCAGCGCCCGGCTGTCCTTGACGGCGAGCACCTGCTCGCAGGCGCTCTGGAACTCGCCGCGGATCTCGCCCGAGAAGCGCCGCAGAGGCTCGGGCACGAGCGCATCGTAGTGGCGCGCGATGTCGGGATCCGCCCGCGCGAGCATGGTCTCGACATCGTCGATGAGGCTCTTCAGAAAGTACCAGCTGCCGTAGGCCTCGCGCAGCCGCGGCAGTCCGAACTTCGTCGTCGCGGCGCGCAGGCCCGTCCCCGCGCCGTACCAGCCGGGCAGCATGTAGCGGGTCTGCGACCAGGCGAACACCCACGGCACCGGCAAGAGCGTCTCGAGACCCGCCCCCTCGAGGCGGTGCACGGGACGCGAGCCGATCTGCATTCTCTCGATCACGTCGATCGGGGTCACCGCCTGAAAGTACTGGTAGAACTGCGGCTGCTCGTAGACCAGGCGCCGGTAGGCGGCGCGACTCGAGTGCGCAAGCACCGCGGCGAGCTCGAGGTGCGCGGCCGAATCGGGCGGCAGCTCGCCACGGCGCCGCGCGGCGGTCGTGAGCGCGAGCGCGTTGAAGGCGCGCTCGAGCGTGCGCATCGCAATGGGGCGCAGTCCATAGCCCTGTTTTACGGTCGCGCCCTGCTCGCGGATGCGCAGCGTCCCGTCCACCGCCCCGGCGGGAGCGGCGCGCACCAGCGACTCGACGCGCCCGCCGCCGCGCGCGATGCTGCCGCCGCGCGCATGGAAGAGCAGCGCATGCTCGCCGGCCTCGGTGAGCACCTGTGCCAGCTCGTGCTGTGCCTGGTGAATGATGACGCGCGATGCGCAGGCGCCGGTTTCCTTGTTGCTGTCGGAGTAGCCGATCAGCACGCACTGGCGGCGGCCGCGGGCGTCCAGATGGCGCCGGTAGAGCGGGTCCGCGAGCAGCTCCTGGAGCGTGCGCCCGCACTCGCTCAGCGCCTGCGCGGACTCGAACTGCGGCGCGATATCGAGCGCCACTTCCCCGGTGCGCTTGTCGTAGGCCTCGGCCCAGCGCGCCAGCAGCAGCGCCGCGAGCACATCGTCCGCGCCCCGGGCGTCGCTCACGATGAAGTAGCCGACGGCCTCCGGGCCGTAGCGGTGGCGGCCCTGCATGATGGCGTCGAACACCGCGAGGGTGCGCTTGCCGAGCGCATCGAGCTCGGTGACCGGGCCGCGATCCTTCTCGAGCGCCTCGGCGAGCCGGTCGCGCCGCTCGCGGCTGCTGCGTGACAGCCAGCCCGGATCGTCGAAGCCGTCGGCCACCACCTCGTGCATCACGCGGGCGCGCTGGCGCACGTCGAGCGTCGCCAGGTGGAAGCCGAAGGTGTCGATCCGGCGCAGCAGCCGCTCGACGTAGAACAGCCCGGCGTTCACGCCCTTGTTGGCCCGGAGGCTCGCCGCGATCAGCGCCACATCGTCGCGGAACTGCCGCGGGTTCTCGTAGCCGTTGGCGCGCCCCTCGTAGGCGCTGCGCAAGCGCTCGCCGACCTGCGCAAGAAACACGCGGTAGGGCATGCGGTCGTGCCGCGCCGGAGTGATGGCGCGCGCCCCCGGCAGCAGCCGCATGTACTGCTCGATGCGGGCGGTGAGCTCCGCGGCGGCCGCCACCCGGCTGGCGCTCTGCGACAGCCGCTGCGCGAGGCTCTGGCATTCGTCGACATAGCTGCCGAGGATCACCTGCTGCTGCCGTGCCAGCGCCTCGCGGATGCTCTTGGCGTGCACGTCGGGATTGCCGTCCATGTCGCCGCCCGCCCAGGAGCCGAAGCGCAGGATCGCCGGCACGTGCACGGTGCCGGCCTTCGCGCCGTAGACTTTCTCGAGCGCCAGCGCAATCTCCTCGTAGAAGGCCGGGACCATCCGATAGAGGATCTCCACCAGGTAGAACAGGATCTGCTCGCGCTCGTCGGCGACCGTGAGCCGCTCGCGCGGCAGCTCCTCGGTCTGCCAGGCGATGGTGAGCTCCATGCGGATGCTGCTCCAGATGGTGCGCACCTCGTTCGGCGTCAGCGAAGGGTCGAGCCTTTCCAGCAGCCGGTGGGCGATCCGCTGCTGCTGGCGCAGCAGCGTCCGGCGGCTGGCTTCGGTCGAGTGAGGGGCGAACACCGGCTCGATCGACAGCGTGCGCACGAGCTCGAGCACCTCGGCGGCCGCGAGCCCACGGGCCTTCAGCTCCGCGATCGCAGCCTCGACGCCCCCCGGCTGCGGCTCCTCGCTGCCGCGCAGATACTGGCGGCGGCGGCGGATCCGGTGCACCCGCTCCGCGAGGTTCACGGCCATGAACCAGGTGGAGAAGGCGCGCAGCAGCTCGCGCGCGAGCGCCGGCGGCCGATCGCGCATGCGGGCGGCGAGCTCGCGCCGCGCCTCGCTCTCGCCGGCCCGGGCGCGGATGGCCGCGGTGCGATCGAGCTCGACCAGCTCGAACAGCTCCTCACCGCCCTGCTCGAGCAGGATCTCGCCCATCAGCGCGCCGAGCGCGTGCACATCCTCGCGCAGCGGCTCGTGCTTGGGCGGAAAGTGGATGTCGGCGCGGTTCACGGGGTGCGTATCTTAGCGGGGTGGGGCGCCGCGGGCCGCGGCCGGGTGTCGCCTATCCCGCCAGCATCACGGACTCGGCGCGCTCGAGCTCCTCGGGCTGGCCGTAGATCACCACGATGTCCCCATCGCGCAGCACCGTATCGGCGGCGGGCTCGCGCCCGAGGATCCCGTGGCGCCGCACGCCCGTGAAAGTCACCTCCACGCCGCGGCCGCGCAGCTCGCCGAGGCTGCGGCCCACCGCCCACGCTCCCGGCGGCACGACCACGGACTTGAGCTCCTCGCGATGCTCGGCGAGCTCGTCGACGGGGCGCGCGTCTCCGCGCCGCACGATGTTGCGCAGCACCGCGTAGCGGTCGGCGCGGATGGCCTCCAGCGCGCGCACCACCCGCGGCACCGGCACGTGGAGCAGCATCAGCACGTGCGACACCAGCATGAGGCTCGCCTCGAAGGTCTCGGGAACCACGTCGGTGGCTCCCGCGTCCTGCAGCTCCTTGATGCGGGAGTCGTCGGCGGTGCGCACCAGCACCGGCAGCTCGGGCCGCAAGCGGCGGACGCTACGGAGGATCCCGACCGAGGTGGCCGGGTCGGAGAAGCTGATGACGAGCACGCTGGCGGTCGGCAGGCCTGCTTGCCGCAGCAGCTGCTCGTCCGAGGAATCGCCGAATATCACCGGGTCGCCGGCCTGGCGCGCCGCGCCGATGCGAGCCGGGTCGAGATCGAGCGCGATGTACTCGAAGCCCTGTGCCTCGAGCACGCGCGCCACGTTCTGTCCGACGCGGCCGAAACCGCAGAGGATCACGTGCTCGCGGAGCGCAATCTCGTGGGTGGCGGCTTCCTCGCGCTCGCTCGCGGTACGCACCGGGCCGTGCTCGCGCAGCAGGAGCCGGGCGACGCGCTTGTTGTTGTTGAGGATCAGCGGGCTCAGCACCATCGAGAGCACGATCGCGACCAGCAGCGGCTCGCCGAGCGCCTCGGGCACCATGCGCGCCTGCAGCAGGATGGTGCAGAGCGCGACCCCGAACTCGCCGCCGATCGCAATGACGATGCCGGTGCGCAGCGCCTTGAAGTCCGTGGTCGTGAAGGGCCGCGTGACCAGCGCGCCGATGCCCGCCTTGAGGATCACGAGCGTGAGCAGCATGGCGAGCACGATCGCGAGCTCGCTCGGGCGGGTGAGCAGGCGCATGTCGAGGAGCATGCCGACGGAGATGAAGAACAGGCCGAGCAGCAGGTCGCGGAACGGGCGGATGACCGCCTCGATCTGATGCCGGTATTCGGTCTCGGCGAGCATCATCCCGGAGAGGAATGCGCCGAGCGCGAAGGAGAGGCCCGCGATATGCGACACCCACGCAGAGGAGAGCACCACGAGCAGCACCGCGAGCGTGAACAGCTCCCGCAGGCGGCTGTGCGCGATCTCGTGAAACAGCGGCCGCAGGAGCCAGCGCCCCGCGGCGAGCACCGCCACGATCGCGAGCGCCGCGCCGAGGGCCGCGGCGAGGCTGCCGGAGAGGGGCAGCCGATCCTGCCCGGCGATGAGGGCGGAGGCGAGGGCGAGGAACGGCACGAACGCCAGGTCCTGAAACAGCAGCATGCTGAAGGCGAGCCGGCCGTGCGTGCGGTTGAGCTCGGCGCGCTCGGTGAGCTGCTGCAGCAGGAGCGCGGTCGAGCTCATGGCGACGGCCCCGCCCAGCACGACGGCGACGAGCCAGCGGATGCCGAGCCGATGTCCGAGCACCGCGAACACGGAGGCGGTGGCGATGACCTGGGCGGAACCTAAACCGAAGACCTCCCGCCGCATGGCGAGCATGCGCGGCAGGGAGAACTCGAGGCCGAGGGTGAACAGCAGGAACGCCACGCCGAGCTCCGCCAGGAGCCTGGTGGTGCCCGAGTCCGACAGCACGCCGATCGCGTGCGGCCCGAGCGCCACTCCGAGCACGAGGTAGGCGATGCTCGTCGGCAGCGACAGCCGCCGGGTGAGTGTCACCAGGAGCACGGAACCCGCGAGGAGAATCAGGGCTTCGGTGAGCGGCGTGAGCATCGGGAAGGAACTTAGACCGCGCCGGCGAGCGGGTGCAACCCGTGCGCGAGGCTCGCACCTGCGCGCTGCGGTGCAGCCGCGAGGCGCGCCTCGGCGGCCGAAGCGCACCGCGTGCGGTCGGGGCGGCTTAGATGCCCGACTGCCAGGTGCTGGGCATGCCGGCCTTCCCGATCGCATCCTCGATGGCGAGGCAGGCGTCGCGGGCTTCAGGCTGCGCCCGCAGGCTCCTCGCTATGGAGTTGAGGAAGCGGCACATGAGAGCCACGTTCGGGTGGTTCGTGTGCAGCTGTGCCTCGACGCTATCGATGGCTTCGATCAGATCTTCCTGATCGCAGACGGGGAAGGTCATGCTCGTGACGGCATGTTGAACGGCAACCAGCGCTTGATGTATTGCGGCGGTTTGACTCCCATCCATGGAAGGGAATTTGAACCGGTTTGCGGAAAGCCGCAAGCCCTGCCGCGAGCCGTTGTCATGGGCGTGCGCGGGAGGCGCGTCGATGGGCTCAGAAAACTGATCGACTGGCTCCGAAAACAAAGGAGCCCCGCCTTGTGGGCGGGGCTCCGCAACCAGTCAACTCGAGCTGACGGTTTACTTGGCGGGCTCCTTCGCCTTCTCAGAGCCTTCAGCCGCCTTGGTGGACTTCTTGTGATGCTTCTTGTGCGAGGCCTTGGCCGGGGCCGCGGGCTGCTCGGCGGCCGGCGCGGTGGCCGGCGCGTCAGCGGCAATAACCGGACCCGCGAGCAGGGCCAGGGCAACGACTGGGACGAGCTTCTTGAACATTGATTTGGTCTCCAAAGAAAAAAGGTAGGGAGCTAAGGCGCGCGTATTATCACCCGACTCCAGTCCCACAAGCGCCGTATGACCGGAACGTAATGTTGGGGACCCGCAATCCCTAGCCTATTGAAAATAATACGGATTATTCAGCTCACGTTCAGGGTTCGGTCTGCCGCCGCCTTCAGTGTCAGCGAAAGGCAACAAGTGTCCGCACCGGTACCTTGAGGGCCTCGAGGCGAGCCGAGCCGCCAAGGTCGGGCAGGTCGACGATGAAGCAGGCGGCGAGGATCTCGGCCCCGAGCGTGCGCAGGAGCTTCACGGCGGCTTCCGCCGTGCCTCCGGTCGCGATCAGATCGTCGACCAGGATGATCCTCTCGCCGCTCACCACGGCGTCGCGGTGCATCTCCATCTCATCGAGCCCGTACTCGAGGGAGTAAGCCACGCGCACGGTGGTGTGCGGGAGCTTGCCCTTCTTGCGGATCGGCACGAAGCCCGCCGACAACTGGTGCGCGATCGCGCCGCCGAGAATGAATCCGCGGGCCTCGATCCCGGCGACGCGATCGATGCGTCGCCCCAGCCAGGGCTCGACCAGCAGATCGACCACCGAGCGAAACACGCGCGCATTTCCGAGCAGCGTCGTGATGTCGCGGAACATCACGCCCGGCTTCGGATAGTCCGGGATGGTGCGGATCGCGTCCCGGATCTCGCGCAACGCGTCGGATTCCATGCCCGTGCACTCTACGCTAAGCGCCGCCCGGAGGCCGTTGCCACACCAGCGTGCGGTTGTTGGCGGGCATCGCGTGATCGGCGGCGAGTGAGAGGCCGGCGGCGCACGCGAGCTCATCGAGCGCCTCGAAGTCGCGAACGCCGCTCGCCGGATCGCGCGCCTTGAGCCAGCGGTCGAAGTCCGCGTTGCTCTGGCTCGTGTGCTCGCCGTGATAGCGAAAGGGTCCGTACACGCACAGCACGCCCGGCCGGCCGAGCGCCGCGCCGACGCCGCGAAAGAAATCGCGCACCGCGCTCCACCCCATGATGTGCAGCGTGTTGGCGCTGAACACCGCGTCCACCGGCGCCACCGGCCAGGGATGCTCGTGCACGTCGAGGGCGATGGGGGCGCGGAGATTGGGTGTGCCTTCGAGGCGGATCCGCTCGGCGAGCGGCGCGAGCTGACAGCTAAGCTCCGTCGGCTGCCAGCTGAGGTGCGGCAGGGCGGCGGCGAAGTGCACCGCGTGCTGACCGGTCCCGCTGCCGATCTCGAGGACGCTGCGGCTCGAGGCGAGGGCGCGCGTCAGGACCTCGAGAATCGGGCCCCTGTTGCGCTCGCAGGCTTCGGAGAAGGCCGGCACGGCTCGAGTCTGCGACAATGCGCGCATGCAGGCCATAGATGTTCTTCTCACCCGGCGCTCCGCCCGGACGCTCGCCGAGCCGGGTCCGGACGAGGGCGCGCTCGGGCTCATTTTCGCGAGCGCGGCGCACGCTCCCGATCACGGGCGATTGCGCCCGTGGCGCTTCGTGCTCGTGCGCGGCGCGGCGCGCGAGCGGCTCGGGAAGCTATTCGCCGAGCACGCGCGGCGCGTGCGCCCGGAGCTCTCCGCCGAGGCGCTCGAGCGCGAGCGCGTGAAGGCGCTGCGCGCGCCGCTGATCGTCGTGGTCGGCGCCGAGTGCAACCCGGCGGTGAAGATTCCCGTGATCGAGCAGACGCTCGCCGCGGGCGCGGCCGCGCACGCCATGATGCTCGCCGCCGTCGCGCTCGGCTTCAACGCGATGTGGCGAACCGGGGGCCTGGCGTACGACGAGCTCGTGAAGCGGGCGCTCGGCTTCGGGCCCACGGATGCCATCGTCGGCTTCCTGTACCTCGGCACCGAGACCGGGCCGCCCGCGCCGGTCGAGAGCCGCGAATGGCGCGACCGGGTGCGCGACTGGGGAACGGCGGGCTGAAGCGCGTGGCCGGCGGCGAAGCGTTCGCCTGCGCCGACGAAGCGAGTCGCCGCGGAACGCGCGCAGCTCCCCGTGCGCGGTGGCCGCACCGATCGCGCGTGCGCTGCCTTATGATGCGCGCCTTGCTCAACTAATCCTAAGGTCCGGAGCTCCATGAGATTACCCTCGAGATTAGCCTCGCGGCTCGCGAGGTCGTTCACTCCACTGGCAGCGCTGGCGCTCGCGGCTGCCTGCGCTTCGAAGCCCGTCGAGGAGAAAGCGGTGTCCCCAAAAGCCACTTCGGCCGCCCCAAGCGCCACGGCGAAAGCCGCCACCGACCCCCCGCCCGCCGGCGGGTCCGGTGCGGCCGCGCCCGCGCTGCGCAAGGCGGTGATCGGGGACTTTGGCCTCGACCTGTCCGCGCGCAATCGCAACGTGAAACCCGGAGACGACTTCTACGCCTGCGCGAACGGCGCCTGGTACGACTCCTTCGCCATTCCGCCCGATCACTCGAGCTACGGTGCGTTCGACCAGCTCGATGAGCTCTCGAAGAAGCGGGTGCGCGAGATCATCGAGCAGGCCGCCGCGGCGCGCATCGCGGCCGGCACTCCCGAGCAGCAGATCGGCGACTACTATGCGGCCTTCATGGACGAGACGGCCATCGAGGCGAACGGGCTGGCGCCGGCGGAGCCCGACCTCAAGCGCATCGCCGCCGCCGGCACGCGAGAAGCCATCGCGCGGCTCTTCGGCGAGCCGGGCTTCGCCTCGCTCTTCGACGTGGATCTGCCGGCCGACTTCAAGAACCCCGACCGTTACGCGGTGGTCATAACCGAGTCGACGCTCGGGCTCCCCGATCGCGACTACTACCTCAAGGACGATCCGCAGCTGAAGGAGCTGCGCGCGAAGTACGTGGCCTACATCGAGCAGATGCTGACCCTCGGCGGGGTGAGCGACGCGAAGGCCCTGGCGCACGAGATCATGACGTTCGAGACCGCAGCATCGAAGGTGCAGTGGCCGATCGAGAAGCGCCGCGACGTCGATGCGACCTACAACCCTCGCAGCAAGGAGCAGCTGCTGGCCTTTGCGCCCGGCTTCCCCTGGCAGCCGTTCTTCGCGGCCATGCAACTCGGCGCGCGAGAGGACCTGGTGCTCGGAGAGCTGTCCGCGATCCGCGATATGGCCGAGCTCTTCGGCCGCACCTCCGTACCGACGCTCAGGGGCTTCCTGACGTTCCACTATCTCAGCAGCCACGCCCCGTACCTGCCGAAGCGCTTCGACGAGGCGCGTTTCGCCTTTTACGGTCAGGCCATGCATGGGCAACCGCAGCAGCGCGAGCGCTGGAAGCGCGCCGTGGACGCCGTCGACGGGGCGCTCGGCGAATCGATCGGGCGGCTGTACGTGGCGCAGTATTTCCCGCCGGAATCGAAGGCCAAGATGCAGCAGCTGGTGGCGGACCTGCGCACCGCGCTCGGCGAGCGCATCGACGCCCTCGACTGGATGACGCCACAGACCAAATCGCGCGCTCACGAGAAGCTCGCGATGTTCATGCCCAAGATCGGCTACCCGGACAAGTGGAAGGACTACGCCACACTCGTGATTCGCCGCGACGATCTCATCGGCAACGTGCGCCGCGCAGTCGAGTGGGACTGGAACTACCAGGTGGCGCGCCTCGACAAGCCGGTCGACCGCGCCGAATGGCACATGACGCCCCAGACCGTCAACGCCTACTACAACCCCTCCAACAACGAGATCGTGTTCCCCGCGGCCATCCTGCAGCCGCCGTTCTTCGACCCCAACGCCGACGCTGCGGTGAACTACGGCGCCATCGGGGCGGTGATCGGGCATGAGATGGGTCACGGCTTCGACGACCAGGGCCGCAAGTTCGGCCCCGACGGCGCCCTGCAGGACTGGTGGACGCCGCAGGACGAGAAGGAGTTCAAGGCGCGCACCGCGCGCCTCATCGAGGAGTTCTCAGCCTTCGAGGCGCTGCCGGGCCTGAAGGTGAACGGCGCCAACACCATCGGCGAGAACATCGGCGACCTGGGCGGCCTCAACATGGCCCACGAGGCGTATCGGATCTCGCTCCAGGGGCAGCCGGCGCAGGTGCTGGCGGACTTGAGCGGGGATCAGCGGTTTTTCCTCGCCTACGCGCAGGTGTGGCGCAGCAAGTACCGCGACGGCGCGCTGCGCGAGCTGGTGCTTTCCGACGTGCACAGCCCGGCGGAGTTCCGCGTCAACGGACCGCTGCCCAACATCGACGACTGGTACGCGGCGTTCAACGTGCAGCCGGGCGACAAGCTCTACATCAAGCCGGACAAGCGGGTGCGGATCTGGTAGTGCCCGCCCTCAGGGCTTCACCACCGCCAGTATCACGATCGCGATGAGCAGCGCCGAGGGGATCTCGTTGAAGAGGCGATACCAGCGCTGCGAGTGCCGCGCACGGTCCGCGCGCAGCGCGAGCATCAACCGGTAGCACCCCGCGTGGTAGCCGACGAGGGCTGCGACGAGGATCAGCTTGGCGCGCATCCACCCGAGCGCCAGGTAGCCGGGTGCGGCGGCAATCATGGCCATGCCGAACAACACGGCGAGCAGCGCCCCGAGCGACATGATGAAGAACAGCCGCCGCTCCATGAGCGCGAAGCGCGCCAGTCCCTCCCGGTCGGCGGTCGCCACGTGGTAGACAAACAGGCGCGGGAGGTAGAACAGCCCCGCGAACCAGGTGACCACGAACACCACGTGGAAGGCCTTCAGCCACAACATCGGGTCGGATTGTAACCAAGGCGGGACAGACCCGCGGTGTACGGCTCTGGTAGCATGGCCGCCCCCGTCACGGCTCGCCACAGCCCAAGCCATGCCCGCAGCATCCTCGGCCCCCTCCGCGCCCTTTCCGGGCAACATCGAGATCGCGCAGCGCGCCTCGATGCGCCCCATCGTCCAGCTTGCGGGCGAGCGGCTCGGCATACCGGAGGAGCGGCTCGAGCCCTACGGCCACTACAAGGCGAAGGTGGCGCTCGATTACGTGGCGCAGCTGGATTCCCGCCCCGACGGCAAGCTGGTGCTCGTGACCGCGATCTCGCCGACGCCGGCCGGGGAGGGCAAGACCACCACGACGGTGGGTCTCGGGGACGCGCTCAATCTCCTCGGCAAGCGGGCCATCGTCTGCCTGCGCGAGCCGGCGCTCGGCCCCGTGTTCGGCATGAAGGGCGGCGCGGCCGGCGGCGGCTACTCGCAGGTGGTGCCGATGGAGGACATCAACCTGCATTTCACCGGCGACTTTGCCGCCATTGCGCTCGCCAACAACCTGCTGGCCGCCCTCATCGACAACCACATCTACCAGGGCAACCAGCTCGGCTTCGACGTGCGCCGCATCACCTGGCGGCGCGTGGTGGACGTCAACGACCGGGCGCTGCGCCGCATCGTCATCGGGCTCGGCGGCACGGCCGACGGCGTGCCGCGCGAAGACGGCTTCGATATCGTGGCGGCCTCCGAGGTGATGGCGATCGTGTGTCTCGCCAACAGCATCGCCGATCTGAGGGAGCGGCTCGGCCGGATCGTAGTCGGCTACTGCGCCGACAACGCTCCGATCCTGGCGCGGGAGCTCCAGGCGCACGGGGCGATGGCGGCGCTGCTGAAGACGGCGCTCGCGCCGAATCTGGTGCAGACGCTCGAGAACACTCCTGCCTTCATCCATGGCGGCCCGTTCGCCAACATCGCGCACGGCTGCAACTCGGTGATCGCGACGCGCACGGCGCTCAAGCTCGCCGACTACGTCGTGACCGAGGCGGGCTTCGGCGCCGACCTGGGAGCGGAGAAATTCGTCGACATCAAGTGCCGCAAGGCGGGCCTCAAGCCGAGCGCGGCGGTAATCGTGGCCACCGTGCGGGCGCTCAAGTACCACGGTGGCGTCGAGCTCGCGGATCTCAAGCACGAGAATCTCGCCGCGCTCGACAAGGGCGTGGTCAACCTCGAGCGGCACATCGACAACGTCCACAACCGCTACGGGCTCCCCTGCACGGTGGCGATCAATCGCCGCGCCGAGGACACCGAGCGCGAGATCCAGCTGCTGATCGATCGCATCGCCCCGCACAGCGTGCGAGTGATCCCCGCGACCCACTTCGCGCAGGGCGGACGCGGGGCGGTCGAGCTGGCCCGCGAGGTGGTGCGCCTGTGCGGCGAGCCCAACGGCTTTCGCTTCGTCTACGAGGACAGCGCGACTCTCTGGGACAAGATGAAGGCGATCGCCACCAAGGTCTATCACGCCACCGACATCACCGCCGATACCAAGGTGCGGGCCCAGATCCGCCACCTGCAGGAGAGCGGCTACGGGCACTATCCGGTGTGCGTCGCCAAGACCCAGTACTCCTTCTCGACCGATCCGAAGCTGCGCGGCGCCCCGGCGCACCACGTGGTCAACATCCGCGAGGTGCGGCTCGCCGCGGGCGCGGAGTTCGTGATCATGATCTGCGGCGACATCATGACCATGCCCGGGCTCCCGAAGCTGCCGGCCGCGAACAACATCGACGTGAGCGCGGACGGCCGGATTACCGGCCTGTTCTAGCAACCGCGGCAACCCCGCACCACCGCCATGCCGTTCTGCGAAGCCGACCCGTGGCGCCTGCAGTACTTCGAGGGTGTCGACTGTCCGCGCGACGTGCGCATTCCGACCGAGGACCCGGACGGCTACCAGTGGCATCCCGGAGAGCGGCGCATCTACGACAAGCTGTTCGTCGCCGAGTCCCAGGGACTCGCCTGCGCTCCGCACGGGGTCACCCCGCCGGAGTTTCCGGTGTTCAGCAAGCCGATCATCAATCTGCGCGGCATGGGTCTCGGCAGCCGCGTGCTTCGCGACCTGTCGGACTACGAGCGCCACCTGACGGCCGGACACTTCTGGATGACACTGCTCGAAGGCGAGCACGTGAGCACCGACGTGGCGGTGCTCGAGGGCCGGACGATGTGGTGGCGTCACTGCCGGGGCACTCCCGCAATTGAGGGCACCTTCGATCGCTGGCTGATCGAGGACGGCCGGCGGCCGCAGCTCGAGGCCTACGTCGGCGCCTGGGCGGCGCGACACCTCGGCGACTACACCGGTATGCTGAACGTCGAGACCATCGGCGAGCGCATCATTGAAGCCCACCTGCGCGTCACCGACCAGTGGCCGGACCTCTACGAGGCCGGGTGGCTCGAGGCCGTGGTCGGGCTGTACGCGCGCGGCGAGTGGCGGCTCGCGCCGGGCGAGCGCCGCGCGGGCTACAGCATCGCGCTCTTCGGCCCGCACGGCCGCGAGTACCGGCATCCGCCCGCGGAGCTCGTGGCGCAGGTGCGGCGCATGCCGCACGTGAGCAGCGTGCAGATCACCTTCCACGACGATCGTCCGTCCGCCTCGCACGCGATGCCTCCGGGGGGCTTTCGCCTGGCCGTCGTCAATTGCTTCGATCTCGAGGCCGGCCGCGCGGCGCGCGCGCGCCTCGCGGCGTTCTTCGCCGTGTGAGCGGAATTACCGGCCTGAGGCCCGCAGGCTGCTCCGCGCCAGTTTGCAGTTACCAGAATGGGTGTCGCCCACGCTGATCTGTGATGAGTGTCTCAATCTGCGCGCCAGGGGTAATTACTCTGAGCTGGTACCCTGAAAACAAAAGGGGAGACGCTATGAAGAAGTATAAGAACGTCGTTGCAGCGTCGTTTTTCAGCTCGCTACCTGCATTCATTGTGGTCGCGCCTTTGTTGGCCTCCTGTGCCAGTTCAGGTCTATATAACATGTCCGACGAATGGTGCGCGAGGCACCTCGATGCGACCGCCGCGCGGTGTCCTGAGAATCAAGAGCTCGCGCGTCGGACCGCCGCGACTGATATTCACGTCAAACGGTCTCACCTCGCGAGCCAGTAAGGGCCAAGCCAGACAGCTCAGTGGGGAGTGCGCCGTGGAAGCGCCTAGCACATTGCAGTCGACGGTCGCCAGCAACTCTGTCCTGCGCTCCAGCGAGCGCCATTTCTATTTGTGGATGGCCGGCGTCTTCGTGCTGATGGCATTCGGCGGCTTCACGCCTACCTATTGGGCTCCCGTCGCCAGCGGTACTTTCCATGGGCCGCCGGTCCTTCACATTCATGGTGCGCTGCTCTTCAGCTGGACACTGTTCTATTTCATGCAAACCGCATGGATCGCATCGGGGCACACGCCCACCCACCGCGCGTGGGGCCTGGCGGGAATAGCCCTGTTCAGCGTCAT
>MNCZ01000023.1 GCA_001914695.1 Gammaproteobacteria bacterium 13_2_20CM_66_19 | reverse complement strand
GACGGATCGTCGCCGCGATCGACCCGGATCGAGGGTGACTCGAGAACTCACCCCGACGCCACTTTCACGACAATTTTTCCATTCGCCTGGTTCGACTCCATAAGCCGGTGAGCATCCCGAATCTCATCGAACATAAAGGTCCTGGCGGGCTTTGCCTGGTAGACACCGTTCGCGGCGCGATCAAGAATCTCCTGGAAAGGGATCTCGGACAGGGGAAACTCAGGTGTTCCGAACACGAAGCTGCCAAAAAAACTGAAGTGCACGCCGCTCGGCACCTGTAGCAGTGGATTGAACGATTCGAGCGGCGAGAGACCACCGAGGAATCCGGCCTGACACACTCGCCCATGCCGCCGTACCATCGCCAGTGAATCGAGCAGCGTGCTGTTGCCGACGAGATCGAGTACCGCGTCAAGGCCGGCCGGGTGACTGTCCCGGACCCGGCGCGAGAGGTCGTGCGCGTCGACGAGAGCGGTTTCAGCCCCCAGTGACTCCAGCTTCACGCGCCGCTCCGGGCTGCGTGTCGTGGCGATGACCCGGGCGCCTGCGTGCGTGGCGATGTTCAATGCTGCCTGGCCGAGCGCCGAGGTCGCCCCTCTGATCAGGAGTGTCTGTCCGCGCTTGATGTCAAGATTACCAAACAGACACGCCCAGGCGGTCGCGTAGCACTCGGGAATCGCAGTTAACTCGTTCCACGGTAACGCCGAGTTGACCGCGACGACGTTGGTCGATGGCAATCGCGTGTACTCAGCATAGCTACCGTTGATCAGTCGACCCATTCCACCCATGATGGCGATGACCTTTTGGCCTTGCGCGAAGTTCCCGGCGGGATCGGCTTTGACAACGCCGACGCACTCAATGCCGGTGACTTTGGCGACGTCGCCCCACAAGCCTTTGCGCATGTAGGTTTCAGCGTGATTGAGTCCAAATGCCTTGACCTCGATCACGACTTGACCCGGTTCAGGTTTGGGCTCCGGAAGATCTTTAATGATGAGTTGTTCCGGACCACCGTACTCGTTGATCACAATGGCACGCATGCCGCTGTCTCCTTGTCTGAGGTAGTGGATTATTTGCGGGTCGTCGATCGCGGGAGCCGCCGCCCGAGGAAGTCGGTGATTGCGGCTGCGATCTCTTCAAGATGGGTCTCGAGCGCGAAGTGACCGGTGTCGAAGACCTGCACTTCAGCGTTCGGGTTATCGCGCGTGAAGGCGTGTGCGCCCGCGGGCAGGAAGAACGGATCGTTCTTGCCCCATACGGCGAGCAGCGGCGGCCGCTTGGCGCGGAAGTATTCCTGGAACTTGGGATAGAGCGCGACGTTGTTGGCGTAGTCGAGGAACAGATTCAGCTGAATCTCGTCGTTTCCCGTCCGCGCCAGCAACGCTGAATCGAGCACGTAGGCTTCAGGTGCGACGAGCGATTCGTCGGCGACGCCGTGCAGGTACTGCCACTTGGTCGCTTGCGAGGTCAGAAGGGCACGTAACGCCTCCCGATTCTCGGCCGTAGGCTCCTTCCAGTATTTCTGAATCGGGTTCCAGCCGTCGCTGAGGCCCTCAAAGAAGGCATTGCCGTTCTGCGAAATGATTGCGGTAATTCGGTCGGGGTGTTGGAGCGCCAAGCGAAATCCCACCGGCGCACCGTAGTCGAAGACGTAGATGGCGTAATCCTTCAGGCCAAGCACCTGCGTCAGCCGATCGACAACGGCAGCGAGATCGTCAAACGTGTGCCGGAAGGGTCCGTGTTCCGGCGCGAGCGAGAAGCCGAATCCCGGGAGATCCGGCGCCACCACGCGATAGTGCTCCGCGAGGCGCGGAATCAGGTTTCGGAACATATGGGAGGATGTCGGAAAGCCGTGGAGGAGCAACACGGCCGGAGCGCTGCGGTCGCCATCGAACCATGGCTCAACGCTTCCTTCTTGGCTGGTGGGCGATCTCATAGTCGTGCTTGCAGTACGGTGAGCGGCCTGTCGTGGCGTTTACGATGCCCGTTGCGGCGGGGGCCGGCTGAGGAGCGGCGTGTAATTCGAGCACACCGACACGAGCTTCGATTTCAGCCTCTCGCCGCCGAAGCGCTGGATGTCCAGCGGGCAATGCCGCGCTCAAAGGTGTATCCTTACCAGTAACCTGTGTGTAGCCTGTTTACAGGTTATCTTGATAACTTGTCAAGAGATGTTTTACAGGTTATATGGAAGTTGAACGGCGCATCGACAGCGGTAGAGCACGACATGGCGGAACGACACCCCAAGCCTTACCTAGTCGGCGACCACCTTGCACTCGACTTCCTGAACAGCCAGGTTGGGTCAAGCGGGGAACCCGAGGATTGGCTGAACGACGGGGCAGGGCTGCTCGCCTGGTTGACTGAGGCCGGCGCAATCGATGCCTCAGTCGCGCGGCGGCTTCGTCGCCGTGGAGAGGCCGGGGGGAACTTGGATCGGGTTGCCGAGCAAGCACGGGAGCTGCGCAAGTGGTTGGGTGAGTTTGTCGACAGACATGCCGGAAGGGAAATCGACCGGGATGCTTTCGTTGAACTCGGTTCGCTGAATCGGCTCTTGGCTCGCGACGACACCTACCGACAGATTGCGCCAGCCTTGACCAAAGCGGGCGGAGCGGGGCGCTCGCGCCCACTGCAATCGATTCAGATTCGAAGGTGGACAACCCCGGATCGACTATTGCAGCCCATTGCGGAAACCATCAGCGATCTCATTTGCAATACCGACTTTCGGCTCGTGCGGCGTTGTGAGGGAGACGGCTGCATACTGGTGTTCTACGATCGCACGAAAACCCATGCACGCCGGTGGTGCAGGATGGCGGTTTGCGGAAACCGGGCAAAAGCTGCCGCGCACCGAGCAAGAACGGCCCGTTCCCAGGACGGACTGAGCAAGGCTTGATGCCCACGCTCTAACCGGAATCCGCGATTCAGCAAAAAGCGAAGGCCGCCTGGAAAGTGGCTTCGCTGGCAGCCAGAGTCGGAATGTCAGGTTGGAGCTTTTCGGCGAGGTTTCAGCATGGCGGTGAGCGAGCCGCCGCTACTCAGGGTTGGCCCCGCAGCATCGAGTGCGCTGCGTAGTCGAAAGCAGAGTCCTCTTTGACTGCGCTCAGGCGGCACGAACGGAGGCGAGCGATCGCAACCCTCAGGCGAACTAGCACGCTGCACTCGGCCAGAGTGCGTAGAATCGCGGAGTTTAATCCGCTCACTTCGCACGAATTCAGCGCGCAAGCGATGGATTGCTATTAGAGAAAATACATTAATAATGTATCGTAATTTATTGATTGGAATGCCCGGGAGAGGACTCGAACCTCCACGGAGTTACCCGCTAGTACCTGAAACTAGTGCGTCTACCAATTCCGCCACCCGGGCGGGCGAGGAAGGCCGCGAAATGTACGCACTGGGTTCGGGGGCTGTCAATTGAAGGCGCGCCGCGGAAAGTTGGGACGGCGCGACGGCGGTACCGGCGTACACAAGACCCGCGGGCGGAGGACGGAGTCTCACGAGGCTACACGCTCGGGACACGGCGCTCCGCGCGGCCAGAGTCGGCGCACCGAAGCGCGCGATGCGGGATCCGGCTCGCCGGCCTCGGCCGTGAGGCACGGCTCGATCGTCGAGGGCACGGTCAGCGCGAATCGCGCCGGCTACGGCTTCGTGCGCGTCGAGGGATTGAAGGAGAGTGTGTTCCTGCCGCCGCCCGAGATGCGCGGCGTGATGCACGGTGACCGCCTGCGCGTCAAGGTGTCACGCGATGCAAGCGATCGCTGGTCGGGTGCCGTGGAGCAGGTGCTGGAGCGCGGCGTGACCGCGTTCCTCGGCACGGTGGAGGTCCAGGGCCGCAGCGCCTGGGTGAACGCGGCCGACCGCCGGCTGCAGCTGCGCTGCGCGGTGGCGCCGCAGGATCTGCACGGCGCACGCCACGGCGACTGGGTCATTGCGCGGATCACGCGTCACGCCGGCTCCGCGACGCCCGCGCAGGCGGTGATCGGCAAGTGCCTGGATCCCGATCGACCGGTCGAGCTCGCCACCGAGTCCGCGATCGCGCGCTCTGATCTGCCGCACGAGTTTCCTGCGGCGGCGTTGCGCGAGGCGCAGGCGTACGGCGAGCAGGTGGATAGCCGCGAGGCGAGCGCGCGGGCGGACCTGCGCGAGCTCCCGCTGGTGACCATCGACGGGGAGGACGCGCGGGATTTCGACGATGCGGTGTACGCCGAGCGGTGCCCCGGCGGCTTCCGCCTCATCGTCGCGATTGCGGACGTGAGCCACTACGTGAGGCCGGGAACGGCGCTCGATACCGAAGCGCAGACGCGCGGCACATCGGTCTACTTTCCGACGCGCGTGCTGCCGATGCTGCCGACGGCCCTCTCGGATCATCTGTGCTCGCTGGCGCCGCGCGTCGATCGACTGTGCTTTGCGGCCGACATGGTGGTGAGCAGCGCCGGCGCCTTAAAGAGCGCGCGCTTCTATCCCGCCGTGATGCGCTCGGCTGCGCGCCTCACCTACACGCTCGCCAACGACGCACTCTTCGCCGGCCGGCCGGCGGCTCGCACGCAGCTCGGTCCGCTGCTCGAGCCCCTCATGGTGCTCGTCGATGTCTATCGCGCACTCTATCAGGCGCGCAACCGCCGGGGGGCGCTCGATTTCGATGCGGCAGAAGCGGAGTTCGTCATCGACGCGGGCGAGCGGGTGCGGGGCATCGAGCTGCGCACGCGCAACGACGCGCACCGCCTCATCGAGGAGTGCATGATCCTCGCGAACGTCGCGGTGGCCGAAGCGCTCGAGCGGGCTCAGGTGCCGACGCTCTATCGCGTCCACGGGCAACCCGAGGACGAGAAGCTCGAGAGGCTCGTGGCGACCTTGAGGGCGCTCGGCATCGATGCGCGGATTCCAAAGAGTGTGAGCACACGTGATCTGCAGGCGATCGCGCGTCGCGTGGGCAACGCCCCGGAGCGCGCCTTCGTTGAATCGCTGGTCGTGCGCGCAATGCCCCAGGCGATCTATCAGCCGACGAACATCGGACACTTCGGTCTCGCGCTCGCGCACTATGCGCATTTCACCTCACCGATCCGCCGCTACCCGGACCTGGTCGTGCACCGCACGCTCAAGGCGATGATCGCGGCGCCGGGCGGCTCGGGCAGGCGCTACGAGACCTCGGAGCTCGGCCGCCTCGGCGAGAGCACCTCGCGGCTCGAGAAGCGCGCCGACGAGGCGGACCGCTACGTCTCCGGATTCCTCAAGTGCACCTATTTAAAGGAGCGGGTCGGACAGACGTTCCAGGGCCTGATCACCACCGTGGTGGAGTTCGGCTGCTTCGTGCAGATCCTCGATGTAGCGGTCGACGGGCTGCTTCATATCGACAATCTGCGGGACGACCGGTACGTGATGGAGGACGACGGTCACGCCTGGCGCGGCCAGCGCACGGGACGGCGCCTGCGCACCGGCGCCCATATCCGGGTGATGGTGACCGCGGTGAACCCCATCGAGGGCCTCGTCGATCTGGCGCTCGCCGAGGGGGAGTAGGCGGGCGCCGAGGCGCGCGCCGGGACGGGCGATGAAGGGAGCCGAGACGATCTTCGGGCTGCATGCCGTGCGCGTGATGCTGGAGCGGCATCCGGAGCGCGTGCACACGGTGCGCATTGCCGAGCGACGCGGGGACCCGCGCGTGCAGGCGATCGACGAGCTGGCGCGGCGCCATCATCGGCCGGTCGAGCGTATCGATGCGCAGACTCTGAGACAGCTTCTGGGCGATGTGGCCCATCAGGGCGTTGCCGCCGATGTCACCCCGCTTCCGCCCTGGAGCGAGGACGAGCTGCTCGCGGCCCTGCAAAGCGCGAAGGCGCCGCTGCTGCTCGCGCTCGATGGCGTGCAGGACCCGCACAATCTCGGCGCCTGTCTGCGCAGCGCCGACGCCTGCGGTGCACTCGCGGTCATCGTGCCGCGCGACCGCGCCGCGCAGCTGACGCCGAGCGCGCGCAAGGTGGCGGTCGGCGCCGCGGAGACGACCCCCGTGGTATCGGTGACCAACCTGGCGCGCACGCTCAAGCTTCTCAAAGAGGCAGGCCTCTGGGTGGTCGGTGCGGACGTCGCGGCCGCGAAGCGCGCCGACGAGGTGGATCTCGCCGGACCCGTGGTGCTCGCGCTCGGGGCCGAAGGCTCGGGACTGCGGCACTTGACCCGGCAGAACTGCGACTTTCTCGTCGGCCTGCCCCAGCTTGGGGCCGTCGAGAGCCTGAACGTCTCGGTGGCCGCCGGCATGCTGCTCTATGAGGCCGTGCGGCAGAGGCAGGCGCAATCGCGCTCAACTCTTTGATCCGCAAGCACAGCCGTTGCGCCCAGCATTGCAGTAGCGGGGCGGTTTGAGTATGCTTCGCGCCCCTTTTTATCCGAAGGGTCGCGCCGCGACGGGCACATCGCGCTCGGCGCGTATCTCCTTGCCGCACCGGGAGAGCCTTGAATCCGGGCGGCTCAAATCCACAAGGAGCACACGAATGAGGCATTACGAGATCGTATTCCTGGTGCATCCTGATCAGAGCGAGCAGGTGCCCGCGATGATCGAGCGCTATAAGGGCATGATTGCCGCCGGCGGCGGCCGCGTGCACCGTCTGGAGGACTGGGGTCGGCGCCAGCTCGCCTATCCGCTCGCCAAGGTGCACAAGGCGCACTACGTGCTGATGAACATCGAGACCGACCAGAAGGCGCTCGATGAGCTCACCGGGGCCTTCCGCTTCAGCGACGCGGTGCTGCGTCACCTGGTGGTCAACATGGATGCCGCGGTGACCGATCCCTCGCCCATGGCCAAGGCCGCCGAGGAAGAGGGTGAGGGAGGGCGGCGCCGCGACCGCGCCCGCGACGAGGCGGGCCCCGCTTCCGAGGACGAGGACAACTCCGCCGCTGAGGGCGCCTGAGCGCCTCCGACGCCACACGGCCCGTCAGCAGCCAACCCATTCGAGGAAATCAAGTCATGGCAATGTCCAGAGGACCCGGCGGGGGCGGGGGCGGCGGCGGCGGCCGCTTCTCGCGTCGTAAGAAGTTCTGCCGCTTCACGGCCGAGGGCGTGAAGTCGATCGACTACAAGGATCTCGGCACGCTCAAGGGCTACGTCACCGAGACCGGCAAGATCGTTCCGAGCCGCATCACCGGGACCAAGTCCTTCTATCAGCGTCAGCTGGCGGTGGCGATCAAGCGCGCGCGCTTCCTGGCGCTGCTGCCCTATACCGACCAGCACTGAGGGCGCTCCGATGGAAGTCATTCTGCTCCAGAAGGTCGCCAATCTCGGCAACATCGGCGATCGGGTGAAGGTGCGCTCCGGCTTCGGCCGCAATTTCCTCCTCCCGCAGGGCAAGGCGACGCTCGCGACCCCGGAGAACATTGCGCGCTTCGAGACGCGCCGTGCCGAGCTCGAGCGCCTGGCGCGCGAGCATCTGCAGTCGGCCGGGGACCGGGCGGGGGCCATGAAGGATTTCAAGCTGACCATTCAGGCCAAGGCCGGCACCGAAGGAAAGCTCTTCGGCTCGATCGGCACCAGCGATATCGCCGAGGCCTGCACCCGCGACGGCTTTCACATCGAGCGCAGCGAAGTGCGTCTGCCGAGCGGACCGCTGCGCATGCTGGGCGAGCATGTGGTAAACCTGCATCTGCACGCGGACATCGACGTGCCGCTGCACGTGAGCATCATCGCGGAAGAGTAGCGCTCGCACCCGGAGGTAAAAGCACGGTGGCCGGTACGCCCAAGGCGCGCGCAGATTCGAGCTCGGTCGCGCTGCTGGATGCGCCGGCGCCGCCGCATTCGGTCGAGGCCGAGCAGGCGGTGCTCGGCGGGTTGCTGCTGGATCCCGCCGCCTGGGAGAACGTCGCCGACGTCGTCACGCAGCGGGACTTCTACCGGCCCGATCACCAGCTGATCTTCGACGCCATCGGCGCCCTCGCGGGCGCGGGCAAGCCGTGCGATGTCGTCACGGTCTCCCAGCATCTCGAGAGCACGGGTAAGCTCGAGTCCGCCGGCGGACTCGCCTATCTCGGCTCCGTCGCCCGTGACACCCCGACGGCTGCCAACGTGCGCGCCTACGCGGAGATCGTGCGCGAGCGCTCGCTGCTGCGGCAGCTGATCCGCGCCGGCACCGACATCGCCGCCGAGGTGTATAACAACAAGGGCGAGAGCGCGCGAGACCTGGTCGACCGCGCCGAGCAGCGCGTCTTCGACATCGCCGAAGGGAGCTTCCGCAAGCGCGAGGGCGCCGTTCCGGTGCGCCAGCTCCTGCCCGGTGTCATCGACCAGATCGATGAGTGGCACCAGAATCCCGACAAGCTGCGGGGGCTCCCGACCGGGTTTACCGACTTCGACAAGCTCACCGGCGGCCTGCGCCCCGGAGACCTGGTCATCGTCGCGGGGCGCCCGTCGATGGGCAAGACGACGCTCGCCGTCAACATGGCCGAGTACGCCGCCGTGCATCCCGGCACGCGGGCCTCGGTGGCGATCTTCAGCATGGAGATGCCCTCCGAGCAGGTGATCACCCGCATGCTCGCCTCGATCGGCGGCGTCCCGCTCAACAACCTGCGCAGCGGCAAGATCTCCGATGACGACTGGGTGCGGATCACGAGCGCCACCAGCCAGCTCTCGGAGGCCAAGATCTTCGTCGACGAGACTCCGGCGCTGAATCCGACGGAGCTGCGCGCGCGGGCGAGGCGCGTCAAGCGCGAGCACGGGTTGAGTCTCATCGTGGTCGATTACCTGCAGCTGATGCAGGTGCCGGGCACGCAGGAGAACCGCGCCACCGAGATTGCGGAAATTTCCCGGGGATTGAAGACGCTCGCCAAGGAAATGCAGGTACCCGTGATTGCGCTGTCGCAGTTGAACCGTGCGGTCGAGCAGCGCGAGCACAAGCGGCCGGTGATGTCGGATCTGAGGGAATCGGGCGCGATCGAGCAGGAGGCTGACATGATCCTGCTCATCTACCGCGAAGAGGTTTACGACCGCAACACCACGAAGAAAGGCGTCGCGGAGATCGATCTCGTCAAGCACCGCAACGGCGAGATCGGAACCTTCCTTCTCACCTTCCAGGGGCAGTTCACGCGCTTCGCCAACTACGCGTCCGACAGTTACGCGGAAGGTGTCCTGCGGTGAGCGGGTCGATCCGCGCCGTCATCGACACCAACGCCCTGCAGCACAACCTCAGTGTGGTCCGCGCGCGCGCCGGCAGCGCCCGCGTCATGGCGGTGGTCAAGGCCAACGCCTACGGGCATGGGCTGCTCCCGACGGCGCTCGCGCTGCAGGCCGCCGACGCTTTCGGCGTAGCGCGCCTCGAGGAAGGGGTGGCGCTGCGCGCCGGCGGCATTACTCAACCGATCGTGCTCCTCGAGGGCGTGTTCGGCGCCGAGCAGCTCGAGGAGGCCGCGCGGCAGCGCCTCCAGCTCGTGGTGCACGATGTCTCGCAAATCGAGCTCCTCGAGTGCTCGGGCGGCGCGCAGCGCTTCGTGCTCTGGGTCAAGATCGACACCGGCATGAATCGTCTCGGGTTTCCGCCGGGCGAGTCTGCCGCGGTGCTCGAGCGCTTGCGGCGCTTGAGTCCCGCGCCCAGGGAGCTGCGCCTCCTCACGCACCTCTCCTGCGCCAATGAGCGGGACGATGCCGTGACGCGCGCGCAGCTCCAGCGCTTCCGCGAGGCAACAGGGAGTCTCCCGTACGCCGTGAGCATCGCCAACTCAGCCGGCCTCTTCGGCGCCGTGGCGCTCGGCTGCGACTGGGTGCGCCCGGGAATCGCCCTCTACGGGGCTTCGCCCTTCGACGACTGTATCGCGGCGGACCTGGGCCTCGAGCCCGTGATGCGCCTGGAGAGCTCGGTGATCGCTGTGCGGCGCGTCGCGCGCGGCGAGAGCGTCGGCTACGGCGGCGCCTGGGTCGCAAAGCGCGATTCGGCCATCGCCGTCATCGCGGCCGGCTATGGCGACGGCCTGCACAGGAGCTTGGGCGGCGGCGCGCCGGTGCTCATCGACGGACGGCGCGCTCCGCTCGCGGGCCGGGTGTCGATGGACATGATGGCGGTCGACGTGTCGGAGCTCGCCGGCGTGCGCGTCGGCACACCGGTGCTGCTCTGGGGGCCGGGACTCGCGGTGGAGGAAGTGGCGCGCAACGCCGGCACCATTCCCTACGAGCTGCTGTGCGCCGTGAGCCAGCGTGTGCGACTGGTGGTCAACCGCGCCTGACGGACGCCGTGGGCCGCCGAGCCGCGGTGAAGCAGGCGAGGCCTGCTGCACCGCGCCAGGTGCGGTCAGTTCACGAAGAACCCCATCTTGACGCCGGCGAGCTGGATGACGTCGTTGTCGGAGAGGCGCGTCGCCTGGGAACCGATCGGCGTGCCGTTGAGCAGCGGATAATCGTTCGGCTTGCCGCTGTCGACGTGCACGATGTAGTAGGCCTCGGCCCGCCGGGTGATGGCGGCCACCTGCACGCCCGGTCGCCCGAGCGTGGTGAGGGCCTTGCTGAGCTCCACCTCGCGACCCGCGAACGCGCCCGAGAGCACCTGGAGCTTCGCCTTCTTGAGCGCCGCGGCGCCATTCGAAAGGGCGCGCGCCCGCCCGGTCGTCGAGAGCGACCCGACCGTCTGCTCGGCGGCCTCCGCCGCGGTGCGCAGCTTCTCCAGCGGCCGTGCGGACGGCTGGATGACCATGGTCTTCTCGAACTCATCTTGCGCCTCGTCGTCCTCGACGAATCGCAGCTGATGGTGGCCGACGGTGATGACGTCGCCATGCTGCAGCGCGTGCTTCTTGATCAGCTTGCCGTTGACGTACGTGCCGTTGGTGCTGTTCAGATCCTCGAGGAACGAGTCGTTGAGGATGTTGATGATCAGCGAGTGGTGACCGCTGACGGCGGCGTTATCGATGCGGATATCGTTGTCGGGGAGCCGGCCGATCGTGTACCGCTCCTTGTTCATGTTGTATTCCGCCATCACCGAGCCGTCCAGGCTCAAGACCAACCTTGACATGTGCTTTAGCCTTTATCGCGTATCAGCCGAACCAACCCAGAATTCTGTCGAACATCTTAGTGCGAGCCGGGAACGCATCGACGATGTGCGCCATGACCACGGATACGTTGTCCCGGCCTCCATTGTCGTTGGCCAGTTGAATCAACTGCTTGGCGACCGTATCCAGATTAGCACTAAAGGTGTTTATCGTTAAGTGAATATCTTCGTCCTCGACCATGTCCGAGAGCCCGTCCGAGCATAGGATGAACAGCTCACCCTTGCTCGTCGGCACCTCCTGGATCTCCACGTCCACGCTCTGCTCGACGCCCAGGGCGCGCGTCACATAGTTCTTGTTGCCCGCGCGCTGCGCCTCCTCGGCGGAATAGAAGCCCCGGTCGACGAGCTCCTGCAGCAGGGAATGGTCCATGGTCACCTGCTCGAACTTGTCGCCGCGCTGGCGGTACAGCCGCGAGTCACCGACGTGCGCGATGGTGACCTTGTTGTCGAAGAACAGCGCCGCGACCACCGTGGTCCCCATGCCTTCGCACTGGGGCTGCGTGCGCGAGGTCTGATAGATGATCTTGTTGGCGCGGCTGATGGCATCGCGCAGGATGATGTTGGGTCGGGACAGTCCCGACTCGCGATCTGGCACTCCCAGGTCCTCACGCTCGACGTGCTCGCGCACCAGGTTGACGATCGTCTTGACGGCGATGCCGCTCGCGACTTCGCCGGCGTTGTAGCCGCCCATGCCGTCGGCCAGCACCACCAGTCCAATGTCGGGATCGACGGCAATCGTGTCCTCGTTGTGCTCGCGGACCTTGCCGGTGTCGGTGAGGCCCACGAAGCGTAGCTTGTTGCGCAAGCTCATGCTGCGCCCTCACCCAAGCAATGGTCTGCCAACTGTGATACGCGTCACTGATCCCGTCCCCGATCCCGAGCCGCCATACGCTAGCATCGCCGGCAGGGAGGCCGGGTGGCTTTTGTCACAAAAGAAGCCAATCAAGGCCCCCCCGGGCGCGAATCCTAGCCCAAAATCGCACCCCCCGCGGTGGCATCCGGGCCCCCGGCCCGGGGCCGGTAACCTTAGCGAATGCCCGTACTGCCAGGGGCGGGGTGGCGTCTTGCGCACCTTCGGCGGCGCGCGGCGCGATCAGGGCGCGCGGCTCACCGGCAGCACCGCTTTCGGGGCCGCTGGCACTCGCACGCGCACAGTGCGAACGGCGTTGTCCCCCACTTGCAGCACCTCGAATTCGTAGTTGCCCACCCGCACCATGGTGCCCGAGTCCGGAATCGTCTCGAGCTGCTCGAGCAGCAACCCGTTCACGGTCTTCGGGCCCCCGGTCGGCAGCTGCCACCCGAGCGAGCGGTTGAGCGCGCGGATCGTGGCGCTGGCGTTCACGATGAAGACCCCGGGGCGCTCGGTGTGCACATCCTTGTGCGTCACGGTGGCAGGGTCGCTCGTGAACTCGCCGACGATCTCCTCGAGAATGTCCTCGAGCGTGACCAGCCCTTCGATGTCGCCGTACTCGTTGACGACGAAGGCGAGGCGGCGGCGATTGCGCTGGAACTGCACCAGCTGCACGTTGAGGGCGGTGCCCTCGGGTACGAAGTACGCCTCGCGGCCGCGGGCGACCTCGATCAGCCGCTCGCGGGTGAGTGTGCCGCGGACCAGCTCGTGCGCCACCCGCTTCATGTGCACGAGGCCGATGAGGTTGTCGAGCTCGCCCTCGTACACCGGCAGCCGCGTGTGCGGAGTCTGCTGTAGCTGATCGAGGATGTCCTCCCAGCTCTCCCTCACATCGATGCCCGAGATTTCCTGACGCGGGATCATGATGTCGTTCACCGTGATGCGCTCGAGGTCCAGGATCGACAGCAGCATCTGCCGGTGACGCGCGGGGATCACCGGGGCGGCCTCGGTCACGACGAGACGCAGCTCCTCGGCGCTCAACGCGTGAGGGCCCGCGGTGGCGCGCGCCACGCGGAACAGGCGCAGGAAGCCGCGCGCCACGCTGTTGGTGAGCCACAGCGCCGGGCGCGCCACCAGCACCAGCACGCGGTAGATGCCCGCGGCGTGCAGCGCCACGCCTTCGGGATTTGCGGCCGCGTAGATCTTCGGCGCGAGCTCGCAGAACACGATCACCACGATGGTGAGCAGGGCGCCGGTGAGCGGCACGGCATAGGGGTAGCCGGTGCGCTGGGCGAGGATGGTGGCGATGGCGGAGGCAAAGACGCTCGCGGCGGCGAGGATGACCAGGTTCGCGCCCAGCCAGTCGTCGGGCTTCTGCAGCAGCCGCTCCAGAGTGCGCGCCGCGCCCGAGCCCGCCTGCGCGCGGTGCCGGATGCGATAGCGATTGACCGAGAGCATGGCGACTTCGGTGCCGGAGGAGAAGGCGACGATGACGAGCAGCCCCAGCAGCGCCAGCAGCAGCGGGGCGTCGAGAGCGGCGTTCAAGGCGGCATTCCTCGCTTGGCGGACGCGCTAGCATAGAAGCTCGGGCGCGGGCGGAAAAACCACGGTTCGCACCCTACTATAATCCGCGGATGTTCGATCATCTGACCGCGCGGCTCTCGAGCGCCATCGAGAGGCTGCGCGGCCGCGGCCGCATCACCGATGCGAACGTGGCCGAGACGCTGCGCGAGGCGCGCATTGCGCTGCTCGAAGCGGACGTGGCGCTGCCGGTGGTCAAGTCGTTCATCGACTCGGTCAGGGCCAAAGCGCTCGGCGCCGAGGTGCTCTCGAGTCTGACGCCGGGTCAGGCCTTGATCGGCCTATTGCACGCGGAGCTGGTGCGCCTCATGGGAGGCTCGACCGCGCGCTGGACGCTGCGCGCTCAGCCGCCGGCGGTGTTGCTGCTGGCGGGCCTGCAGGGCGCCGGCAAGACCACTACGGCCGCGAAGCTGGCGCGCTGGCTGATCGAGCGCGAGCGCAAGCGTGTTCTGCTCGCGAGCACCGACGTGCGCCGGCCGGCCGCGATGCTGCAGCTCGAGCGCCTCGCGAGCCAGGTCCACGCGGAGTATTTCGCGGCCGCGGGCGATGCCGCGCCGGCGGCCATCGCCCAGGCGGCGCTCGCGCGCGCCCGCAGCGGCGTGTTCGATGCGCTCATCGTCGACACCGCCGGGCGGCTGCACGTCGACGAGAGCCTCATGGCGGAAGTGCGCGAGATCGACGCCGCCGTGGGCGCCGCCGAGCGGCTGTTCGTCGTGGATGCCATGGCCGGCCAGGACGCGGTGAACGCCGCGCGCGCCTTTGGCGCGGCGCTCGAGCTCACCGGTGTCATCCTCACCAAGGCGGACGGGGATGCGCGCGGGGGCGCGGCGCTCTCGGTGCGCGAGGTGACCGGCAAGCCGATCCTGTTCCTTGGCGTCGGCGAGAAGACCGAGGCGCTCGAGCCCTTCGAGCCCGAGCGCATGGCATCCCGCATACTCGGCATGGGCGATGTCGTGAGCCTGGTCGAGCAGGTTCACCGCCAGGTCGGCGCCGAGGAGGCCGAGCGGCTGGCGCGCAAGGCGCTCCAGGGCCGCGGCTTCGACATGGGCGACCTGAAGAGCCAGCTCGAGCAGTTGCAGAAGATGGGCGGGGTGGGGGCGCTGCTCGAGAAGCTGCCGGGAGCCGCGGTGCGCAGGGGCGCGGCGTCGGCCGATCAGGGCGATCGGGAGCTGCGCCGGCAGATCGCCATCATCGATTCCATGACTCCCCGCGAGCGGCGCAACCCCTCGATCATCGACGGCTCGCGGCGCCGTCGCATCGCCAAGGGCTCGGGCGCGCAGGTGCAGGACGTGAACCGGCTGCTGAAGCAGTTCCAGGAGATGCAGCGCGTCATGAAGAGCATGAAGGGCGGGCGGCTGCAGCGACTCGTTGGGGCCCTCAAGGGCGGGCTGCCCCCCGGGTTCCCGGGCTCGGGCGGAAACTAGAAAAACTGGCGCAGGAATCGCGGGTTGCGTAGAATCCGCGTTCTTTTTTGGGCGGCCCTCGCTTTGGGTCGTCCGCCCGGAATGAGAGCGATACGATCATGGTCACGATTCGCCTGACGCGGCGCGGGGGCACTAACCAGCCCTTCTATCACGTCGTGGTTACCGACAGCCGCAAGCGCCAGGGCGGCCCGAGCCTCGAGCACGTGGGGTTCTTTAATCCAGTTGCCCGCCGCGGCGTAGAGAAGCTCAGGCTCGATCTGCCGCGCATCGACTATTGGGTTGGAAAGGGCGCGCAGCCGTCCGACCGCGTGCGGAGCCTGGTGGCCTCCTACAGGAAACAGGCGACGGCCTGACCGGGCCTCGAGGGCGGCCGCCTGAAGCAGCCGTGACGTGGATCGAGCTGGGGCGCCTGGGTGCGCCCTACGGCCTCAAGGGCTGGATCCACGTCGAATCGCACACGGACCCTCCGCAAGGCCTGCTGGAGTACCGGGAGTGGATTTTGAGGCTGGCGAGCGGTGAGCGCGTGACGCGCCGCCTCGTTGAGGGGCGGGCGCACGCCGGCCGGCTGATCGCGCAGCTCGAGGGCGTGAAGGATCGGGAGGAGGCCGCAGCTCTCACTGGCGCGGTCGTCGAGGTCGATCGTGCGGCGCTGCCGCCGCCGGGCGAGCGGGAGTACTACCGTGCGGACCTGGTGGGCTTCAGCGTGCGCAACCTCGAGGGGGCGGAGCTCGGCAGCGTCAGCCACTTTGTGGACACCCCGAGCGGCGCGGTAATGGTGACGCAGGCCCCGGGCGGAGGCGAGCACTGGGTGCCGGCGGCACCGAAGCATCTGCGCAGGGTGGACCTGAGCGCGCGCACGATTCTGGTGGACTGGCCTGCGGAGCTGGAATAGAAGGCCCCATGAAGATCGAGGTGGTCACGCTGTTCCCGCGCATGATCGCGGTGGCCCTCGAGTTTGGCATCGTGGGGCGAGCCATCGGTCGGGGGCTCCTGAGCGTCGGGACGGAAGACCCGCGCGCTCACGCGACCGACGCGCACCGTACGGTGGATGACCGTCCCTACGGGGGCGGTCCGGGCATGGTGATGAAGCCCGAGCCGCTGCTGGCGGCGATCCGCGCAGCGCATGCGCGGCTGCCGGCGGGGAGTCCGCGGGTGTATTTATCGGCGCAGGGCCGGCCGTTCCGGCAGGCGCAGGCGCAGGAGCTGGCGGCGTTACCCGGCGTGCTGCTGCTCGCCGGACGCTACGAGGGCGTCGATGAGCGCGTGATCGAGCTCGGCATCGATCTCGAGCTGTCGGTCGGCGACTACGTGGTGTCGGGCGGGGAGCTGCCGGCGCTGACGGTGATCGATGCGCTGGCGCGGCTGCTGCCGGGCGCGCTGGGCGATGAGCGCTCGAGCCTTGACGATTCGTTTGTGCAGGGCCTGCTCGAGGGGCCGCACTATACGCGCCCCGAGGTGTTCGAAGGGCGGAGCGTGCCGCCGGTGCTGCTGTCGGGAGATCATGCCGACATCCGCCGCTGGCGGCTCGAGCAGTCGGTGGCCCGCACCGCCGAGCGCCGGCCCGACCTGCTCGCCCGAGCGCGGCCGACGGGCGCGGCGCGGCGCGCACTGGATGAGTTCCAAACCGGCGCCAGTAGTGATGCTGGCGCAGGGGCCGCAAGTGCGGCCGGAAGAGAAGATCGAGGTGACTGACATGAGCAACATAATTCAGGAAATCGAGAAGCAGCGCATGACCCGCGAGATCCCGGACTTCAAGCCGGGCGACACCGTGGTCGTGCAGGTGAAGGTGGTGGAGGGCGACCGCGAGCGCGTCCAGGCCTACGAGGGCGTCGTGATCGCGCGCAGCAACCGCGGACTCAACTCCTCGTTCACGGTGCGCAAGATCTCACACGGCGAGGGCGTCGAGCGGGTCTTCCAGACCTATAGTCCCGCCATCAGCGAGATCGCCGTGAAGCGCCGCGGGAGCGTCCGCCGCGCCAAGCTCTATTACCTGCGCGATCTGTCGGGCAAGGCTGCGAGGATCGAGGAGAAGGTCTGACCGCCCGACCATGACGGTACGATCCTTTTTCTTCGGCCTGTGGCGCGGCCTCGACGCGCTGCGCAAGGTTCTGCATCTCGTCCTGCTGCTGGTGATCTTCGCCATCGTCGTGGGGGCGCTGCGCGGCGCGGTGCCGCGTATCCCCTCGAAGGCGGCGCTGCTCGTCGCTCCGCAGGGCGAGCTGGTCGAGCAGCTCTCGGGCGCTCCCGTGGAGCGCGCCTTGCAAGAGGCGCGCGGCGAGGGCCATGCCGAGACTCTGCTCTGGGACCTGACCGACTCGATCCACGCCGCGGCCAGCGACACACGCATCCCGGTGCTGGCGCTGGATCTCGAGAAATTCGAGGGCGCCACTCAGGTGACGCTCGAAGAGCTCGCCAACGCGCTGCGCGAGTTCCGCGCCAGCGGCAAGAAAGTGATCGCCTACGGCACCGAGTTCACACAGGAGCGTTACTACCTCGCCGCCCAGGCCGATGAGGTCTACCTCGATCCGATGGGCTTCGTGCTGCTCACCGGCTACGACCGCTATCCAACCTATCTCAAGGGGGCGCTCGACAAGCTCGGCGTGGACATCAACGTGTTCCGCGTCGGGGCCTTCAAGAGCGCGGTGGAGCCCTTCACGCGCACGGGCATGTCAGCCGAGGATCGCGAGGAGAGCCGGAGCTACCTGAACGCGCTGTGGAGCAGCTACCAGGAAGCCGTGACCCGCGCGCGCAAGCTCCCCTCCGATGCGCTCACCCAATACGTGGGATCGTTCGCGAAGAGCGTGCCCGCGGCGGGCGGCGATGCGGCGCAGGTGGCGCTGCGGGCGAAGCTCGTCACCGGTGTCAAGTCGCGGCTCGAGACCGAGCAGCGCCTCATCGAGCTGGTAGGACGCGACGACACGAGCGGCTCCTTCAAGTCCGTTTCGGCCTCCGACTACGTGCGTTACGCGCGCGCCGAGAAGAAGGCACGGGCGGCCGGTAAGCCGCGCGTCGGCGTCATCGTGGCGGCGGGTAACATCCTCGATGGAGATCAGCCGCCGGGTACGGTGGGCGGAGAGTCCACCGCCCGACTGATCCGCGAGGCGCGTCTCGACAAGGACGTGAAGGCGGTGGTGCTGCGGGTCGACAGCCCCGGCGGGAGCGTCCTCGCGTCCGAGCAGATCTATCGGGAGCTGCTGGCGCTGCACGCCGCCGGCAAGCCCCTCGTCGTGTCGATGAGCGGCTACGCGGCTTCAGGCGGCTATTACATCGCGGCGCCGGCAGACGAGATCTGGGCCAGCCCGGCGACGCTCACCGGCTCGATCGGCATATTCGCGATCGTGCCAACCGTCGACAAGACGCTCGGCAAGGTCGGCGTGAGCGTCGACGGTGTGGGGACGACGCCGCTCTCGGGCCAGCTGCGCATCGATCGTCCGCTCGGCGAGGAAGTGCGAGCGTTCCTGCAGTCGCAGATCAGCCGCGGCTACGACGAGTTCGTGGCGCGCGTGGCCAGGGGGCGCAACAAGACCCGCGAGCAGATCGACGCGATCGCCCAGGGACGGGTGTGGGCCGGCTCGGATGCGCACCGCGTGGGACTCGTCGATCACATCGGCTCCTTCAGCGATGCCGTGAAGGCCGCGGCGCGGCGCGCGAAGCTCACCGACTACGCGGCCGACTTCATCGAGCCCGAGCTCACCTGGGCGCAGCAGCTGGTGCTGCAGCTGCGGGACACGGCGCGGGTGTCCTTCCTGGCCGGCCCGGACGAGCGCGCCCTGAGCCAGCTGGCCCGCCGCTTCGACCCCGTGACGCGCGAGGTGGCGAAGCTCAGCCGTTTCAGCGCGCCGAACCGCCTGTACGCCTACTGCTTCTGCGAAGTGCGATAGCGCTAGAGTGTCGACCAGTCGAGGATCACCTTGCCGGACTTCCCCGACCCCATGGTCTCGAAGCCCTTGAGATATTCCTGCACCGCGAAGTGATGGGTGATTACGGGCTCGAGCTTCAGTCCGCTCTGCAGCAGGCTCGCCATCTTGTACCAGGTCTCGAACATCTCGCGGCCGTAGATGCCCTTGAGGGTCAGGCCCTTGAAGATCACCTGATTCCAGTCGATGGCGGTGTCCTCGGGCGGGATGCCGAGAATGGCGACCGAGCCGCCGTGATGCATGGTGCGCAGCATTTCGCGCAGCGCGGTCGCATTGCCCGACATCTCGAGGCCGACGTCGAAGCCCTCCTGCATCCCGAGATCCTGCATCGTCAGGTCCAGCGACTCGCGCCGCACGTTGATGGCGCGCGTCGCGCCCATCCGCCGTGCGAGCTCGAGGCGATAGTCGTTGATGTCGGTGATGACGACGTGGCGCGCGCCGGCGAAGCGGGCCACCGCGGTCGCCATGATGCCGATCGGGCCCGCGCCGGTGATCAGCACGTCCTCGCCGACGACGTTGAAGGCGAGCGCCGTGTGGGTGGCATTGCCGAAAGGATCGAGGATGGCGGCGATGTCGTCCGTGATCGAATCGGGGAGCTTGAAGGCGTTGCCGGCCGGAATCGCCAGGAACTGGGCAAAGGCCCCCGGCCGGTTGACTCCAACTCCGACCGTGTTACGGCACAGGTGCCGGCGGCCGGCGCGGCAGTTGCGGCAGTAGCCGCAGGTGATGTGGCCCTCGCCGGAGACGCGATCGCCGCTCTTCAGGCCGTTCACCTCCGAGCCGATCTCGACGATGCGCCCGCAGTACTCGTGGCCCACCGCCATCGGCACCGGGATGGTCTTCTGCGCCCAGGGATCCCAGTTGTAGATGTGCATGTCGGTGCCGCAGATCGCGGTCTTGGCGATCTCGATCAGCACGTCGTTCGGTCCGACCCGGGGCTCCGGAACGTCCTCGAGCCAGATCCCCGGCGCCGCCTGCTGCTTTACCAGTGCTTTCATGGCCTGCCTTTAAGCACGCCGAGCTCGCGACCGACCTCGCGGAAGGCCCCGAGCGCCTGCTCGAGCTGCCCCCGCGCCAGGGACGCAGACATCTGAGTGCGGATGCGTGCCTGCCCCTTCGGCACCACCGGATAGGAGAAGCCGATGACGTACACGCCGCGCTCGAGGAGCCTGTCGGCCATGCGGGCGGCGAGCGCCGCATCCCCGATCATGACCGGAATGATCGGATGCTCCCCGGGCTTGAGATCGAAGCCGGCGCTCTCGAGGCCGGAACGGAAGAAGCGCGTGTTCTCGAAGAGTTGCGCGCGCAGCTGCGGGGTGCGCTCGAGGAGGTCCAGCACCGCGAGGCTCGCCGCGGCCACGACCGGCGGGATGCTGTTCGAGAACAGGTAGGGGCGAGAGCGCTGCCGCAGCCACTCTATGAGCTCGCGAGGCGCGGCCACATAGCCGCCGGTGCCGCCGCCCAGGGCCTTGCCGAGGGTGCCGGTGAGTATGTCGACCCGCTCGGCGACCCCGCAGTGCTCGGGAGTGCCCCGGCCGGTGGCTCCCATGAAGCCGGTGGCGTGCGAATCATCGACCATCACCAGGGCGTCGTAGCGCGACGCGAGATCGCAGATCTCCGCGAGCTTCGCGATGAAGCCGTCCATCGAGAACACGCCGTCGGTGGCGATGAGACGCGTGCGCGCGGTCGAGCTTTGTTTCAGGCACTGCTCGAGCTCGCCCATGTCGCTGTTGGCGTAGCGGTAACGCTGAGCCTTGCACAGGCGGATGCCGTCGATGATGCTCGCGTGATTGAGGGCGTCCGAGATCACCGCGTCGCGCTCATCGAGCAGCGTCTCGAACAGGCCCCCGTTGGCGTCGAAGCACGAGGAGTACAGGATCACGTCCTCGGTGCCGAGGAAGCGGGCGAGCTGCTCCTCGAGCGCCTTGTGGCTCGTCTGCGTGCCGCAGATGAAGCGCACCGAGGCCATGCCGTAGCCGTGCTCCTCGATCGCCCGCTGGGCCGCGGCCCGCACCGCCGGGTGGTTGGCGAGCCCCAGGTAGTTGTTGGCGCACAGGTTGATGACGTCGCGGTCGCCGGCGCGTACCACGCCGCCCTGGGGGCTCGCGAGCACGCGCTCGGTCTTGTACAGACCCTGCTCCCTGAGGCCTGCGAGCTCCCCGCGCAGGCGTCCGATCACGGCCTCGTTCATGAAACGAAGTATACTTGAGCCCTCACGCTCCGACCCTCGAGCCCTCGCGCCCCGAGCTTCGCCCAAGCACGCCTCCGCTGCCCGCGCGCGGGTCGCTTTTGAGCCGCTGCAGGTCGCCGTAAATCAATTCGGGGTGTGCGCCAGGGGCGCAGACTCCCTGAAGGCGCGGGGCACGGGGCTCGCGCGCGGGCAGGCCACAGGTGTCTCATGAGCCTAAGCGTCTTCGACATCTTCAAGGTGGGCATCGGGCCCTCGAGCTCCCACACCATGGGACCGATGCGGGCGGCGCGCGAGTTCGCTTTGGGGTTGAAGCGCGATGGGCTCATTCCCGCGACGCGGGAGATCGCCGTGCGCCTCTATGGCTCTCTGGCGCTCACCGGCGTCGGCCATGGGACCGATCGGGCGGTCCTCGTGGGACTCGAAGGCGCGCAGCCCGAGACGATCGATCCGGACAGCCTCGAGCCCACCGTGCAGCGCATCCGCACCACCTCGAGGCTGCGCCTGCTCGGCGAGCACGAGATCGCGTTCGATGAGCCGATGCAGCTCCTGCTGATGCGGCACGAGCGACTGCCGCGGCACTCGAACGGCATGCGCTTCACAGCCCTCGGCGCCGACCGCAACAGGCTCCGCGAGGAGGACTACTATTCCATCGGCGGCGGCTTCATCGTGCGCGGCGACGAGGAGGAAGCGCGCGAGGCGCGCGCCCACGCCGCGCCGCCGTACCCCTTCACCTCCGGGGCGCAGCTGCTCGAGCTCTGTCGCGAGCACGGGCTCGAGATGTACGAGCTAATTCTCGCGAACGAGCGCGCACTCGCGAGCGAGGCCGAGGTGCGCGCGAAGCTGATGCACATCTGGCAGGTGATGCAGGCTTGCGTCGAGCGCGGCTTCCGCCAGTCGGGGCTCCTTCCGGGAGTCCTCAAGGTGCGCCGCCGGGCCCCGAGGCTCTATCGCATCCTGACCGAGAGCGCGAGCGGGCGACCCCTCGACGTCATGGATTGGGTGAACGCCTACGCGCTCGCGGTGAACGAGGAGAACGCCGCGGGTGGACGCGTCGTGACGGCGCCGACCAACGGGGCCGCCGGCATCGTGCCGGCCGTGCTGCACTTCTACCGGCGCTTCGAGCCGGGCGCCAACGACGACGGCGTGCTGCGCTTCCTGCTCGTGGCGGCGGCGATGGGCATGCTCTACAAGCGCAACGCTTCCATTTCGGGGGCGGAGATGGGCTGCCAGGGGGAAGTCGGGGTTGCCTGCTCGATGGCGGCCGCGGGACTCGTAGCGGCGCTGCACGGGACTGCCGAGCAGATCGAGAACGCCGCTGAGATCGGCATGGAGCACAATCTGGGGCTGACCTGCGATCCGGTCGCGGGGCTCGTGCAGATCCCCTGCATCGAGCGCAATGCCATGGGCGCGGTCAAGGCCATCAACGCCGCGCGCTTGGCCATGCGCGGCGACGGCACCCACAAGGTGTCGCTCGATCAGGTCATCGCCACCATGCGCCAGACCGGTGCCGACATGTCCACCATATACAAGGAGACCTCCCAGGGAGGACTCGCGGTCAACGTGCCGGAGTGCTGAAGCGGCCCGCCCGGCTCACTTAGGGTCGGCCGCAACGCGGGTGTCGGCTACAGCAGTCCAAACAAGCGCGATGGGGGTTTTTCGCACTGCACGCCGGTGACCGCGGCCGGGCCGATGGCGGACCACTGCGGGGCGTTGAAGGCGATCGAGCACACCGCACCCGCGGCGAGAGCCTGTGCTTCCTCCTTCGGCATCAGCAGCTGCACCAGCTCCGATACGCCCGGATTGTGAGCGATGATGAGCAGGTGCGCGATGCGCGGGCCGGTGCGCTGCGCCAGCTCCAGCATGTCCGGCGCGCTCGCCAGGTAAAGCGTCTCCTCGTGCACCACGCGCCGCGGCGCCAGTGACAGCTCCCGTGCCACGATCTCGGCGGTCTGCCGGGTGCGGCGCGCCGGGCTCGCGAGCAGCAGATCCGGAACGAGCTCGAGCGCGAGCAGGCGGCGCGCCATCGCTTCCGCCGCGGCCGCTCCGCGCCGGTTGAGGGGACGCTCGAGATCCGGCAGGGCGGGATCGTTCCAGCGCGCGTCCGCGTGACGCATGAGAGTCAGCCGCTTCATGCGCCGTGCCTCACGAGGGACTCTCCACCAGCACGCGGCCGTTCTCGACGCGCGCGCGGTAGGTGCGCAACGGCTCGTAGGCGGGCGGGGTGAGCGCCTCGCCGGTGCGCAGGCAGAAGTGCGAACCGTGGCGCGGGCAGACGACCTGGCAGTCTTCCACCTCCGCTCCGGCGAGCGACTCCCCGTCGTGCGTGCAGCGGTCTTCCACGGCGTACAGCTCGGTGCCGCAGCGTACGACGATCACCGGCACGCCGTCGACTTCGGCGGAGAGGGGTAGCGATTCGCCGACGGCGTCGGCGCCGCCGATGTCGATCCAGGCTGAGCTCATGGCGGCGGGCGCGGTAGGCGTATCAGAACATCCCGGTTTGCAGGCGCGCGGCCTCGGACATCATGGTCTGGTTCCAGGGCGGATCGAAGGTGAGCTCGACGCGCGCCTCGCGCACCGTCGGGATCCGCTGGATCTTGTCGCGCACGTCCTCGACCAGGATATCGCCCATGCCACAGCCGGGGGCGGTCAGTGTGATCTTGACGTCCACGGCGCGGGTGCCATCCTCGTTCTGCGTGACGTCGCAACCGTACACCAGCCCGAGGTCGACGATGTTGATGGGGATCTCAGGATCGTAGCAGCTGCGCATCTGCTCCCAGGCGAGCTTGCGGACATCCTCTTCGTTGGCATTCGGCGGCAGCTCGGGCGGCTTGACCGCCTCCTGGCCGATGGCGTCGGCATCCTCCCCCGCGATGCGGAACAGGTTCCCCTCGAGGTACACGGTGAAGCTGCCGCCGAGCGCCTGGGTGATGTAGCCCGCCTGTCCGGGCTTGAGCTTCACCTCCTGGCCGGCGGGGACGACCACCGCACGCACCTCGCGGTTGACTACGAAGGGCTCGTTCTCGTGTCTGCGCATCGTGGGGAGCGTTCCGGGCCTATTCGGTGGAGACCGTCGCGGCGTCGTGATCGAGCGCCGCATTGAGTGTGTGCCAGCAGAGGCTCGCGCACTTCACCCGCGCGGGGAATTCGCGCACTCCGGAGAGCGCCGCCAGCTTGCCGAGCGAGGCTGCCGGGACCTCGTCGTGACGCGTCAGGAGGCGGTGCATCTCTTCGAACAGCTCGCGGATCGCGGCCCGCTCCTTGCCCTTGACCGCTTCGGTCATCAGCGAGGCCGAGGCGGTCGAGATGGCGCAGCCCCTGGCCTCGAAGCGGATGTCCTCCACTCGAGTGCCGTTCATGCGCAGGAACAGCGACAGCTCGTCGCCGCACAGCGGGTTGTGCCCCTGGGCGCTGCGGTCCGCCGACTCGATGCGGCCGAAGTTCCGCGGGTGCCGGTTGTGATCCAGGATCACGTCGCGGTAGAGCTCCTTGAGATCCATCAGACGAACACCTCGCGCGCCTTGCCGAGCGCCCGCACCAGCTCGCTCACGTCGTGCTCGGTGTTGTAGCACGCGAACGAGGCGCGCGCGGTGGCCGGCAGGCCGAAGAAGGTCATGACCGGCATGGCGCAGTGATGCCCGGTGCGCACGGCGATGCCCTCGGCGTCGAGCACCGTGCCGAGATCGTGGGGGTGCACGCCTTTCATGGTGAAGGACAGCACCGAGGCCTTCTGCGCCGCGGTGCCGATGATCTCGATACCGGGCAGCCGCGCGAGCTCCGCGGTCGCGAGCTGCAGCAGCCGCTGCTCGTGCGCAGCGACCGCCGGGAGGCCCAGGCTCTCGAGGTAGTCCATGGCGGCGGCCAGGCCCACGGCGCCCGAGATGTTGGGCGTGCCGGCCTCGAACTTCCACGGCAGCTCGTTGTAGGTCGTCTTCTCGAACGACACCGTCAGGATCATGTCGCCGCCCCCCTGCCACGGCGGCATGGCCGCGAGCAGCTCCTCGCGGCCGTAGAGCACGCCGATTCCGGTGGGGCCGTAGAGCTTGTGGCCCGAGAAGACGTAGAAATCCGCGCCGAGGGCGCGCACGTCGACGATCGAGTGCGGCACCGCCTGAGCGCCGTCGATCAGCACCACCGCGCCGACCTCGTGCGCGGCCTCGATGACGCGCTTCACCGGCAGCACGGTGCCGAGGGCGTTGGAGACGTGCGCCACCCCGACCAGCCGCGTGCGCGGGCCGAGGAGCTCGAGGAACTCCTCGAGCTCGAGCTCGCCTCGGGCGTTGATCGGCGCCACCTTGAGCGTGCAGCCGGTCTGCTCGCACACCAGCTGCCAGGGGACGATGTTGGCGTGATGCTCGAGCGTGCTGATCAGAATCTCGTCGCCAGGTCGCAGCCGCGGACGGGCCCAGGCCTGCGCCACCAGATTAATGCCTTCGGTCGTGCCCCGCACGAAGATGATCTCGCGCGTGCTGCGGGCGTTGATGAAGCGCCGCACGCGCTCGCGGGCCCCCTCGTAGGCGGCCGTGGCCGCCTGGCTGAGCGCATGCACGCCGCGATGCACATTGGCGTGCGAATGTGTCTCGTACTCCTCGACCGCGCGCAGCACCGCGCGCGGGCGCTGTGCGGATGCCGCGCTGTCGAGGTACACGAGCGGATGCCCGTTGACCACGGTGTCGAGGATCGGGAAGTCGCGACGCACCCGCTCGACATCGAGAGCCGGCGACGCGACGGGAGACAAGTTGGCGGCCATCAGACTGCCTCCGTGTGCGGCTCGAGCTCGGGCACCTGCAGCGCCAGGCGCTTCTCAATGTCGCGCCGCAGCTCGGGGACGCCGATCCGCGCGACCACGTCCTCGAGGAATGCCCATTTCAGCAACCGCTGCGCGACCTCGGGCGGGAGGCCGCGCGAGAGCAGGTAGAACAGCATGTTGTCGTCGAGCTTGCCGGCGGTGGCGCCGTGGCTGCAGCGCACCTCGTCGGTGTGGATCTCGAGCTGCGGGCGCACGTCGATTTCCGCTTCCGGACCTGCGAGCAGTCCGCGCAGCGACTGGCGCGAGTCGGTGCCGCGCGCCTCGGGCGCCACGACGATCTTGCCGTTGAAGGCGACGCGCGCGCGTCCGGCCGAGATTCCGCGGAAGATCTGCTCGGTGCGCGCGCGCGGGGCCGCGTGCTCGACCGGCGCGAAGACGTCCAGCACCTGCTGCCGGTCGCCGAGCGAGAGCACCGCGAGCGTGAGTTCGGCGCGCTCCCCGGCGAGCTGCACCGCGAGCGTCGAGCGCCAGGACAGTGCGCCCGTCGCGATGCCGAAGAGCCGGTAGCTGGCCTGCTCTGCGAGCGCCGCGGACAGCGTATCGAATGCGATGGCGCGCGGGGCGAGCTCCTGCAGCCGGTAGTGCTCGAGCGCTGCGCCGCGGCCGAGGCCGACCGTCACGGCGCCGTTCACGAAGCTCGCCGCGGCGCCGGCGCTCACATGCCGCTCGATGAGCGTGAGCTGTGTGCCGCTCTCGAGGCGCAGCTCGACCCGCGGGTAGGAGGCGCCCTCCTCAGACTCCGCGCGCGCGACAAACACGAGCTCGAGGCGCGCCCCCGCAGCGGACGGCCCCTTGACGCGGATCTCGACGCCGTCGGTGGCGAACGCCTCGTTGAGGAGTGCAAAGCGCTCGTCCGCGGACGCGGGCCTCGGGGACGGCACGGCCGCGGTCGGCGAGGCGTCCGCCGCGGCGGCCAGCGGTGCGACCCGGGCGGTGGTGGCATCGAGCGGCGCCGACAGGGCCGGCGCGAACGCGCCGTCCACGAACACGTAACGGGCAAATCCCGGGATCGCGGCGGGAAGTTCCGCGGCGGCGAGCGCGCGCTGCACGGGTGCGGGGACGAATCTCAGCCGTTCGAGCGGGCGGAGGTTCGCGTACTTCCAGTTCTCATCGCGCGAGGTCGGCAGGCCCTGCGCGGCGAGTGCCGCGAGCGCCGCGCGCCGACGGGCGGCGAGGGCAGGTGGGGGCGCGAGCGCACGCGAGGCAAGCACGTGCTCCTCGGCGATCCGGGCGGTGAGGGGCGCGCTCATGTTTTTCCTCAGGCCGCCTCGGCGCTCACCCAGTCGTAGCCGCGCCGTTCGAGCTCGAGTGCCAGGGTTCGGTCGCCGCTTCGGGCGATGCGCCCGCGCACCAGCACGTGCACGAAGTCCGGTACGACGTGCTCGAGGAGCCGCTGATAGTGCGTGACGAGCAGGCACGAGCGCTCGGGCGAGCGCAGCGAATTCACGCCCGCGGCGACGAGCTTGAGCGCATCCACGTCGAGCCCGGAGTCGGTCTCATCGAGAATCGCCAGCCTGGGCTCGAGCACCAGCATCTGCAGCACTTCGTTGCGCTTCTTCTCGCCGCCCGAGAAACCCTCGTTCACGCCGCGGGACAGGAAGCCGTCCTCGATGTGCATGAGCTTCATCTTGTCGCGCACGAGGCCCAGGAACTCGAAGGCGTCGACCTCGGGCAGGCCGCGCTGCTTGCGCCGCGCATTGACGGCGGCCTTGAGCAGATAGACGTTGTTCACCCCGGGAATCTCGACCGGATACTGAAAGCCGAGGAACACGCCCTCGCGCGCGCGCTCCTCCGGGGGGAGCGCGAGCAGATCGCGCCCCTCGTAGCTCACGCTGCCGGCCGTGATCTCGTAGCCGGGACGGCCCGCGAGCACGTGCGCGAGCGTGCTCTTGCCCGAGCCGTTCGGCCCCATGATGGCGTGCACCTCGCCCGCGCCGACCTCGAGCGTGACGCCCCTCAAGATTTCCTTGCCCTCGACGGCGACGTGCAGATCCCTGATGCTCAGCATGGCTGTCATGTGATCACCCCACCGCGCCTTCGAGGCTCACCCCCAGGAGCTTCTGCGCCTCGACCGCAAACTCCATCGGCAGCTCCTTGAACACCGACTTGCAGAACCCGCTCACGATCATGTTGACCGCGTCCTCCTCGGAGATCCCGCGCGCGAGGCAGTAGAACAGCTGGTCCTCGCTGATCTTGGACGTGCTGGCCTCGTGCTCGACGGTGGCCGAGGGGTTCTTCACTTCCACGTACGGGAAGGTGTGCGCGCCGCACTTAGCGCCCATGAGGAGCGAGTCGCACTGGGTGAAGTTCCGAGCACCGTGCGCGCTCGGCAGGATCTTGACGAGCCCGCGGTAGGCGTTCTGGCCCTGACCGGCCGAGATCCCCTTGGAGATGATGGTGCTGCGCGTGTCCGGGCCGATGTGGATCATCTTGGTGCCGGTATCGGCCTGCTGGTGGTTGTTGACCGTCGCCACCGAATAGAACTCGCCGATCGAGCCCGCGCCGCGCAGCACGCAGCTCGGGTACTTCCAGGTGATCGCCGAGCCGGTCTCGACCTGGGTCCAGGAGATGTGCGCGTTCCGGCCGCGGCACTCGCCGCGCTTGGTCACGAAGTTGTAGATGCCGCCGACGCCCTGCGCATCGCCCGGATACCAGTTCTGCACGGTGGAGTACTTGATGTAGGCGTCATCGAGCGCGATCAGCTCCACGACTGCGGCGTGGAGCTGGTTCTCGTCGCGCTGAGGTGCCGTGCAGTTGTGGACGGCGAAGCCCTTGACGAGGTAGGAATGCGGCTCGGAGGCGGTTTCGAAGTTGTAGACAAATCCGTCGTACGGCTGCCGCTCCGTCTTGCGGATCGGCACGAGGAAGTAGTCATAGCGCCGGATTGCCCGCCGGCCGCGGGTCTTCTCGGAGTAGTACAGCACGTACATATCGCGATGGTGAATGACCCGGCCGTCCTTCATCTTTTCATCGAAGGCCTTGCGAAGGCCGATGTAGACGAAGATGCCGCGCCGGGCCAGCATCTCCTGCAGCTGGAAGGCCAGAGTCTTTGAAACTGTGCTGCAGCGGATCATGGTGACCGGGCCGTACCGGCCGATACTGCCGTCGCCGCGATAGTAGGCATCCGTCGCCAGCTTCTGGCGGCGCGGGGGCAGGTCCATCACGGCCTTGCTGAAGCGCTTGCCATGCGCGTACTTGCCGCCATGCTGTTCCAGGGCCGCGCACAACTCGGGGGAGTACACGACCAGGTACAGACCGTGGCGCTTCGCGTCGCGAAAGCGACAAGGTTTCTTGCCGGTGCAGCGCTCGATCAACAGGGTGATTTCATCGGCCATGTCCGATTCATGGTCGCCGAGGCACCACTCCGCCGCGTCATAGCCGTTGAACTTCGTCACGCACCCTTCGGCCACGTAGAAGCCGAGGAGTCGCAGGAAGTCATCGGTGAGCGAGGGGTCATCGCGCTCGACCTTGTTGATGGGGAATACGAGCAGGTCTCCGGGCACGAGCTCTCCGGCCGGCACGAACCTGGGCTCCGCGCTCTCCAGACGCCTGGGATCGATATCGGCCCAGCGACCCGGGCCGCGGTCGCCCCTGGAGACGCGCGCCCGCCGGATCGTGAGCACCGGATGTTCGGGCGTCACGTGGAAGCGGTTCGCCGCGCTGCGCGGGGTGATTTCCACCAGCTCGCCGCGATAGGCGCGGCGCATGATCTTCGCCACCCGCGCTTCCTCACCGCTGTCATTCAGAACCACATCGTGAATGGCGACGTCGCGCACGCAGCGCATCTCGTCGCCGTAGGAGACCTCTTCCCAGGCGGGCAGACAGCCCTCGAGGTAGCTGACGTACGCGCCGTCATCCGCGATGATGAGCGTGCGCTCGAACTGCCCCGTCTTGGCCGCGTTGATGCGGAAGTAGGTCGACAGCTCCATCGGGCAGCGCACGCCCTTCGGCACGTAGACGAACGAGCCGTCGGAGAACACCGCGGAGTTGAGCGTGGCGAAGAAATTGTCGGTGTAGGGCACGACGCTGCCGAGGTACCGCTCGATGAGCTCGGGACGCGTGCGCACCGCTTCCGAGAACGGGCAGAACACGACGCCCGCGGCGGCGAGCCGCTCCTTGAAGGTGGTCGCGACGGAGACGCTGTCGAATACCGCGTCCACCGCGACCCCGGCGAGGCGCGCGCGCTCGTGGAGCGGTACGCCGAGCTTCTCGTAGGTCTCGAGGAGCTTCGGGTCGACCTCGTCGAGGCTCTTCGGGCCGTCCTTCTTCGCCCTGGGGGCGGAATAATAGGAGATCGCCTGATAGTCGATGGGAGCGAACCGGACGTGCGCCCAGTGCGGCTCGCGCATGGTGAGCCAGTGGCGCAGCGCCTTCAGCCGCCACTCGGTGAGGAACGCCGGCTCCTGCTTCTTGCGCGAGATGAGGCGCACCACGTCCTCGTTCAGTCCCGGGGCCACCGTGTCGGCGTCGATCTCGGTCACGAAGCCGTGCTGGTAGCCCCGTGCGATCAGGCTCTCGAGTTCTCGGGCGCTTTCGCTCATCGTCTCACTGTCTCCGGGCTTCCGTTGGAGCTCGCCACCCCGTTACGACCTCGACGGCGCGCGCGAGGCGGCCGCCTTCATCTCGCGCTCGAGCGCCGGCAGCCGCGCCGGGGCCGCGTCGAGTCCCGCGAGCTGCGCGAGGCTCACGTCATAGAGCGCGCGGCGGATGGCCAGGTTCAGCCGCTGCCACACGCGACTCACGCGGCAGCTCCCCTCGATCTCGCAGTTGCCGTGTCCGGCGGAGCAGTCGGTGAGCGCCATCGGCCCCTCGAGGGCATCCAGTATCGAGGCGGCGCTGATCTGGGCCGCCGCCCGCGCCAGCTGGTACCCGCCGTGAAGCCCCCGGGTCGAGGTCACGAGCCCCGCCCGCTGCAGCTGCTTGAGGAGCTTGCACACGGTGGGAGGCGCGATGTGCGTCTGCCCGGCGAGCGCCGCGGCGGTCTGCACGCGATCCGGCTCGCTGGCGAGCGCCGCGAGCAGCACGGTGGCGTAGTCGGTGAGCCGGCTGATACGCAACATGGAGACGTCCTCCAAAACTAGGACTAGTTTAGTACTAATTGCCGGTGGAACCAAGCGCGGGCGGTGCAGCGAGCACAGGCACCGCGTGCACCATCGCGGGGCGGGCGGCACCCGAGACGCCCGGACGTTTCAGCGTGCGCGCTGGACGCGGCGCGGCCATCGGAGCCTGAAGCCCTGCCATGGGCTGATTTGCTATCCTTGGCGCCCCGATTTCCTAGGGATAGTCACCGACAGCTGCGCGCTAGGCGCGCCTCACGCGGTGCGCCGCGCGGTGAGCCGGTCAAACGAGAGGATCTGACGATGAACGCGAATGAGCTGATGCGCGTGGCCAGCGCGATGGTCGCCCGGGGCAAGGGCATCCTGGCCGCGGACGAGAGCACCGGGAGCATCAAGAAACGCTTCGACAGCATCAAGCTGGAGTCGACCGAGGAACATCGCCGCACTTATCGCGAAATGCTGTTCACCGCGCCCGGCGCGGCTGAGTGGGTCAGCGGCGTCATCATGTTCGACGAGACCCTGCGCCAGAAGACGAAGGACGGCACGCCCTTCCCGCAGTACCTGGCGAAGCAGGGCATGCTCCCCGGCATCAAGGTCGACACCGGCGCGAAACCGCTCGCGGGCTATCCCGGCGAGACCATCACCGAGGGGCTCGACGGCCTGCGCGAGCGGCTGATCGAGTACCGCGGGCTCGGCGCCCGCTTCGCGAAGTGGCGTGCGGTGATCGACATTGCCGAGGGCATTCCGACCGCCTTCGCCGTCCGTGCAAATGCGCAAGCGCTGGCGCGCTACGCAGCGCTGTGCCAGGAGAACGACATCGTGCCGATCGTCGAGCCGGAAGTGCTGATGGACGGCGGCCATTCGATCGAGCGCTGCGAGAAGGTGACCGATCAGGTGCTCGATTGCGTGTTCCACGAGCTCTACGAGCACCGCGTGCTGCTCGAAGGCATGGTGCTCAAGCCCAACATGGTGATCTCGGGCAAGAAGGCGCCCAACCGGGCGCCGCCGCAGACGGTCGCCGAGGCGACGGTGCGCGTGCTGAAGCGCCATGTGCCGCCGGCCGTGCCGGGGATCGCCTTCCTCTCGGGCGGACAGTCCCCGGCGGAGGCGACGCTACACCTCTCGCTGATCAACCGGCTTGGGCCGCTGCCCTGGGCGCTGACCTTCAGTTACGGCCGGGCGCTGCAGGAGACCGCGCTCAAGGGGTGGGCCGGGCAGGCTGCGAATTTCACCGCCGGACAGCAAGAACTCGCCAAGCGCGCGAGGCTCAACGGCCTGGCGACCGCCGGGCGCTACGGGGCCGAGATGGAGAGCCAGGCCGCCTGAGCCACGAGGCGGACGCCGCGATCGCGTGACAAGCCGAGAACCTCCGCAGCGCGCGTCGGCTGCTTCGCCGGCTGACGTGGTGGTCGACGTGCGCGGCGTGCACTACGCCCTGGGCGGGCGGCCGATCTTCTCCGATCTCGACGTCCAGGTGCGCCGCGGCCGCATCACCGCCATCATGGGGCCGAGCGGCACCGGCAAGACCACGCTCCTCAAGCTGATCACGGCGCAGGTGCCCCCCGATCAGGGCGAGTTGCGCGTGTTCGGCCAGGAGCTCGCGACCCTCGGCCGCCGCGAGGTCTATGCCTTGCGCCGCCGCATGGGCATGTTGTTCCAGAACGGGGCACTCCTCACCGACATGGACGTGTTCGAGAACGTCGCCTTCCCGGTGCGCGAGCACACCGATCTTCCCGAAACGCTGATTCGCAAGCTCGTGCTCACCAAGCTCCAGGCGGTGGGCCTCAGGGGCGCCGCCGCCCTGATGCCGGCGGAGCTCTCGGGTGGCATGGCGCGCCGCGTGGCGCTCGCGCGCGCCATCGTCATGGATCCGGAGGTGCTGATGTACGACGAGCCGTTCGTCGGTCTGGATCCCATCTCGCTCGGCGTCATCCTGCGGCTCATCAAGCACATGAACGGGGCGCTCGGGATCACCAGCATCGTGGTCTCGCACGACGTTCAGGAGCTCGCAACCATCGCCGACGACAGCTACCTGATCTCGGGCGGGCGGGTGGCGGCGTCGGGCACGCCGGCGCAGCTGCGCGCCAGCGATTCGCCCGCCGTGCGGCAGTTCATGACGGGCGGCGCCGAAGGTCCCGTGCCGTTCCACTACCCGGCGCCGGACTACGCCACGCAATTGCTGGTGGCGGAGGACTGATGAGCAACGGCGACCGCGACGGCCTGATCGTCGAGGGCATTCGCCGGCTCGGATCGGTCGTGATCTTCCTGGCGCGGCTGCTCGCTCAATGCGCGCCGGCGCTCGGGCGGCCGTGGCTGCTCGTGCACCAGGTCTACAATGCCGGCGCCCGCTCGCTCATCATCATCATGCTGTCGGGCCTGTTCGTCGGCATGGTGCTGGGGCTCCAGGGCTACGACCTGCTGCATCGCTTCGGCTCGGTGGAGGCGCTCGGCAGCGCCGCGGCGCTCGGGCTGCTGAAGGAGCTGGCGCCGGTCATGACGGCGCTGCTCTTCGCCGGTCGGGCGGGCACGGCGCTCACTTCGGAGATCGGCCTGATGCGCGCCACGGACCAGCTCACCGCGATGGAGATCATGGCGGTCGATCCGATGCGCTACGTCGCCGCGCCGCGCTTTCTCGGCGGAGTGATCGCCATGCCGCTGCTGACCGCGATTTTCAGCGTCGTCGGCCTCTACGGCGCGCAGCTGATCGGCGTGCAGCTCATGGGGGTCGACAGGGGCGTCTTCTGGTCGCAGATGCAGGACTCGGTCGAGCTGCGCAACGTCACCGAAGGCGTGGTCAAGAGCCTGGTGTTCGGCACCGCCTGCAGCCTGATCGCCGTGCACGAGGGCTATAACGCCGCACCGACGGCGGAGGGCGTGGCGCTGGCGACCACGCGCACCGTGGTGGCGTCCTCGGTGCTCACGCTGCTGCTCGACTACGTGTTGACCGCCACATTCCTGTAAGAGGAGACCTCAAAGCATGCGCCCCAATCGAACCCTCGAGATCGGAACCGGCCTGTTCGTGCTGCTGGGCTTCGCCGCGCTGCTGTTCCTCACGACCCAGTTGCCGGCGAGCGGAGTGAAGTTCGGCCGCGCGATGCTCGGCTATCACGTGACCGCCGAGTTCGACGACATCGGCGACCTCAAGGTGGGCTCCCCCGTGGCCATGGCGGGGGTGCGCATCGGGGAGGTTGCCGGGATCCGCTTCGACTCGAAGGAGTACAAGGCGGTCGTCACACTGCGTATCGATCCGCAGTACAACCAGATTCCCGAGGACAGCTTCGCGAGCATCCAGACGACCGGGTTGCTCGGCGGCAAGTACATCGGCCTCAGCCCGGGCGGGCTCGACAGCTATCTCAAGGACGGCGGCCGCATCGAGCAGACGCAGTCCGCCATCGTGCTCGAGAGCCTGGTCAACAAATTCTTCGCGAACTATGCGAGCAAGGGCGGCGACAGCCAGAGTCAGGGCGGCGACAACCGGAACAAGGTGGAGTCAAAGAAATGAGACACGCGACAGTTGCATTGGCCACCCTGTGGCTCGGCCTCGGGCTCGCGGGCGCGCAGGCGCAGGCCCCGCCCGCGGCGCAGGCCGAGGGCGCGCCCGCCGCGAGCGCCGCCTCTGGCGAGGGGCCGACCGAGGTGGTGCAGAACGCCGCCCAGGGCATGCTCGGTGAGCTCGACAAGGATCGCGACGCCTTTCGGCGCGATCCGGAGAAGGTGCGCCAGCTGATCGACAAGTACCTGCTGCCGCATTTCGACACCCAGTACTCGGCGACCCTGGTGCTGGGCCGGCACTGGCGCACCGCGACTCCCGAGCAGCGCAAGCGCTTCGTCGACGCCTTCTATCAGTCGCTGCTCAACAACTATGGCAGCGCCCTGGTGGAGTTCACGGCCGAGCGCCTCAAGATCTATCCCAACAAGGCCGATCCGGACGCCAAGCTCGTCACCGTGCGCACCGAGGTCAAGCGCGCGAACGGCGATCGCGTCGCGGTCAATTACTACCTGCGCAGGACCCCTCAGGGATGGAAGGCGTGGGATGTCGTGATCGACGGCATCAGCTACGTCAACAGTTACCGCACGGACTTCGGCGAGCAGATCGAGGCCCAGGGGCTCGATGCGGTCATCAAGCGTCTCGAATCCGGCGAGCGGCCCGAGGCGATCGGCCGGCAGGCCGGCCGCAAGAGTTGATGAACGCTCCCCCGCCCGCGCCGGCCGACCGCGATGTGCGCGCCGGGCCGTTCCGGCTCGTGGCGAGCGGTGATGGGCAACTCGCGGCGCACGGGCCGCTGAGCTTTGCAACCGCGCGACGCGCGCACCAGGAGGGGCTCGCATCGCTCGCGAGCGCCAACGGGCGCGAGCTCGAGATCGATTGCGCCGGCATCACCTCATCCGACAGCGCCGGCCTTGCCGTGCTGCTCGACTGGCTGGCCGCGGTGAAGCGCGCGGGCGGAAAGCTCCGCTACCGGCGCCTGCCGTCCGGGCTCGTGGCGCTCAGCCGGATCGGAGAGGTCGAGGAGCTGCTCGAGGGCGGCGTGTAGCGCGGCGGCGTGGCTAGACCCGGGGCGGGGAAGATTGCGGCGGCGGCTGTTCCGGCTGCGACGACTGCGGCGACGACTGCGGCGATGACTGCGGTGGCGCGCCCTGGGGCGCCTGCTGATCCTCGCCCGCCTCCTCCATGAGCTTGAGCTCCTGCTCCTCCTCGCTCGCGGACTGTCCGCCGTTCACCTTGAAGTCGCGGTGCTGCCGGTAGGCGTTGCGGAGGAAGGCGTAAGCGTCGTAGGCGTTGTCGATCAGCCGGTCCTGATCGAGGAAGCGCGACCGCGCGTCGACCTTCTCGACCAGCCAAAGGCTCCAATACCAGTAGTTGTTCTTGATGTAGGTGCGCGGCGTGCTGTAGGTATCGGCGAGCTTGCCGAAGCTGTCGCGCACGTCGCAGGGGCCGAGGAAGGGGAGTACCAGATACGGCCCGCTCCCGACGCCCCACTTGCCGAGCGTCTGGCCGAAGTCCCGGTCGTTCTTCTCCAGCCCGAGAGCGGTGGCTGGATCCAACAGGCCACCGATGCCGACGGTCGTGTTCACGAGCAGCCGCCCGGTGTCGGACGCGAAGGACTTGAATTGCCCCTGCAGCAGGTCGTTCAGCATGACGATGGGGGTGTCGACGTTGTCGTACACGTTGCGGATGCCGGTCTG
>MNCZ01000130.1:4303-12615 GCA_001914695.1 Gammaproteobacteria bacterium 13_2_20CM_66_19 | reverse complement strand
CTGCACCTGCGCGGTGCGCCACAGGCGCTCGAGCGCGCGTTCGGCGTCACCCTCGGCAGATATCAGCTCAGCGACGGCCGCGGGCCATTCGTCGGCCTTGGGCAGGCGCCGACCCTGCCGCCGGAGGCGATTGCCGTGCTGGGGCTCGACCGGCGGCCGGTGGCCCGGGTGCACTCGCGCAGACCGCGGGCTGCGCCCGCCGTGACGTATGCGCCTCCCGAGCTCGGGCGACTCTACAACTTCCCCCCATCGACAGACGGCAGCGGGCAGACCGTCGCTCTCATCGAGCTCGGCGGGGGCTTCACTGCGAGCGATCTCGCGCAGTACTTCAACGGTCTCGGGATCACCCGGCCGCCGAGCGTTACCGCGGTCTCCGTCGCCGGAGGCACCAATCAGCCCGGCGGCGATGCCGATGGTGAGGTGATGCTCGACATCGAGGTGATCGGCGCTCTGGCGCCGGGCGCGAAGATCGTCGTGTACTTCGCGCCGAACACCGACCAGGGGTTCTATGAGGCGATCTCCCAGGCCGCGCACGATGGCGTCAACCATCCCGCGGTGATGTCGATCAGCTGGGGCGGCCCGGAGGACGGCTGGAACGCACCTTCGCGCGATGCGATGCAGACCGCGCTCGAGGATGCGGCCGCCCTTGGGGTTACCGTGACCGCGGCCGCCGGCGACAGCGGCTCGAGTGACGGCGAGACCGACGGCCAGCCTCATGTCGATTTTCCCGCCTCGAGTCCGTCTGTGCTGGCGTGCGGGGGCACCAAGCTCACCGCGCGCGGCGGCTCGATCGTGAGCGAGGTCGTGTGGAACGAGACGAGCGTCAACGAGGGCGCCACCGGCGGCGGCGTGAGCCAGGTGTTTCCGTTGCCTTCCTGGCAGCAGAGCATTGCGGTGCCCAAGGCACCCAACGGCATCGCCGGGCGCGGTGTTCCGGATGTTGCGGGCAACGCGGACCCGCTCACCGGCTACCAGGTGCGGGTCGACGGCAAGGCGGATGTGATCGGGGGCACGAGCGCGGTCGCGCCGCTCTGGGCCGCGCTGATCGCGCGCTGCAACCAGAAGCTCGGCCGGCCGCTCGGCGACGTTCACGCCGCGCTCTACCGCATCGGCCCGCGGGCCTTCCGCGACATCACCGAAGGCAACAACGGCGCCTACCAGGCGGCGGCCGGCTGGGATCCGTGCACCGGGCTCGGGAGCCCCGACGGTCAGGCGTTGCTCGCGGCGCTCACCGGACTCGGGAGCTGAGCGCCGCTGCGCGTATCATTGGGCTTCGAGTCCTGCCTCGTCCGGCAGCCGGCGGCGCCGCCACAGCGCATAGACTCCGATTCCGATCCAGATCACGTTCAGCGCCGCAGAGGGCAGGGCGCCATTCCAACCGCTGTTCACCACGAACCCGGCCGCTCCCACGATGTTCATGAGGTGATAGGTGAGGGAGCGCGCCTTGAGCTTTCCCGCCGAGAGCAGCGCATAGGCCCCCAGAATGAGCAGCGCACCGGTCCACCCGATCACCTCGACGGCCAGTCTCATAGAACCTCTGTGCAAAAGCTCCCGCGAGTCTCACGGGCTACTCTATTGAAAGTCCCTGGCACGGAGGAAGCGTGGCGATGATCCCGGTTGCGATCGCGCTCACCGTGGGTTTGGGTCCCCTGCTGCTCGGCCTCGCGGGAGCGCTGCGGGCGCGGCGCGCGGGCGGACCCGACACCCGGGCGGCCATCCCGTGGAGCTGGACGCTGACCCTCGGCTCGGCGCTGCTGTACACGCTCGCTTTCAACCTCACGTTCTTCATCCAGGAGCTCTTCCTGGTCCTGCCCAAGGCATTCCTTCCGGGCGTGCGTCCGACGCTCTTTCACAACAACCACGATTGGGTGGGCGAGAACCCGCTGACGAGCCTGTTTCAGGGCACCGGGGCGCTCGCGATCTTCGTGAGCGGCATCGCCTTTGGGTTCCTCCTGCACCGCCGCGCGGTACGCTCGTCCACGCTGCGACTGTTCATCATCTGGATGGCGTACCACAGTCTCTTCCAGTCGCTTCCCCAGGTCCCTTGGGGAGCTCTCAATACTGGCGGCGACGTCGGCGTCGCCATGGACTACCTCGGTCTCGGCCCGACCGCCAAGGTGGCATGTGCGCTCGCCTCCATGGCCCTCATCCCACCCGCCGCGTTGTGGCTGGCGCGTCATCTCCTCGGTGTCGCGGGCGATGCGTCGGAGCTCACGACCCCCGGCGCACGGACGCGCGCCATCTTCCAGGTCGCCACGCTCCCGGCTCTCCTGGCCATGCCGCTGATTATCCTGTTCCGGGTCCCCCGTAACCTGATCGAGGTCCTCCAGCCGCCCGCGGTGGCGATGATCATCGGGATCGTCTGGGCGCAGGCCGGCGCCTGGTGCATCGCCCCGGTCGATGGGTACTCGCGCACGAGGGTCGAATCGATCCGCTACCCGCTCGCCGCCGTCGTGGCGCTGCTGCTCGTGTTTCATCTCGTGCTGAGGCGAGGCATTCCGTTCTACTAGCGGACCATGAGCCCGACGACACGCACGGTGGTGCATCTCATCGCGGTCACCGCGCTGGCGCGTCTGGCGCTCGCGGGGCTGCTCGGACTCTCCGTGGACGAGTCGTATACGGTGGCAATCGCCGAGGCGCTCGGGGTCGCCGACGCGGCGAACCGCGGCGCGGGGCCCGGCACCTCCTTCGCCCTGGCGCCCGAATCGATTACAGTGCTCCGCGGCAAGGTGGTCATGCAATCCGAGGGCGACGCCGCGCAAGCTGTGTGATGAAGCTGACCGACTTCAAGGTGTTGACGTTCGACTGCTACGGGACGCTCATCGACTGGGAGAGGGGCATCCTGGCCGGCCTGGCACCGCTCGTCGCGAAGTCGCGCAGCCCGATGTCGCGCGATCAGATCCTCGAGAGCTTCGCGCGCGAGGAGTCAGCTCAGGAGGAGGAGACGCCCGCGATGTTGTATTCGCAGCTCCTGGGAGCGGTCTACAAACGCCTGGCCAGGTCGTGGGGCGTCGCACCGAGCGACGACGGAGCGAACACGTTCGGCGCGTCGGTCCCGGACTGGCCCGAATTTCCCGATTCGGCCGAGGCGCTGCAGTATCTTCACAGTCACTACAAGCTCGTGATTCTTTCCAACGTCGATCGTGTGTCCTTCCGGGCCAGTAACACCCGGCTCAAAGTGACTTTCGATGCGATCTATACGGCTCAGGACATCGGATCGTACAAGCCGAACGATCGAAATTTCGCCTACCTTCTCACGCACCTGCAGACTGACTTTGGTTTTGGGAAAGCGGACATCCTCCACGTGGCGCAGAGCCTCTTCCATGACCACGCGCCGGCGAATCGGGCCGGACTGGCGTCGGCGTGGATCGACCGTCGCCACGCCGCGCGAGGCTGGGGCAGCACCATGGCCCCGCCCGGTACGCCGAGGTACGACTTTCGCTTCGAGAGCATGGCGGCGCTCGCAGCCGCGCACGCAAAGGAGATCCGGAGCCGCGCGTAAACGCCCGCGATGCGGACGCGTCACGGGGATGCGGATGCGCGCTACGGATGTGGACGCGTCGCGGGGGTGCGGACGCGTCACTGGCGATCGTAGACCAGCGTCGCGGTTGTCATCTGCCCCTTGGCGTCGGCTCTCCGCGTCATGAGCGTCAACGTCTTTCTGTCCTTGGAGAGAGTGCGCGTCGTGGTGGAGACGATCTTGCCCTTGTGCTTCTGGGTCCCTTCGACGATGTTGGGGCCGACGCGCCTGGCGCTCAATGCATCGAAGTCGGGCGATCCGGTGACCGGATAGTCTTTGCCATCGTACTTATACGTCGCCTTGACGGAGATTTCCTTGCCGTCCGCGCCCACGCGTTTGTAGCTGAGCGTCAAGCCATCGGCGGAGGCAGCGTAGGTGCGCGTCTCGCTCCTCGGCACCGCAGCACCCGTCGACTTGCCGGTGTTGAGCTTCCAGGTTCCGATTACCGGATCCGGAGCGGCCCCGGCGGCGAAAACGACAGGCGCGATCGCGAGGAGGGCACCCGCGGCGAAGCTGCTGAGCACGGACTTCAGTGGCCGTGGCCAACGGCTGCATCGGCACCGGCGGGCCCGGTCGCAGCCCGCTCGAGATGCAGCACCCGACCGACCGTATTACGCGCGAGCCGCCCCACGTGCTCCACGAGGCGCGCCGCGACACCGGGGGAAGATGGCGCCGAGGGCACACCGGGGGGAGATGGCGCCGGGTCGACAGCGGGGGAAGATGGCGTTGACTCGATGAACGGCGCGATGTCGCTCAGGTACTTGTGCCGTTGCTGCTGTTCCTCGAGGCGCAGAAGCAGCTCGTAAGCGAGAAACACGTAGGTATCCTCCGCGCTGAGCCCGGCAGCTTGAGCGGCTGCGAGGCACTCACCGGCGAGACTCCCTTCCCGGGCAGCATCCTCCTCGATCGCCCAGCGCATCACGGCCACGCTTTCCGCGTCCTGCGGTGCCATTGGCTTGGTAAGCCAGATGGTTGTAGTTGCTTCCATTGCAAAAAACCTAGCAGCCTTTGATTGCAGAAGCTTAGCGGCGCCACGCTTGCGTCGGAGCAGGAAGGACCCTATTTGCGGATCGGTCGGAGACCTGCCGCTGGCGTCAGGATTTTCCGGCAAGCTGGACCTTTGCCGCAGGCCAGCCGGCCTCGCTAAGGCTCCCGCTTCTGCCGATGGCCGAAGGGCAAGTGCGCAGGGGCAGGGTCGCCTACTCGTCGCGTTACGCCGACAGGGCGCGATGTCGGCGGGACGATTGCGGCGCACCATCGACGGGCCGGATTCTCGCCCCGATGGTGTTGCGCGGGCTTGTTGTCTCCCGAACGAGGGATAGTAGAGTCTCCGCCGAGGTGCGAAAAACACCCGCTGTGCGGTCCTGATCCGGAGGCGTTGGCATGCCTATCAAACTCATCGTGAACGGCCAGGCCCGCGAGCTCGACGTCGATCCCGACATGCCGCTGCTCTGGGCTATCCGGGACCATCTGCAACTCACGGGCACGAAGTTCGGCTGCGGCATGGCGCTCTGTGGCGCCTGCACCGTACACATCGACGGTCAGGCGACACGCTCGTGCGTGACGCCGGTAGCCACGGCGCAAGGCAGACAGATCACGACTATCGAGGGTCTGTCCACGCCCGCAGGACACGCCGTGCAGCAAGCGTGGATTGCCCTGAACGTGCCGCAGTGCGGTTACTGCCAGAGCGGTCAGCTCATGTCGGCGGCGGCGCTGCTGGCGTCGAATCCGCATCCGAGCGACGCGGATATCGACTCCGCCATGGCCGGCAACATCTGCCGCTGCGCGACCTACGTGCGTATCCGCGGCGCCATCCATCAGGCCGCCGAGACTCTGTCCGCGGGCGCCACCGCCTAACTCGAGGACTGCAGCATGTACTTCCGTCACATAGAAGATGAGAGTGCAGCATCGCCCGCCACCTCGCCTTCACCCCCGGAGCTGACGCGGCGGCAGTTCCTGCAACTGACTTCGCTCGCCGGTTCCGGGCTCACGCTCGGCATACTGCTGCCCGGCTGCGGCTCGCAGCCCGGTGCCGGCAGCGTCGCCGGCCCGCTCACGATGCCGTTCCTGCGCGTCGCGCCCGATAACACCGTCACCGTGATCTCCAAGCACCTCGAGGCGGGGCAGGGCGTGTGGACCGGGCTTCCGGCTATCGTCGCCGAAGAGCTCGATGCCTCCTGGGCCCAGATACGTGTCGAGAGCGCACCGGCCGAGGTTCCCACGTATCAGAACATGGCCTTCGTGCCGATGGGGGTCCACGCGCAGCTCACCGGTGGGTCCACGGCCGTGGCCAACTCCTGGCAGCAGCTGCGCGAGGCGGGCGCCACCGCGCGCGCGATGCTGGTCGCTGCGGCCGCCGCGCGCTGGGGCGTGCCCGCGACGGACATCACGGTGAGCGAAGGCGTGGTATCGCACGCCGGCACGGGCCGCAAGGCGACCCTCGGCGAGCTCGCCGGCGCCGCGGCAAAGCTGCCCGTTCCGGCGAACGTCCCCCTCAAGAATCCCACCGACTTCAAGATCGTTGGCAACGAGCAGCTGCCGCGGCTCGATGCGCGGGCGAAGTCGACGGGCAAGCAGCAGTTCGCGATCGACGTGATGTTGCCGGAGATGATGACCGCGGTGGTCATGCGGCCGCCGCGCTTCGGGGCACGGGCGAGCTCGTTCGATGCCAGCAAGGCGAAGGCCGTCGCCGGAGTGGTCGACGTGGTGCAGATCCCGCGCGGCGTCGCGGTCGTCGGGCGCGACATGTGGTCGGCGAAGAAGGGCCGCGAGGCGTTGAGTGTGACCTGGGATGAATCGGACGCGGAGAAACGCGGCACGACCGAGCTCATGAAGGAATACCGGGCCCTCGGGCGTGGGAAGGAGGCGCTCACGGTGAAGGAGGTGGGCGAAGCGGACGCCGCGCTCGCGCACGCGGTGAAGCGCGTGGAAGGGGAGTTCGAGTTCCCGTACCTCGCGCACGCGACGATGGAGCCCTTGACGGCGGTGTGTCGATTGAGCCCGGACAAGTGCGAGATCTGGGCGGGCTGCCAGTTCCAGACGGGGGACCAGGCCGCCGCCGCCGCGGCGGTGGGACTGAAGCCCGAGCAGGTGACGATCAATACCCTCGCCGCCGGCGGCACCTTCGGCCGGCGCGCGACGCCCGACTCGGACTACATTTCGGAAGTCGCCTCCATCGCCAAGGCGACCGGCGGGAAGTACCCGGTGCGGCTCATCTGGACGCGCGAGGACGACATCACCGGCGGCCGCTACCGGCCGCTCAACTACCACCGGATCACCGCCGGCCTCGGCAAGGACGGCAAGGTCGCCTACGGTCAGCGGATCGTGGGGCAATCCATTCTCATCGGCACACCGTTCGAGTCCGTGCTGGTCAAGAACGGCATCGACCCGACGGCGACCGGCGGCAGCGCCGCCGAGCAGTACGACCTCGATCATGCTCGCGTCAGCTGGACGCCGCCCAAGGTCGGTGTGCCGGTGCTGTGGTGGCGCTCCGTCGAGCACACGCACATGGCGTACTCCAAGGAAGTGATGATCGACGAGCTCGCACAAGCCGCGGGCGAGGATCCGGTTGCCTTCCGCCTGAAGCTCCTCGGCAAACACCCGCGTCACGCCGGCGCCCTGAAGCTCGCGGCGGAGAAGGCAGGCTGGGACAACCCGTTCCCGAAGGAGAAGGGACGCGGGCGGGGCGTTGCCGTGCACGAGTCCTTCGGCTCGGTGGTCGCTCAGGTGGCGGAAGTGACCGTGAGCGGCAACAAGATCACGGTGGATCGGGTGGTGTGCGCGGTGGATTGCGGCATAGCTGTAACGCCCGACGTGGTGAAGGCGCAGATGCAGAGCGGCATCGGCTATGGGCTGTCGGCGGCACTCTACGGCAAGATCACCCTCACCGACGGTCACGTCGATCAGACCAACTTCCACCAATATCAAGTGCTGCGCATCAACGACATGCCGCGCGCGGTCGAGGTGCACATCGTGCCCTCGAGGAATCCCCCCTCGGGCGTCGGGGAGCCGGGGGTCCCGCCGATCGCACCGGCGGTCGCGAACGCGGTGCGCGCGGCGACCGGCACGCGCCTGCACACGCTGCCCTTCGATCTCGCGGCGGCACGCCGCGCCAAGGCCTGAGGGCACGCCCGCGCGCTGGGCACTTCGCTCGGGCCCCGGCAGCGCGTTTGGGCGTTATGGAAAATCCCTGCAGGCGCTCCCAGGTGATGGGGATCGCGGTCACAAAACGAACATAACGCAGGCGCACGGCCTGGGCAGTTCCCGCCCCTGTGCGCCAGGTCCGGTCCGGCCTCCGTCCGACCGTAAGATGGCGAGCGTCCTTGTCCCGGTGACCGGATGAGCACAGTTCTCAATGCCCTGCGGCTGCCACGGTGGTCCGTGGGCGCCCGTCTGCTGCTGATCAACGGGCTGCTGATGGCAGCCCTCGTGGTGGTCACGGTCATCGCCTGGCGCGCACTGGATGACCAGAGCCGGGCCATGACTGAGTTGGCATTGATCAGCAACGCGGCGCGCTATCACCAGGATGCGGACACGGTCCACGCCAATCTGCGCGCCGACGTCAACGCGGCTCTCGCAAGCGGCACGCTCTCGGCGGATGAGCGCTCGGGCGTTGCGGCGTCAGTGGCGGAGAACGCCAGGGACTTCAGGCGCGACCTGCTGGCGCTCGAGCACTTCGAGCTGCCTCCCGACCTGGTCGAGATCGAGACCAAGGTACACACTCTCGCCGATACGTTTCTCGCTCAGGCGATGGAAACCGCGCCGCTGGCGCTGCGCGGTGCGAAAGAGGCCG
>MNCZ01000130.1:0-4264 GCA_001914695.1 Gammaproteobacteria bacterium 13_2_20CM_66_19 | reverse complement strand
GCGCCGATGCCGCGAACGCCGAAGCGAGCGCCAAGCGCTGGTTGATGTCGGCCGGCGCCCTGACCAGCGTCGTGGGAACGATGCTGGTCGCCTGGCTGTCGCGCTCCATCCGGCGCTCGCTGCGCAGGGTTCGCGATGTGGCCGTCTCGATCTCCGAAGGCAATCTCGGTTTGCGGAACGACGTCGTGAGTCACGATGAAGTCGGCGAGCTCGGTCGCGCGATCAATGCCATGGCCGATCGCCTGAATGAGGTCATCGGACGGTTGCGCGCCGAGGCGGACCGGGACGCCTTCGGCACCCAGCTGGTCGAAGCGCTCGAGATGGCCGACAGCGAAGAGGAAGCCTATCGGGTGTTGGCGCGCGCCATGAAGTTGATCTCGACGGACATGCCGACGGAGCTCTTGCTGGCCGATTCCAGCCGGGCCCATCTGGAGCGGGCGACGCAACACCCCGATGCCGGCGCGCCGGGATGCGACGTCGAGTCGCCAAGTGCTGCGCATCAACGACATGCCGCGCGCGGTCGAGGTGCACATCGTGCCCTCGAGGAATCCCCCCTCGGGCGTCGGGGAGCCGGGGGTCCCGCCGGCAAGCCCTCGACGAGCCGCCAGGTCGCGCAGCTGACGACGCTCGGGATGCAGGCGGGGGCACGCATCGGCACGGTACGCGCATTCCACAGCACTCAGCGCCGGGCGACCACCGACAGCCTGACAGGGCTGCCGAACCGCGGCAATGCGGAAGAGCAGGTCCGCGGCCTCAATGCCGAGGGCAAGGCCTTCGCCCTGGTGCTCGTGGATCTCGACCACTTCAAGCGCTTGAATGATTCGCGTGGTCACGAGGCGGGCGACCAGGCGCTGCGGATCTTCGCCGAGACCCTGCAGTTGAGCCTGCGGGACGGGGACATGGCCGCACGCTGGGGCGGCGAGGAATTTATCCTGATTCTTGCCCGAGCGGGCGCCGTGGACGGCCGGGAAGTCGCCGATAGGGTGCGCGCCAAGCTCGCCGAGAGGTTGCTGGCAGGCAGCATTCCCACGTTCACCGCCAGCTTCGGCATCGCCGACACGACGATGAGCCCGCGCTTCGAGGAGTTGCTGAGGCTCGCTGACGAAGCCCTGTACTGCGCGAAGGAAGCCGGCCGGGACTGCGCGGTGATCGCGGGGCAGTACGTGCCCGGGGCCCCGATTACCCGCCGTCCGGTCGAGCACCCCGCCGCGCTGGATCTCAGCCTGATCGCCGGAGCCGACTAGCCTTCGGCTCTGCGGGCACCTCCCCGCGCGACGCTCAAGTATGATGCGGCGCGGCCGTTCCTCGAGTCAGGTCATGAAATATCGAGGCGTCATCTTTGATTTCAATGGCGTGTTGCTTTGCGACGCCGGGTTTCAGATCGAGGCCTGGCAACAGGTCGCCGGGCAGCTGCGCGGCCGCGAGATGAGCGAGGAGGAGCTCGCGCTTCACATGCACGGGCGCCCCAATTCCTACGTGTTGAGTTACCTGACGGGTCGGCAGATCGCGGGCTCTGAGCTCCTCGAACTGATTCAGGCCAAGGAATCGCTGTATCGCGGGTTGTGCCTGAAGAATCCCGACGGGCTGCAACTATCCCCGGGGGCGCGCGAGCTGCTCGATACGCTCGTGGCGCGCAGCATCCCGCGCACCATTGCGACGTCCTCCGAGAAGACCAACCTGGATTTCTTCGTGAAGCGCCTCGAACTGGAGCGCTGGTTCGACATCCCGAAGATCGTCTACGACGATGGCAGCCGCCCCGGCAAGCCGGCGCCCGATATGTACCTGGCGGCGGCACACAACATCCACCTCCCGCCGAAGGAATGCATCGTCGTCGAGGACGCGGTCTCGGGATTGCAGGCGGCGCGGGCCGCCGGCATCGGCTACCTCATCGGAATCGGTGCGCCGGAAGCGCAGGCGCGGCTCCGGGCCTGCGAGGGGATTTCCGCCGTCATCGAGAGTCTCGGCCAGTTTCCGCGCGAGCGCCTGGCGTCGCCCGCCGCCGCGGGCTGAAAGGACACTCCGCTCAAGACCCCGGGCTCGGGACTGATAGCAACGCGAGACGCGCGCGCCGGCGACTGCCGTTGAGGTAAAGAGCGACCCCGCCGGCGAGCAGCAGGGCCGTCATCCCGACCACCTTGCCGACCGCGAGCAGCTTGTTGGGCTCATCGGCCCGCGGTACCAGCGACAGCACGATCGCGCCGAGCGTGGTGAAAAGGCCAACCAGTGCCGTGGCGACCACCGTGGCGCGCCCGCCGGGAATCTTCAGGTCGTACGCTGCCGGCGCACCACGCGCGAGCTGGATCGCCGATGCGAACAGGATGAGGAACGGCAGCATCTGCGTGATCACCATCAGGTTGACGAGCACCTCGTACGCGCCTTTGACGCTCGTTCCCGCCTGACCCATGACGGCGAGGGCCATGGCGATCGCGGTCTGCGTGGTCAAGGCGTTGGCCGGTGACCCGTAGCGCGGATGCAGCCGGCCGAAGCTCGTCGGCAGGAAGTTATCGATCCCGGCGACGAAGGGGATGCGGGCGACGGAGCCGAGCCAGGCGCTGGCGCTGCCGAGGCAGGTGACGACGGTGAAGCTCGCCGCGAGCGGGGTCACCCACCCGAGCCCGAGCCGGTCGCCGACGTGATCGATCGCCTGCATGACGCCGTACAGTGCGCTGGTCTGCTGATAGGGGATCGAGACCAGCACGGCGAGCGTCCCGGTGACATAGATGAGCAGGATGAGCGGAGCGGCGAGTGCGAGCGCCTGCGGCACGGTGCGGCGCGGATTCTTTATCTCGCCGCCCATCAGGCTCGCTGACTCGGGCCCGGCGAAGGCGAAGGCAATCGCTCCCCAGAAGATCAGGTCATTGAGCCCGAGCCCGGGACGCAGTGCAGCCGGGGTAATCGGTGTGGCGGGCCCGAAGCGCCACCAGGCAATCGCGCCGAGCACCACCAGCAGGAGCGTTGCGAGGAAGCGTGCCCAGGCGCCTGCGTTGCTCAGCCACTTGCCGACGCCGAGGCCGCGGACGTTGAGCACCGTGACGAAGGCCAGCGTCCCAACAGCGAACGAGATGAACCACGCCGGCGAGGCATCGAGCGGGTGCGCGCCGCCGCCCGTCACCCACAGCGCACTGCCCGCGGCGAAGTACAGCATCCCGGCAAAGTAGGGCAGGTTTGAAGTCCAGTAGCTCCAGCCGGTGAGGAAGGCAGCGAACGGACCGAACGCCAGCCCGGTCCAGACATACAGTCCACCCTGATCAGGATGGCGCGAGGCGAGCCACACCGTACACACGGACAAGGGCACGAACATGGTCAGCGCGCCGATCAGCCAGACCGTGAGCGCACTCGGTCCGGCCGCGGCTGCGGTGGCGACCCATTGCAAGCTGCTGGTGGCGGTCACGAAATACAGCGTGACGTCGGTGAGGCCGAGCGCTCGTTTGAGCCCGGGTTCCGTACCGCCCCTCGACCCCCCGCGCGGACCGGCTGCTTGCACGCCTCTTAAGATAGCGTGAATCGCCCTGTCATGCGCCGACAAGGAACTCGGGTGGCGTCGCTGCGCGGCGCCTCGACCCGCTGCAGCCCGGGGCCTGGCAACGGCTATTAAAAAAGACGTGGCCGCCTCTCGAACAATCGAGCGGTTGCAGCGCCGAACAGCGTTCCGCCCACGTGGGCAAGGCAGGCGCCGCCGCCGCTGCTCTGATTGGCTACGCTGCCCGCACTGACGAGCTGAATGAGGAACCAGAAGCCGCGATCAGCAGGGCTGCGGGAATCCTCGATCGCCGGGCCGAACGCCCAGAGAAAAATCATGTTGCCGATCATGTGCAGCCAGCTGCTAAGCAGGAACATGGCAGTGAACAGCGTGGTGGTCGCGAGGCGTTAGAAACAGGAACTACGGCCATGGCGCTTCTCATGCTCGATACGGATATCTCGAGCTACGTCATTCGCCGCAGGCCCGCTTCAGCAGCCGAGCGCTTCGAGCATCACGCTTCGGAGCTATGTTTCGGTCGTCACGACGGCGGAGCGCGCCTCCATCTCGGTCAAGAAGCCGCTTACAATCAACAACTTATGATGCTCAAACGGGCATCGTATCCAAACTGTACTTACAGGCGTGACTTGGGTCCCGATCCACAGCTTCAGCTCACAAGCCAGCGCTGTTTGAGTAAGGGCTCACGGACAATGCAGGGCTGCTCGAGTCTAGTAGCACCTTATGGCTAATCAGCGCGGAATGGAGGGCCGACCAGGCGGCGAACGGTAGAGATGAAGGACACGACCT